>NZ_JBFUJJ010000018.1:0-66621 GCF_056401435.1 Arthrobacter sp. P4_F10
TCCTTCCGGGCCCTCGTGGCGGGCCTGGGCATGCGTTCCTCGATGGGCCGCACCGGGGTGTGCTGGGACAACGCCGCCGCGGAGACGTTCTTCTCGGCGCTGAAGAACGAGCGCGTGTACCGCACTGTCTACGCCACCAAGGCCCAGGCCAGGCGGGATGTCATCCGCTACATCGAGGGCTTCTACAACAGCCGGCGCCGGCACTCCGCCCTGGATTACCGCTACCCCAACGAGATCCACTACAGTTACCAGCAGCCGCCCGCGGCAGCGTAGAGAAAACCACTAATCCGCTGTCCGAAATCTCCCAAGCGGCCCAGCCTTTTGTCTTCGACCCGACGTCCGGTGAACATGGTGCCTTGCACGGGCACCTTGCCCGCAACAATCCCCAGTGGTCCGAACCTGCCGCCGGCGAATCGCTCGCCATCATCCAGGGTGCCGACGCCTACATTTCGCCGTCGTGGTACGCGTCCAAGGCAGTGCACGGACGAGTGGTGCCGACTTGGAACTATTCCACCGCGCACGTGTACGGCAACCTCGTCATCCACGACGACCCGGCCTGGCTCGCCAGCCATGTGCGGCGGCTCAGCGATCACAATGAAGCCGGTTCCGAGCGGCCGTGGACTGTCGACGATGCCCCCGAGCGCTACATTGCCGGGCAGCTGCGCGCGATCGTCGGCGTCGAACTCCTCATCACCCGGATCGAGGCCAAGCACAAGCTCAGCCAGAACCGGCCCGACGCCGACGTTGACGGTGTCGTGGCCGGACTGCGGGCCCGCGGGCAACTTCAAAGCGCCGCCGACGTCGAGCACGCGCGTGCACGGGCAGGATGCCCGCACTCCGACGCTCCGGCCGGGCCCGCTTCCTGAGCCGGGCGCGGGCTGGCCGCCGCACGGAACACACTCTCATTGCCCTGGGTTCCGCTGTTTTCGCTACGTTTTCGGACCGGCGACACGCAATAGATCCGGCGCTACGGGGATTACCGCAGCGCCGGACCTATTCCGCGTCACGCGTCCGTTTCCATAGCGGACTCCGCTGACGACGGCGCCCAGGCCCTTCCGCCGTCGGCGTCCTCGTGAGCGAATCGGCCACGGCGCCGCGGCTGCCGCCGGAACCCTGCCGCATGCATTAGACGGGTTCGAAGCGGCCTTTCGCTTCTCCGCGCGTTTCCTGCCTGTAGGCCCAGAGCTGCGCGGGGACGCCAATTCCAGCCTTGTGCATCCAGGCTGACGGGTCCTTACTGGTGGGAGGAGACCAGGCCGCCGGCCACCAGGGCGCGATATCCCAAGGATCCAGCTCCCCGGTTCATCGGCTCGGGCGGCAGGGACTCCAACCGTCGGACCTGGATCTAGGAGGACAGTCATGTTCGCTCGTGTCAGCACGTATCAGCCCGGCCCGGACAGCTCCGGGGCCCCCACCGATGACACCGTCAACCGGGTGCTCCAGCTGCCGGGATGCCTGGGCATCTATTACTTGCTTGGGAAAGACAACAAGTCACTGTCCATCACGCTGTGGGAGGACGCGGACGCCCTTGCCGGCAGCGAGCAGGCTGCCGGCAAAATCCGCGCCGAGACCAGCGCGGAACAGCACATGCAGATCCTGGGCGTCGAGGAATTCGAAGTGCTGACCCGGCAGCTCAAGGCTTAAGGGCCTGAAGGAGTGACGGGCCAGAATCAGTCGGCGCCAGGGACTGTCGCCAGGGACGATCGGCGGAAGTCTGTGTGCCACACCTCAAGGTCGTGACCGTCACGGTCGGTGAGGACGTATTCGGGCCAGCGGTCGAACGCAGAGCAGGGATGGGATAGGCCGAAATCCACGGTATCGGTGACATCGAGTCCGGTGACTCCGGTAAGGACTGCGTGATGGTCGTAGAGATTTCGCACCCCTGCGGCTGCGCCTTTCTTTTCGATACCGTCGGCCGTCCGGGCCGAGAGGAAGGTTGGCAGTCCGGCGTCGTAGGGAAGATCCCGTTTGCCGGCACCGACAACAGCCATCCCCTCTTCGGGGGTGGACAGGACGACGGCGCGAACGGAAATCGCCGGGATGAGCCCCGGAACGGGGCTGACCGCGGCATAGGTGCCGTGATCGTGGGTGACGTAGCAACCTGAGCGCAGAATAATCCGTGTTCCGGGCACCTGGCCGCCGGCGGGAAGGAACTCAACGACGCGGTCCGGGAACGCGGACCCACCCATTGAATAGATGGGAGTGGCGGCCTCAAAGAACTTCGCCGCTTCCAGATACACGTCCCGCACCAGTCGGCAGTGTCGGTCAACGGCTGTGACCTTATCCTCCGCCCTGCTGTTGGGCACGACTCCTTCGTAACCGGCAACACCCACCAGCCTCAGCCCCGGCGTGGCCCGGACCAGCTCAGCCAGTACCAGACCCTCGTCCAGGCTGCGCACTCCCGTGCGCCCGCCGGGTGTGCCGACATCGATCAGCACCTCAAGGTCGACCGCGCCGCCGTCGAAGACTTCCGCCGCCGCCTCGACCCCGGCTGCCGAATCGACAAAACACCGGATTTCCCGGCCGGCGTCTTCCTCCAGCCACGTGCGGACACGCACCATTCCGAACCTGTCGACGATCTCATTGGCGACGAGAATGTGGTCATGTCCCCAAGCCAGGGCTGAGGCGACTTGATCCACGGTGGCGACGGTAACGCCGACCGCGCCAGCGGCCAGCTGCCGCTCGATGATCGGCGCCGACATCGTGGTCTTTACATGCGGGGCAAGTTCCACGCCCCGTTCCCGGCACCACTGCGCCATGACCCGGATATTGTTCTCGAGGGCATGGCTGTCGAGCCGCAGTTGCGGATACGCCGTCGCCAAATACTGTTCTTTCACTCTGACAATCTACTCGGCTGCGAATTGCGTTGTCGCCAACCTAGGCCTTGCCGGAGGTCCTAGCAGGCGCTACGGCTTCTCTTCCTCGGCGGCTGCGGTGAATAGAGCGCCCTGCGCAGCTCCTGAGCCTGAGCGCCCGCCGCCCGGGCCGCGCAGGATGAAGGCGATTCCGACGGCAGCCGCTGCGCCGACCAGTGGCCCGGCGACATACACCCAATAGTCGTTGAAGTTGCCACTCGCGAGATCAGGCCCGAACGTTCGCGCCGGATTCATCGACGTGCCGGAGATGGGACTGCCCCACAGGCCGGCCAACGCAATGTACCCGCCGACGCCAAACGCCCCGAGAATCCCGATATTCTGTGCTCCGGAGGCAGTCCCCAGGATGACGCTGACCAGCACCATCGTGAGCAGCGCCTCCATCCAAAACGCGGCGGTCGCCGGATAGCCTTGCGCCGGGTAGTTCGAACCGTAGGTCGCGGATACTCCGATCACGGCCTGCAGGAGCAGACAGGCCAGCGTCGCGCCGATGAGCTGAACGACGATGTAGCCAGGGACCCGGCGCCACGGGAAGTCGCCGCGGAGCGCGAACGCGATGCTGACAGCGGGGTTCAGATGCGCACCCGAGACCTTGCCCATGAACAGGATGATCGCCATCACCATCAGGCCGGGGGCCACCACGGCAGCGGTGCGGCTGATGACTCCGGGGAAGGCCTGGCTCATCATTCCGCCGCCGGCCGCGACAATCACGAGCAGGAATGTGCCGTACAGCTCCGAAAACAGGCGCCGCCATTCCTGGCGCGGATCATTGAAGTCCTCAATTCGCTGCAGGGCGTTCTGCTCCGCTGTGCCCAGCCTGCTGGGGATGAAGTGGCGATGCGCCTGGTCCTGGTGAGTATTGCCGCGTCCGGTCGCGCGCTTGCCCTGATCTTCCGCCATGGCTCTCAGCCTCCGCAGGTTCTGCCAAATTGGCCTGCCGTGGTCTGCCGTCCCAGCGCGGTCCGCCACCTCAGAACCCCAATGTACCGCTGCCCCACTCACTTGTCATCGCTGTTGTCCTTGCTGCGCGGGCTCTGGCTGGCGGCAGGCCTTGTTCCGTCGGCCGCCCGGGGCACCCTTGAAGAGGGTGAGTGGGCCGCAGAGGGCACAGGACTGGCGGCAATTACCTGAGGACATCCGGGGAACAAAGTCCTACGATTCAGCCATGACGCAACAGACATGGCAAAAGCATTCCGAATGGCCCCTGGTCGGCGCGGCCTTTGCTTTCCTGGCGGCCTACTCCATCCTGGTCATAGTGGACCCGCCCTCCCCCTACGCCGAAGTTCTGATGCTTGTCATCTGGTCGACGTGGGCCGCTTTTGGCGTCGACTATCTCATCAAATTGCTCCTGGCGCCCCAGCGGGGCCGGTGGTTCGTCCGCCATCCCATGGACCTGCTCATGGTGGTACTTCCGGTTGCGAGGCCGCTGCGGCTCCTGCGCCCATTCACGCTGCGCCAGGTCATGGAACGGGCCCCGGGCACTGCCATCAGAACGCGCGTCATGGCCTATGTCATTGCGTCCGCCCTCCTGCTCGTCTATACGGTGGCGCTGAGCGTTCTCAGTTTCGAAAAGGACGCCCCGAACGCAAATATCACCACGATGGGTGAATCCTTGTGGTGGGCCATTGTCACCATCACGACGGTCGGCTACGGGGACTATTTCCCCGTCACCGTTCTTGGCAGGTGGGCGGCGGCGGCTCTGATGGTCGGCGGGTTTGCAGTCCTGAGCATGGTCACTGCGTCAGTGTCGTCCTGGCTGATAGAGAGTGTGACCGCCGCAACCGCTGCGCGAAAGAAGGCRGCCGAACCCTCCAGGAGCGAGGAGTTTGCCCTCCTCACGGCCCAGATCAACAGGCTTCACGACCAACTGGCCCTGAGCCTTAACGAGACAGACAGAAACGAATCCGACAGTGGCCCTGCCGAAGGACAAGGACGCAAGGAACCACGTTAGGGGCAATCCAGCCGTCTAATCCCTGACGCCATGGCCGCATCCGGCCGGAGCGGGTACAACTGATTCATGACAACCTCCCCGTTGGTGCTCGGCCCTATGGTGCGGTACGTGGATGAGACGTCGGCGAGTGTCTGGGTGGAGACCCATTCTGCTGCCCGGGTTTCCATCCGTGCCGGCGGCAGGGACTGGGCCGCGCGTACGTTCGCAGTTCACGGTCACCACTACGCCCTGGTGGAATTAGACGGTCTGGAACCCGGTACGGTCACGCCTTACGCCCTCGATGTCAACGGAACACAGGTCTGGCCCGATCCCTCGTCCGGGTTCCCGCCGTCCATGATCGCCACGCTGACCACCGGCAAGCCGCTGCGGTTGGCCTACGGCTCCTGCAGGACCAGCGTGCCGCACGATGCCTCCGGCAACCGGACCCACGGCGTGGACTCACTGCGCGCCTACGCACTGAGGATGGCCTCCGGGGGTGACCTGCCGTGGCCGGATCTGGTGGCCTTCCTCGGAGACCAGGTGTACGCCGATTTGACCAGCGAGCAGATGCAGGAGTTCATCCGCGCCCGACGGGACATTAAGGCACCCCCCGGCGAAGAGCTCAAGGACTACGAGGAGTACGCCCACCTTTACTTTCTAGCCTGGTCCGACCCCGCGAACAGGTGGCTGCTGTCCACCCTGCCCAGCGCCATGATCTTCGATGACCACGACATCCGCGACGACTGGAATACCTCGCTGAGCTGGAAGAAGAAAATGGAAGCGACCTCATGGTGGCATGAGCGCATAGTCGCGGGGCTGGCCTCGTACTGGGTTTATCAGCATCTGGGGAACCTGTCGCCGCAGGAACGGGCGGACGATGCTGTCTGGCAGAGGATTGTCCGGCACGCAAGCGAGGATGAGATCGACGTTGGCGCAGAGCTTGACAGCTTCGCGGAGCGGGCTGATCGGGACCCGAAATCCTACCGGTGGAGTTACTGCCGCGATTTCGGGGACACCCGGCTGATCGTGGTTGACTCCCGCGCAGCCCGGGACCTGACGCCGGACGACCGGGCGCTGGTTGACTCGCCGGAAATGGCCTGGGTCGATGCCCGGATGCGTGGCGGTTTCCGCCACGTGCTCGTGGCGACGTCCCTGCCTTTCCTGTTGCCGATGGGCCTGCACTACGTCGAGTCGTGGAATGAGGCCGTCTCTGAAGGTGCGTGGGGAAAACGTGCTGCCCGGGCCGGCGAGAAGGTGCGCCAGGTGCTGGACCTTGAACACTGGGGCGCATTCCAAAACAGCTTCCGGGAAATGGCGGCCATGGCGAGCGAGGTGGCCGATGGCAAACGCGGCCCGGCACCGGAAACCATCACGTTCCTTTCCGGGGACGTCCACTACTCCTACGTTGCGGAAGTGGACCGTGCCTCGGGCAGCCGGATCCTGCAGGCGGTCTGCTCCCCCATCCGCAACCCGCTGCCCCGACTGATGAGGTCCTTCGCGGCCATCATGTCCTACGGTCTGGCCACGCCGGTGGGCGCCTTGGTTGCGCGCTCGGCAAAGGTACCGGACCCGCCGTTTCACTGGTCCGGCGTCAGGGGTCCGTGGTTCCAAAACAACCTGGCCCACTTGGAGGTGGTACCGGAAGGGCTGAAACTATGGTGGGAGACCGGCGTCGTGGACGGCGGCGATCACCAGCATCCCGGGCTGGAGCGTGTTGCTACCCTCACGGTGTCTGCGCGGAGCGCCCAGGACCCCGTTCAGGGGCAGCAGGGACAGCAGCGAAACGCATGACTGCAGCGGAAGCGGATCACGCGCGGCAGCGGGCGTCACCGCCGCAGTCCGGGACGCGTCGACTTTTGGCCGGCCAGCTACTTTTGCCCGGTCAGCAAGGTGCCTTGGATCGCCGCTATCGGCACTGCTCCGAAGTCCCTGGAATCTATTGACACGCCGCGGTTGTCCCCCAGGACGAAGACACTTCCGGCAGGTACCGTCTCGGGCCCGAAGTATGTGCCGTCTATTCGGCTGTGATCGATGAATGGCTCGACGACGGGAACTTCATCGACGAACAGTTCCGAATCCCGGATGGCTACCCTTTGCCCCTCTCCCGCAATCACGCGCTTGATCACCGTCCGGCCATCGACGGGGCTGGCAAAGGCGACGACGACGCCATTGCGGATCAGGCCCGCAGCTGCCGCCGGCTTGTACACGAACACGACGGCGCCCGGGGGAATCGTGGGGGCCATGCTGTCCGAGGAGACTGCCACGGGTTCCACCAGCCAGGTGCGGACAGCAAGGACAGCCAGGACGGGGATCAAAGCAGCTACCAGGAGCCTGCGCCGCGAGCGGCTGCCAAGGCCGGCCTGTTCCACCGCGTTCAATCCCGCTCATCGTCCCAGGCAGCCTTCGCCGCCGTCATGGGATCGTCCGCGTCCCAGTCGCTTTCCGTCAGGCCCACCCGGAACTGGACCATCATGTCGTGGTCCTCATGCGGCAGGTTGTGGCAGTGCATCATATAAAGGCCCCGGTGCGGCGTGAACTTCATCAGGAGCCGGACAGTCTCGTCCTCCCCCACGTACACCACGTCCTTTGGGCCGCGCTCGTGGGCCAGGGGCGGCGCCCCGTTGCGGCTGAGGATCTGGAAGTCCACGAGGTGGATGTGGAGGGGATGGAACCAGCCGCCGGACCTATTCTCGATCTCCCAGATTTCCACGGAGTTGAGGTCGGGATCGGCGATGACCTTCTTGTAGCCGCTGGCGATGACGTCCTGCCAGCTGTCGTCATTGATGGTCCACATGTTGGTGGAGTCGTTCCGTTTGACCCGGAACTTGCGTGTCTTCACGGATTGCCCTGGCTGTAGCGACATGGCCTCGCTGGTGGCGAGGGTGGTCGGGATCCGGTTCCACGTGGGGTCCGAGGTGTCCACCGGCTCGTCCGTGACGTCGAAGGCCATGATCTTGTTGGTGAAGTCGTAGTCCACGTTGTTCTTATTGGACAGGTTGCGGAGTTCAATCCGTTGCCCCGCCTTGTATTTCCGGAAGTCGACGAGGATCTCGTACCGTTCCGCTCCACCATGGCGCCAGTTGCCCACGGTCTTGGCCACAGGGACCAGGCCGCCGTCGGTAGCCACCACCACGACCGGATCACCGGTGCTGAGCGTGGGCCGCAAGGAGCGCGAGATGGAAGCGTTGAGGATCCGGAATCGGTAGACACGTTTCTGCACCTTCATGACCGGCCAGGGCCTGCCGTTGACGAGGATCACGTCCCCCCACAGCCCAGAGTGGCTGTTGTCGTCATAGCCCAGGGAACCGTCCGCGGCGAACATGGCATCGCTGACCGTCAGCGCGATGTCGAAGTTGCCCTGCGGGAGGAGCTGCCGTTCCACGGGATCGTGTAAGTGGTACTGCGCGGCGAGCCCCGAATAGGCATTCAGGGCCGTGAAGTGGACGCCGTGGTCGTGGTACCAGAGGGTGCGTGCCGGCTGGAAGTTGGGGTAGTGGTAGTCCTTGTAGAATCCCGGGTGCGTGATGTCGCTGGCGTAACCGTCGAATTGCGGCTTCGAAGCAGAACCATGCAAATGGGTGGACGTGGACAGGGCGTGTCCGTCCAGCGCATGCTCGGCCGGCAGCTGGTTCCGAATCCTCAGTACGGCTTTGGTGCCCTGATCCAGGCTGATCGTCGGTCCAGGGAACGAGCCGTTGTAACCCAGGATGGGAGTGCTCAGCCGGGGCAGAATGTTGGCCTTAGCGGCTTTCTGGGTCAGTTTGTAATAGTTGACGGGCAGGCCGTCCGCGGAGTCTGTACCCGAGGCGTAGGGCTGAAGTACCGGTGCCTGGACAAATGCCGTCTGGAATGGTTTCGGCATGTCGCTGGAACTTATGCGGCTGGCCGACTTGGCTTCGACCGAACCGGTTGGCAACATGGCGCCACCGGCTCCGAGAATACCCAGGCCCCCGATCAACAAAACCTGACGACGTGAAATGGACATGGCCGGTCTCCTTCGTGTTCGTCTACCAGACTTTGCAGGAACCTGCTTGGAGATAGCCTGAGACCGATTCCGCGACCTTGGGAGAAGCCTGTGAACGTGCGTGCGAGTCAGCGGGCCGCCGCAAGACGCGGTTGCAGCCGCGCTGTCACGGTGGTTCCTGCGCCTGGGACGCTGAGAATTTCCAATGCTCCGCCCGCTTCACGGATGGTGTCCTGGAGTATCCGCAGGCCAAGATGGCCCTCGGCGGACCCATGTGAGGTGTCGAAGCCCTTGCCGTTGTCCGAAATGCTTATTTCGGCGCCGTGTTGGTCTGTCCGCAGCGAGAGCACCACAGTGGTTGCACCGGAGTGTTTTGCGCTGTTGGAGAGTGCTTCCCGGGCCACGCGGTATAACAGCGCGGACGAACCACGGCCAAGCGGGACGTCGTCCGGGATCAGCAGATGCACCGTGAGGCCGCGTTCCTGATGCGGCTCCACGAGCCGTTCCAGAGATGTCCGCAGCCCCAGTTGTTCAAGATCGGGCGGATACAGCTCCTGCGTCATGGCCCGCAGGGCGCGGACGCTCTGTTGCAGTATTGTCCGGGCTCCGCCAAGGACCGGCCGCTGCTCGAGTGGGCCGTGGAGCTCTTCTGATTCAAGGGCATAGCCCAGCCCGGAGAGGTCCTGGATCACTTCATCGTGCAGGTCCCGGGCGATCCTGCGCCGCTCGAGGTCGGAGGCCTCAACAGCGCGCTTAAGCAACCGGTTCCGGGATACCTGATGGTCCTGGATGCCGCGGGCCAGCCGGATGGCGGGGGGCAGTTGGGCRAGCTGCAGTGCCGCCAGGGCGAGCAGCAGGGGCGGGATCATGCTGTACAGGACTGCTTGTTGCTCGTCACGCACCGGGTCGTCGTCGTAGTAGGCCTCAAAGATCAGTGGTGTACCGTCGGTGGCCGAGGAACTGACGTAGACCTCCACGAGTTCTCCCGAGGCCAGCTCGTACTCATTCTCCAGTTCCTGCTGGCTTTCCAGGGAAGCCGTCCCCGGCCCCCCGGCCAAGAGGTCCCGGCCCCAGTCGGGCAAGTCGAAGCGTTGTCCCACGAGCGAACGAATGTCCGAATACACGACTCGGCCACTGCTGTCCCACACCTTGATTCGCAGCACCGAGGCGTCGTTTCGCCATGGCTGCAAGGCCTTGTCCAGTGCGTCCAGCGCGGATCTGTCCCTGGCGAGCAGGTCCTGGTTCACGAGCGGTCTAATGGCAAGGTCCGCCACGCGTTGGGTGAGGAGAAGGGCATTGTCCAGGGCGTGCCGCTCCGCCTCGGCCCGGATCCAAAATGCAACCGGAGTCGCCACAATCAGCAACGCAAGAAAGCCCATCAGCAGGAATTTCGCCACGGCGGCCCGGACCAGGAAGCGTTCAGCTGTTCCCCGAAGGTGATCCGGCTTAGTGCCATCCTCAGGTTCAGAAGGCCTGGACATCGGACTTCACGCGCAGGATGCCCCGGACTTCAGCCTCAGCCATGGCTTCACTTTGGGTGTGCGAGCCCAGTTTGGAAAAGATGGTTTTGACGTGGCCGCGGCAGGCGCGGATCGAGATGCCCAGGCTGTTGGCGACCATCCGCACCTCATGCCCCTCGGACATCAAACGCAGAACGTCCAGCTCGCGGGGGCTGAGGGGTGGTCCAGGAGGGAACCCGGCGCTCACAGCGGGCGGGGCTCCGATCTGCGCCACCAACGAGGGATGCACCACCATGTTTCCTGCCCGGGCGTGCCGGAGAGTGTCGAGCATCGTGGCCAACGAGCCGTCCTTGGGCAGGAACCCGCATATTCCGATGCCCGCCGCCTGCCGCAGGACATCCTGGGACGGATCGCCTGTCAGCATGATGATGCGGGTATCCGGGCGGTGTTCCAGGATGTCGGCCGCGGCCGACAGCCCATCGCCGTCCGGCAAGTGATAGTCCATGACAACGACGTCGGGCTCCAGTTCGCGGCACATCTGTACGCCGCTGGCCACGGAAGCCGCGGAGCCAACGCTGCGAAGGTCCGGTTCCCGGTCCAGCGCGCCCGTCAGCAGTTCGGTGAAAGTCTTGTGGTCATCGATGGTCAGGATCCGCAGGGTGGCCTCGCCGGCTCCTGCTTCGCCGGCGGGGGTGCCCGCGGCGGATGCCTGGCCCGCGGGAGCTGCGGCAGCCGGTATTACGGCTCCGCCGGTCAGCCGCAGGAGGCGCGTGTGCGCGGCACGCAGGGTATCGCCCGGGGTGCACCCCATTTCCTGGTGCAGTGTGCGCCTGCATTGTTCAAAGGCCTTCAGCGCTTCGAGCGGCTGCCCTGATTCCTCCAGCCCCAGGACCAGGGAGGACCAGGCGCTCTCGCTGAGAAGATCACTTTCCAGGGTCTCCCTTGCCCAGTGGACCGCGCGCTCGGGCTGATGCAGCGACAGCGCCAATTCGGCGGCCTGCGCCCGGGCCCTGCAGACCCGGTGCTCATGGTTGTCCCGTTCTTCCTCGGCCCAGGGTGCCGTCAGCTCATCCCCCAGCAACGGCGCGGATGCCATGCCCAGTGCTTCCTGCAGGAGCTCCAGGGCATCGCCGGGCTCGCACCTCGAGGCCCGGCGAAGTAAGTCATTAAAGCGGCCGACGTCCAGGTCTACGAGGGCGGGATCCATGACATAGCCGCCCGTGACGGTCCGCAGCGGACCGGACTTGCCCTGGCCGGGCTGCACACGTCGCCGAAGGACGCTGACGTGGCTTTCCAGCGTCGGCAGCGCCTCTGCCGGTGGCCGCCCGGACCACAGCACGTCGATGAGGCGGTCCTTTGATATGGGCGTGCCGAGATTGAGCAAGAGTATTTCAAGGACTTGCCGGGGCTTGGGGCCGCCAAGCTCGCCGGCATCGATGACTTCGGCGCCGCGCCGGATTCGCAGTGGACCGAGAAGTCGGACTTCGAGGACGCACTGTGGCAACACGTCCCCCGTGGTTGATGGACCGGCACTCTCTTGGGTCGGGGTGGGGAGCATGGCAGACCTGCATTTCGGACGGAATTAATGTTCCCCAGTTTTTTCCATCGAGYCAACCTCGGCACGAGTATCCGCTACTCATCTTTCCGGGCATTACGGCCAATCTGCGACAGGTAGTCAGCCGCGTCCCCGGTGGTGCGCCGCCCCCAAAGACAGCCCCGGCCCGCCCGGCAGCTCCAGCATCAGATCGATGGCCCGGTCCGGAAGCTCGAACACAAGCGTGGCGGTGAGGCTTTGCCCTTGGGGGACGTTCGCGGGGCCGGGAGAAAACCAGATCGCTTTCCTCGTCCCGGTTCCGAGGCCTGACACGGAGTAGTCAGCGGGATCATAGGAGAGGCCGCCTGCTTCCAGCGCCGTCAGCTCCACGAGCAGGCAAACCCGGTGAAGCCCCTCGGAGGGTGGATCGGCGAGCGCGGCGGAGGCGGCCGTAGGCAGCCCTCCGCCGCTCTCGACCGGCACGACGCCGTTGATCCGCGCCAGTCCCCCAGTGATGCCTGCTGAGGCGCCCAACGGGGAGGGCGGTTTTCGCGGAGCAGCGGTGACGACGCTGGCAACAAGGGCCCCTACAAGGACGAGCAGGACTACCGGAACGAAGATTTTCGCGCGCTGAAGCGTGGCTACCTTTGACATGTGGACTAGCTTCCCCGGAGTGCCCTAGGGAAACCCTTGGAACCCGCGGCGTCCGGGCACCGGCCCGCGGCAGCAGGTTCGCCTCATCACAGGATTGTTACAAGTCCMGATCCATACCGTGACGCTCACAAGTGCGCCGGCCGGCGCACCCTGTTCCTCCCGCCAGGGCGGAGGGGCGAAAAAGCACAGGATGGATGTCGTGATGAAACGAATACTTGCGTTCCTTATGGCGATTTTCGCGGTCGTCTCTTTGGCTGGCCTGGCCTCGGCCGCCGTCGGCCCTCCCGGAGTCAACGGGCCCGGACTCGCGGAGGCCGGCCCCGTGGATGCGACGGACGGCTACCCGGTCTGGTATCGCGACCATACCGGTCTCAGACTGGAGAAGTGCATCGCGCAGGCCGATCCGCTGTGCCCGGCCCGCGGTGCGCTGCCCGATGAAACCGCGCCGGTGTCCTTCCCGGACAACTACCCGGATGAGGGTTTCTACTCGCTGACCACCGGCACGATGGACACAGCAGGCGGTGGAAAAGCGCTCGCCGTGATTGCGCTCGAGCAGGCATTCGGCAGTGGGCCGGTTGCCGACGGCGACCAGGTCACCTTTGCCCGGCTTCGGCTGAAAATCACGAATGTCAGGGACGGGGTTGACTACAAGTTCACCACGCCGGCGGGGACCAAGACCGTCCGGACGTCGAAGCCGGGCATCGTCTTCGACACTGAGGACATCGGCATCGGCGGAAAGGGAGACTTCTCGGGCGCCCTGGGTGGAAGGATCGGACCGTTCCTGACCTGGGATACCTACCCGACCGATCCCGCCCTCAAGCCCGATGCCAACGGCAAGGCCACGTACGTCGGCGATGGCACCACCCCCCCACAAGATCACGGGCAGCCCGTACGGGTCCAATATCTTCCGCATCGAGGGTCCTGGCATCAATCCGGGAACCACGGATGCATGCCCTTCGGTTCCGGGACCGGTGGCGGACTGCGTAGAAACCGACCTTTTCACGGTGCAGGGAAAGCTCGCGACCAACAGCGGTGTGGCCCCGGAGCGGGCGACGTATTCCCGGTCATCGCTCAACTCAGGGACGGTGGATGTCTTCGCATCCAGCGAATCCGGACCCCAATCAATTCAGCTCTCTGACTCGTCCGCTTCCGGCGCGGTCTTCAGCCCGACGGCGCTGGAGGGATCCGGCGGCAAGTACTTCGCCAGGATCGCTTTTGACGGACCCCAGCCACCGGCCACGGTCACTGTCACGAACTTGAGCGACGTTCCGGCGTCGGCGAAGAAGATCGACGTGGTTGACAGGGTCAGCGGCAAGGCCACCTTCAACACCGACAGCGCTGTTCTGTCGATCGAAGCCGTGTCCAGCGATACAGCGGGCGGGCGGACCTTGACCGCCCTCGGGTTCGGCGAGCTCGCATCGGGTTCCCTGGCCTCGGGCCCCCTCGCGGCTCCCCCAGTTTCTGTGACCGTTCGGTCCGACGGCAAGGGCGAAGTGGTGTTGCCCGTCGAGGTGACGGGCAGCGCCCGCACTCCGATTCCAGTGGCGGCCCAGGCCGGCGCCGACCAAACGGTCCACGAAGGTCAGAAGGTCGACCTGGACGGGTCCGCCTCCAGCGGTCCGGTGTCCACATACTCGTGGACCAGCCCGACCGGAATTGTCCTGAGCGATCCCAACGCGGCCCGGCCCAGCTTCACGGCACCCGCGCCGGGAGACTACGTCTTTTCCCTCACGGTCAACGGGCCGGGCGGGCCCAGCACGGCAACTGTCACCGTGACGGTCACGGCCTCCGTCCCGGCGGCGGCGAACGCCGGACCAAACCAACAAGGCGTGCAACGCGGAACCAAGGTCACCTTGGACGGCAGCGGTTCTACCGGTGCGGCTACCTATTCCTGGACACAGGTTGTGGGCCCGGGCGATCCCAGGGCCACCCTCGCCGGTGACACTTCCGCCCGTCCCTCGTTTACGTTCCCGCTCTACAAGTTCCCTGCGAGTTCAGGCGCGCTGACCTTCAAGCTGACGGTAGGAAGCCCTGACGGATCCTCAAGCGACGCCCAGGTGACGGTCACCCCGCGGGCGGACACGGTGGCGGTTACCTCCGCCCGCTACACGGCCAGCAAGCGCGAATGGCGGGTGGACGGCACAAGCTCCATCCCGGCCGGCCAGGCGGTAACGGTACACCTCGGCGGATTGGACGGAACCGTCCTGGGTACGGCCGTCGTGGACGCCACGGGATCGTTCGCCCTACGAGTTACTTCGACTGTTGTCGGCCGGGCCGGTCAGAGCGTGAGCGTTGAGTCCCCACTGGGCGGCACCGCAACCGGCTTTGCCGTCCGTGTCCAGTAACCATCCTGCCGCCGGACCCCGGGAGGCGGCCGCCAGGCCGGCCGCTTCCCGGGACCTCGGTGCCAGGCATGCTGACTCTGAAGGACACGGTGTGGCGCCACCGGCGTCGTCCTCCGGAACCGCGTCCGATGCGTACGCAGGCACGTCCCTGCGGCTGCAGGTGCTCGAAATCGTCGACAGCCTCCTCAACAGCGCCGGGCCGGAACTGGAGGAACACCGGGTCCTTCTGCGAAGTCACCTCAAAGAGCATCCCTGGGACCCGGAAACCGCCCTGTTGCGGTACCTCTGGGACCGCGAACAGCACCTTGCCACTCCACCCGGGCTGCCAGGCGCCCACAGGTAATGGCCTCGCCGGAGCAGACCATTCAACGAAGGACGCGCTTAGGGGGCGCCCACGTTCTCGATGGCGACCGTTTCGATGATTCTGGTCGATGGCTCACCAACCAGCGCCGGAGCTGTCACACCAGTTTTCCACGTGTCGTTCTGCAGCCGGCCCAGGAAGTCCACTGCAGCCGCCTGCGTATCGAAATCCATCTCGAGCATCACATAGTCTTGCTGGTCAATCGGGCGCGAGATCCGGTATGACCGCACGCCCGACGCGGCGCGGTCCAGCGGATCACTGTCAAAAGCCCGCCGCCACATGGCAAAATCCCGGACCTGGTGTTCGATCTGCAGGGTAATCACTGAGGCGCTCCTGTCGACGGTTCTACACGCCCAACTGTAGGCCCGGAAGGCCTCACCAAGTAAGGCGCCCAGCCGAAGTGTTATACCGGAAAGCGTCCTACGCTGGCTGGGATCCGGTGTTCGTCGAACTGGTCGGGGCGTTGGCCTGATCGGCCTGGTTGCGCTGCCGGCGGCTCGCCAGCAGGAAGGGCACTGCGATCAACTCGATCGCGCCGCCGATCGCCAGCGAGGCCGGGTAGCCGTACACATCTGCCGCACGACCGAGCAGCGGCTGCACCACCACGCCACCGCTTGAGCCCATGAGCGAATCGAAGCTGAGCACTGTTGCCCGCTGCTTTGAGGCGATCATGTCGTTCAAGTACGCCTGCCGCACCGGGATGCCCGCCGACGCTACCAGCGCCCAGAGCGCCAACAGCACCAGGGCCACCCAGAACACCTGGGTGAACCCGAGCACCGCCAGGATCACAGCACCCAGGATGCTGCTCAGGATCAGCACGGTGGTGCGTCTGCGGACGAGGCGCCGGACGCGGGGCGCCATCCAGCCGCCAACCACCTGCGCTCCGGCCACGATGGCCGCCGCCAGGCCTGCGACGGAATACGCGTGAGGATCCCCGAACAGATTGAGCAAGTATGGCTGCAGGGCGTAAAACACATAGATCCCGACGCCGGCGCTGAACGGCGCGGCCAGCATCACGTACCGTACGGGCGGATTCTTCAGGCCGTTCTCGATCGAGGCGGCGAGCACAGCTCGGGTTGCCTGAAGAGGATGGGTCGAGCGTTCGGGGGTGAATCCGACGTCGTGCATGAGCGCAAAGGCCACCGCGAACATGGCCAGCAGCACGCCCACGCGCAGCAGAAACGGCACGCCCAGATTGGTGGCCTGCGCGATCACGCCGCCGGCCACAGAGCCGGCGAGCATCGCGACGCCGGACACCATCTGGCCCCGCCCGAGCACGGCCTCCATCCCGCCTTCATACCCCGAGAAGCGCAACGCATCGACGAGCCAGGCCTCGACCGCTCCAGAGAAGAAGGTGAAGCCCAGGCCGAGCAGGACCGAGACCACCGCCCACCACCAGAACGGGGCGGAAAACTGCCACAGCAGGTAGTAGAAGTAGGTCGAGACGGCCAGGGTCACGGTTCCGAGCAGGAACGATACGCGGCGCCCCCAACCGTCGGCAACCACCCCGGTGGGCACCTCGAACAGCACCATGCCGGCCGTGAAGAAGGCGTTCGCGGCAAAGGCCTCGAGGTTGCTGAGTCCGGCATCCAGCAGGAAGAGGGTGTTGATCCCCCAGATGAACGAGGCCGCAAGGGTATTGCCCAGCGTCAACGTCAGATAGATGCGCTGAATCTTTCGGGCGGCGGCGTTCATCACATCGCCGTCCCCGCCGGGGCGAGGAGGGAGCACGAGCCCATTCTCGTCTCCCCTGCCGGCACGCGCCAGAGCAAATCAGGCTGGGGGCATAACGCGAACGATCGAGCCGAAGCGGCCCGGCCTGCTCAGCTGCCCTGGTTCGTGTAGAACGACCGACGGCGGGCGTACTCATGGACCCGGTCCAGGGTCGCGATCTGTTCGCGTGCCTTCGTGGCCAGTCCGTCGAACCTGGCCCCGTCCAGTCCCAGATCGCCGGAGAGGTCGTGCAGCGTCTGCCACAGCCCCAGTTTTCCCATGACCGCCGACCGCATGAGCTCGGACTCCAGCACCAGCGTCGTCGGCGAGCGGCTCACTACGCGCCCGTTGAGCTTGAGTCGGCCGGCACGCTCGGCGACCCACGCCGCCGCCCGCCGCGGAGTTCGCCGCGGCAAGCCAAAATCCCCCACCAGTCCGCGTACATACTCCCGCTCTTCCCGGATCTGGGTGGCGAGCGCCGCAAGTTCGGTGTGGAAGGGAGTGTCCGTGAAGGCGCGCGCCATGCGCTCTATGCGGCCCTGCCCCGCTGTGGCCCCCGCGAGGTGGTCCGAAAGGTAGAGTCCGAACAATTTCTTATCGACTGCGCCGGAAATCTGGAGTGCCATGGAAGCTCCACTCTGATGGAAGAGTTGCTTGGGAATCACCACCCTACAGGAGCCTCCAACACGCCCAGAAGGTTATCGGGGCTCGGACTCGTCGCGGGCCGGTGACCGCAGTGACCCGGCGTCCGGGTCCATGGCCACGAGACCGGTATCGTCCACCACTTCCGTCAGCTCCTGCGCGACGTCCGGCTTCAGCCAGGACGCCACCACGCTGACCCCGCCGCCGTCGTCGCGGTCAATCACGACGTCGATCTCGGAGGCGGCAGCCCCCATGCGCAACAGCTGTTCGCGATAGGACGCCTCCAGGGCAATCAGGCTTTCCTCGGTCCACTCCCCCGGCCGCATCCTCGTTGAGATTTCGACCGGTTCAGGCTGATACAGCGTCATGAAAGTCCTTCCCTTGGGGTTCGCGGTGGCAGACTTTGTCCACCGGTGCAGTACCAATGAGGAGGATCCCTGTGGCCCACATGGCTGAGGCCCTTTTGCACGACGGCACGGCAATACCCATCCTGGTGAGCGGCGACGGCCGTGCGCTGCTCATCCCTGCGGATTTGAGGCCGCGTTCCGCGTCGGAAGCCCAGACAATGCTCGAGTGGGGCGCGGACCCTGAACTCGGGCCGAACCTTGTGTCGGCTCTCTCGCAGTCTTATCGGGTAATCGCGGCCGACTACGAGGGGCACCGGATGGCGCACCCTGCGCCGGATACCCTCACCCCGGAGAACGTCGCCGCCGATTTCCTGGCTATCGCTGATGCGGCACACGCCGAAACCTTCGGATACTACGGTTACTCCTGGCTGGCCCTGTGCGGTTTGCAGTTGGCGATCCGCACAAATCGACTCTGGGCGCTCATCATGGGCGGATTCCCACCGCTCGAAGGCCCTTACAAAAGCATGCTGGCGGTGACGCAGGCGGCCCACGCGGCGGCTGCCAGATCCTCGGAACATCCCCCGGCGGTGAACCTCCCAGTGGAACCCGGCGACTGGGATGCCGCCACAATACAGACCAACGAAGCACAAACCCGCCAGTTCCTCACGCTCTACGAAGCGCTCCAAGACTTCGACGATTCAACTGTTGGCGTGGCGCCGGATCTGCCGCGGCTTGCGTTCGCCGGCTCCGCCGATCAAATCGTTTACGGACCGCGCTGGGGAGACGTGACGGTGCGAATCGGCGAACCTCTTGCTGCCCACGAGCGCGAGCTCATCGAGGCCGGGTGGGACGTGCAAGTACTCCCCGCACTCGATCACCTGAGCGCGATGCACAGCGACGTCGTCGTTCCTCTCCTGCAGGCCTGGCTCGGAACAGTGGGCCGGGAGTAGAAGTGGGCAGCGGGCAATAGGAAGGCCCTCAACCCCGCGGCACCGTGGCGGCGCTGGTCCCTACTTGCTGAGCCGGAAGATATCGGCCTTGATCCCATGGCGTCCTGTCTTGCGCTTTCCGGCCGGCGACCCATACAACACCAACGCCGACCTGCCGTCGTCGAGAACGGCGATCCCCTCGGCATGGTCCTCGCCCTCACCGAACGGCACGTCAAATTCGCACTGCAAGTCGTCCTTCGGCAGGACAGCCTCGGCCTGCGACGTCAGCGCGTCCCGCCAGCGAAACACGGCCGCGCGCCCGTCGAGCTCCATGGTGGGTCCCGCCAACACGAGCAGGTCCTCCCCGTGACGGCACAGATCCCGCACGCCCAAGCCATGCAGGCGAAGGAAGTGCTTGCGGTAGCGACGATTCCCGGGACCGATCGGCTGCGGCTCCAGGCCGGCCCCGTCACCAACCTGGAGCTCTATGATCATCGCCCACCCGCGCAGCACCGGCCCGCGCAGACCGATGAACACCCGGTCGCCCGCTACGGCGAGGCCCTCGCAGTCAATGCCGTTGTCCTTGCCCGGGATCGGGCGACCGGTCTTCGAGGACTGGATGAAGCTTCCAAGGTGTGGGTCATCGGCCAGGAGATCCACCAAGTCCGCGCCCCGGCCGAGGCCCAGCACGGCGGGGCGCTGCTGCTGACCCATCGGGCTGCCACCCGGATCGAGGAGAACCTCATCGGGATCTAGCAGGGTCTTAGTCGAAAGCCGGGCCAACACCCGACGGCGCTGGCTGACCTCCACCGTCGCCAGGGATCTCTGCGCCTCCGCGGGGGTGGAGTTGTTCTTGACCTGTTTGCGGGCCGAACTGTGCGATCCGACCAGCCACAGCGTGTCACGCTCGACATCGAGTCCTTCGATGTCCAACTCGCCCTTGTCTCCAGGCAGCTCAAGGACCTGGGTGAGATCGAAGCTGCGATGGGCGCGAGCCTGGTCACCGTCCTCCAGCGTGAGCCGCTCGAGACTGGTCGTCTCATCATTGGCGACCCAAAGGTGGGGCCCCTGGCGGGCGACGGCAGACAACCCATCGCGGAGGTCAGCCTTCGGATCGAGGGTGCTGCGCTGATCGAGTACGAGGGTGATGTCGCCGGAAGGCTCGTCCGGCCGCGGCCATCCGCTCACCGCGGATCACCCATCCTCGTCAGCAGCAGTCGGTCCCACAATTGAGCTCCCATGCTTCATCACGTCACCATCATCATCCACCCGGCGGGCGGGCGAGGCCACAGCACCCCGCCACCCGGAATACCGGACACCCCTGGTACGGGCTGGTACCGTCTGGCCCGATGTCGGGCCCAAGATTTCTCCAAGTCTCCGCCCGTAGCGTCCTGTGCAACTCGACGGGCTGAACGTCTGCGTCAGGGGCATGCCTGTGCGCACACGGGGAATCAATCCCCTTCAGCCCGCACCTGCGGACGGATCGAAGCTCGCCCGAACTGCGAATATCACGGCAACCTTCAGCGAAGCCGTCGCCGGCACCAGTACCGGTAACCACTTCGACTTGCGCAACGCCACCACGAACGCCATGATCCCGGTTGAGGCGTTCTCCTACAACGCCGTTACGCGGGTAGCCACGCTGAACCCGAACGATACGCTGGCCGCCAACACCAAGTACACCGCCACGCTGACCAACGGTTTGTATGGCGGCATCCTCGACGCTGGCGGCAATCCCCTCCAGACCACTCGTTGGAGCTTCACCACCGGCCCGTAACGCGCGGCCGCAGGATGAAGTCACGGCCAGCGAGCACAGTGCTCCCTAGCCAGCGGGGTTCTTAAAAGGCAACTCCCCTGAGGAGCTTCAACCGGCCCGGATACCCCGGAGGGCAGCTCCTGCCGCCGTTCGCAGCGATGGCAGCCGGGCACTCACGCGCTAGGCCGGGCCGCGGCGTCCCGCGCTCTCCGTTCACGCAGCCAGGGGATGAGGCCACCGGCCAGGAGCATGTCCACCTGACGATTGGAGAGGCTGTGCCGCACAGGGTAGACCTCGCCGCGGGTCTCGTTCTGGACCAGGATCTCCGTGCCTGTGACGAGGGCGTCATGTATGCCTGTCAGCAGGAGCACATCGCCTTGTTCGATACGGTCGTGATCGGCGGGATTCGTGAACTCGAGTGCGAGGACGCCGAAATTGGCCAAGTTCTGCCAGTGGATCCGCGCGAACGAGACGGCCACCACTGCACGCAGCCCGAGGAAGCGCGGAGTGATCGCTGCATGTTCCCGTGAGGATCCCTGGCCGTAGTTGGTGCCGCCGACCAGGATGTGGCCTGTCGAGTCGCGGGTTCGTGCGGCGCGGGCGGCGTAGGTGGGGTCGACCTGGTCGAAGGTGAATTCGGCGAGTTTGGGGATGTTGCTGCGGTAGGGCAGAACGCGCGCTCCGGCCGGCAGAATCTCATCCGTCGAGACATCGTTGCCCACAACCAAGGCGACTGGCGCCTCGATACGGTCGGCGAGGGGACCGAAGACCGGAAGCGAGGAGATGTTGTCGCCCTTGACCAGTTCCACTTTGCCGGCTTCCTCCGGCGCCAACGGACTCTCCAGCATTGACAGGTTCACGCTCGACACCCCGGGAAGTTCGATCTCGGGATATTCGAGGTCGAAGAGCTCTGTCAGGTCCCGCGGATCGGTGACAACTCCGGTGAGTGCGGCCGCGGCGGYCGTCTCCGGTGAGCACAGGTAGACCGAATCCTCCTTCGTGCCTGAACGGCCGGGAAAGTTGCGGGGCATCGTGCGCAGGCTGTTGCTTCCGTTCGCGGGGGCCTGGCCCATACCGATACAGCCCATGCATCCGGTCTGATGCAGCCGGGCTCCGGCGCTGATCAGATCAAACGTGGCCCCCATCTTGGTGAGGTCCTGCAGGACCTGTCGGGAACTCGGATTGACGTCGAAAGACAGTCCGGGGTGGCACTGCCGCCCCTTCGTGATTGCGGCGACCATTGCGAAGTCGCGCAGGCCCGGGTTCGCTGAGGACCCAATCACCACCTGCGCCACTGCCCTGCCTGCGACCTCCCGCACCGGAACGACGTTGCCGGGCGAGCTGGGCAGGGCGATGAGCGGCTCGATCGTGGCGAGGTCGACCTCTTCGGTCACGTCGTAGGTGGCATCGGAATCGGCGAGGAGTTCGGTGAAGTCGCCCTCGCGCTGTTCGGAGCGCAGGAAGGCCCGGACCTGGTCGTCGGCCGGGAAGACCGTGCTCGTCGCACCGAGTTCGGCGCCCATATTGGCAATCACGTGCCGGTCCATCGCACTCAGCGTGGCGAGGCCGGGACCGTAGTACTCGATGATCCGGTCTCTGCCGCCCTTCACGCCGTGCCGGCGCAGCATTTCGAGAATGACGTCTTTGGCGCTGGTCCACGGTGGCAGCTTGCCGGTAAGCCTCACGCCCCAGATCTCCGGCATCTTCAGGTAGAGCGGCTCCCCCGCGATTGCCAGGGCTACCTCGGTCCCGCCGACCCCGATTGCCAGCATCCCCAGTGAACCTGCGGCCGGGGTATGGCTGTCGGAGCCGACCATGGTTTTGCCCGGGACGCCGAACCGCTGCATATGAGTCGGGTGGGAGACTCCGTTTCCGGCCTTCGAGAACCACAGGCCAAACCGGCGGCAGGCCGAGCGGAGAAAATCATGGTCCTCCGCATTCCTGCTGTCGGCCTGCAACAGGTTGTGGTCCACGTACTGCACGGACACTTCTGTTTGTGCCTGGTCGAGACCGAGGGCCTCCAGTTCAAGCATGACCAGCGTCCCGGTCGCGTCCTGGGTGAGGGTCTGATCGATATGCAAACCAATCTCAGACCCGGGCGTCATCTCTCCGGCGACCAGGTGGGATGCGATGAGCTTTTGGGCCACGTTGTAGGCCACGGCGGGCTTCCTTACTCGATGGCGAGGCCGGACGCATCCGTCGGCAACTAACCGGCCACCGGGCACTCTCCCTTATCCCCAAAATAGCCCACTCCGGGCGCCGGGAACAGTAGAGATCAGGCGCCCCTGGCAGGGAAGCCCGGGCGGTACAGGCACGCTAGGGAAACGTTAAGACTTTCTCGGTCCGGCCCACGCGCCGGTATCCCGAGGTAGCGTGAAGGGTGCGTCGTCCCTGCAGAGTCCCCCAACGATGCAGGGGCGGCGCCTCGCACCCCGGCCGGTTCGGCATTCGTGCTCAACTGCGCTACGCCTGTCGCCGGCCGCTGCCCCGTCTGCCAGTCATCGCAGCGCTGCCGGCCCCGGGGCCGCTGCCGCGTATGTCAGTCATCGCAGCGCTGCCGGCCCCGGGACGCTTCTGGTGTTCCAAGAGCTGAGGAAGGCCAGGGCCGCAGCCAATCCCGCACTGAGCACAACGGCTCCCAGCCACATCGACACGGGCCATTGAATCGATGACGCCAGGGCGATGCCGGCCAGTTGGCCCGTCCAGATAAGTGCCGCCAGTATTGCGGTGACCGCAGGCAACCGGCGTCTCAGCCACGGCCCCGCCCGTAGGGCCAGCAGCAGGTCCGCCACGACCGCGATTATCGTGGCCCCGGCCGCACCGGCGACCGCTGCCGGGCGCAGCCCCGACATGGCCAGGGGCAGCCACGCCACCACGGCGACCAGGATGGTGGCTATGCCGTAAGGCGGCCGTCGGGCCCCGGAGAGGGTGTAGAGGAAGGGGGCGATGATCAGCGCTGTGGTCACCAGATAGCTGGCCAGTCCGAGGGCCGGGGGCAGCTCAGCCTGGGTGTGCCCGGGGCTCCCGATCGGCGTCTGTAGATATGGGACGGCCGGCGGGGTCCGGACGAAGGCCGAGCAGTAGATCAGGAAGAAGGAGCCCAGTCCGGTCAGCAGGGCGAGCGACAGTACCGCAGGCGGCGACCATTTGAAGGCCTCTGAGCCGCTGGCGGCCCGCGCACTACGGATACCTGTGCCGAGGATGAGGAAGAGGCTGAACCCCAGCAGCAAGTGTGTGGGGCTCACCAGAGCATCGAGGGAGACTTCGATGCCCAGGATCTCGTGCCAGGCCAGATCCAGAACGCCGGCGACTGCGAAGAGGGCGAGTCCGATCACCGTGCCCTGGTAGCCCGCCGGAACCGCCCGGGTCAACGGCCTCCCGGGCTGACGGTTCCTCCAGATCACGCTTGCCGTCCACGCGGCGGTGGCCACGAGGCCCGAATAGAGCGCCGCGTGCCAGGGAGTGAAAAAGGTTTCCAGCCCGGGAACGTGCATGTGGGCCCAGCCGTCCAGGAAGACGGCCAGGAGGAGCCAGATGCCCAGCAGTTCCGTCACAAGATCGTTCCGCGCCCCTGCCCGGAGAGTCCGTGCTGCCGTGTCAACCATGGTCTCTCTCCTCGCACTCAACGTGCCTCCCCAGGCTGCCGGGGCGGCCCGTATCTTGCTCCGGCCGAATGGTTAAAGCTTGGACCTCCCGGTGTCCAACCGCCAGTGCCGGAACGGCTCAGCCCTTGACTCCAGAAGTTACGTTTTCGAGCACGACGGCGAGGCCCTGGCCGACGCCGATGCAGATCGCGGCGACGCCCCAGCGCTGCCCGGAGGCCTGCAGGGACCGGGCCAGGGTGCCGAGGATGCGTCCGCCGGAGGCGCCGAGCGGGTGGCCCATGGCGATCGCGCCGCCGTGCCGGTTCACGATTCCGGGGTCGATGCCCCAGGCGTTGATGCAGGCCAGGGACTGCGCGGCGAAGGCCTCGTTCAGTTCGACGGCGCCGACCTGGTCCCAGCCGATGCCGGCCTTGGCGAGGGCCTTGTTCGCGGCCTCCACGGGGGCGTAGCCGAAGTACTGCGGGTCGTTGGCGTGCGCGCCGCGCCCGGCGATCCGGGCCAGCGGGTCCATGCCCAGGATCCCGGCAGCAGCCTCGGAGCCGAGCCAGGCCGCGGAGGCGCCGTCGGAGAGCGGGGAGGCGTTCCCGGCTGTGACCGTGCCGTTCTCGGCCCGGAACACGGTCTTGAGCCCGGCGAGCTTCTGGGCCGAGGACCCGGCCCGGATGCCCTCGTCGCGGACCAGGTCCGTGCCCGGGACCGGGGCGACGAGGTTGTCGTAGAAGCCCTCGTCCCACGCTGCGGCGGCGAGGTTGTGCGAGCCGGCGGCGAATTCGTCCTGCTGCTCGCGGGTCACGCCGTACTTTTCGGCCAGCCGTTCGGTGGCCTCGCCCAGGGAGATGGTCCACTCCGTCGGCATGGCCTGGTTCACCAGCCGCCAGCCCAGCGTGGTGGAGGCCAGGGTGAGGTCCCCGGCCGGGTACGGTTTCTCGGTCTTGGGCAGCACCCAGGGGGCGCGGGACATCGATTCGGCGCCGCCGATCAGCATGAGCTCGGCGTCGCCGGTGTTGATCTGCCGGGACGCGATGATCGCCGCGTCCAGCGAGGACCCGCAGAGCCGGTTGACCGTGGTGCCCGGGACCGAGACCGGCAGCCCGGCCAGCAGGGTGCCCATCCGGGCGATGTTGCGGTTTTCCTCCCCGGCGCCGTTGGCGTTGCCGAACACCACCTCGTCGATCCGCTCCACGTCCAGCCCCGGGGCGCGCTTCACCGCTTCCCGGATCACGTGCGCGGCAAGATCATCCGGCCGGACCCCGGCCAGGCCCGAACCGAACTTCCCGAACGGGGTCCGGACGGCGTCGTACACAAAAGCCTGATTCATATTTCCTCGTATTCCTTCTCGCCGTCGTCGGCCTAAGCAGCCGGGATCCGGATGAGCTTTTTGTTGGCGAATTCGTTGATGCCGTATTGCGCCAGTTCACGGCCGACGCCGGAACGCTTCACCCCGCCAAAGGGAAGGTCAGCGGCACTGCGGCTGATGCTGTTGATCCAGACCATTCCGGTCTCCAGTTGTTCGGCAAGCCGCTGGGCGGCCTCAACATCGGTGGTGAAGATGGAGCTGGAGAGGCCGAAGGGCGAGTCGTTGGCCAGGTCAACGGCAGCTTCGGGAGAGTCCACCCGGTAGACCACGGCGGCGGGGCCGAAGATCTCTTCCGAATAGGCCCGCATTTCCGGCGTCACACCAGTGAGGACTGTTGCGGGGTAGTAAGCGCCTGATCCGTTGGGGGCGCCCCCACCCGTGACGGCAGTCGCGCCCTTGGAAACTGCATCCTGGACCAGCTCGGCGATTTCGTCGACGGAGGCCCGGGATGACAGCGGCCCGAAGGTCGTCTGCGCATCGGTCGGATCGCCCGGCGCGATCTTGGACATGGCGTCGGTGTAGCGGCGCAGGAACTCGTCGTAAATGTCACCGACAATGATGAAGCGCTTGGACGCTGTGCAGGCCTGGCCGCCGTTGTACATCCGACCGGCCACTGCTCCGGCCACGGCCTTGTCCAAATCAGCATCCGGCAGCACGATGAACGGGTCAGAGCCGCCAAGCTCCAGCACATACTTCTTCAGATGGCGGCCGGCAATTTCCGCGACGGCGGATCCGGCCTTCTCGGACCCTGTCAGGGAGACGCCCTGCACCCGCGGGTCGGCGATCATGGTGGCAATCTGGCCGCTTGTGGCAAACGCGTTGATATAGACATCGCTCGGAAGCCCGGCGTCGCGGAAGACAGCCTCGATGGCCAGTGCCGACTGCGGGCAGTTGCGTGAGTGCTTGAGGACCACGGTGTTCCCCAGCACGATGTTGGGTGCGGCGAAACGGGCGACCTGGTAGTAGGGGAAGTTCCACGGCATGATCCCGACCAGCGGTCCGATCGGTTCGGTGCGGACGACGGCCGAGCCGGGTCCGCTGATCTCCAACGGTTCATCGCGGAGGAAGCGCTCGGCGTTGTCTGCGTAGTAGGCGTAGATCGAGGCCACGAGGGCAACCTCGCCGCGCGCTTCGGCGATCGGCTTGCCCATCTCCAGGGTCAGCAGGGCGGCGAGTTCTTCGGATCGTTCACGGTGCAGTTCCGCGACGCGGCTCAACACTGCGGCCCGTTCGGCCAGCGGCGTTGAGCGCCAGTTACGGTATTCAGTGAAGGAGCGCTTGAGTACGTCCTGCACTTCCTCGTCGGTGAGTGTCGGGAACTCGGCAACGCGTTCTCCGGTTGCCGGGTTGATGGTCGCGTAGTTGCTCATGATCCGGAACTCTTTCTGCAGGTACGTCCTTGTCTTAGCAATCACGATCCCAGCTTCCGGCTATGCAGTCCAATACTTATTAACCGCATGATCAATGTGATTTATGGATCAATGGCAGTCGGCCTCGGGCGCTCACGCCTCAACTCCACATCTATTAGTTTTCCGCAATAATTGAGCACTCATTAGGTATTGGACGCTGAGTAATCAGCGGTGCCATGGTGGGCTAGTGAAGACGATCAAGATCCACGACGCCGGCGCGACCGTCCATGTCGAACTCAACAGGCCAGAAGTCCGCAACGCCATAGACCAGCTCATGGTGAACGAGTTGCACACCTTATGCGCGGATTTGGAGCGGAATCCCAAAATCCTCATCCTCTCCGGGGCGCAACTCCCCTCCGGCGGCATCTTTGCTTCCGGTGCGGACATCGCCCAACTCCGGGAACGGCGCCGTAATGATGCCCTGGCCGGCATCAATTCCGGTCTCTTCCAGCGAATCTCCAGGCTGCCAATGCCTGTGATCGCTGCGATTGACGGCTTTGCGCTCGGCGGCGGCGCTGAACTTGCTTACGCGGCAGACTTCCGGATCGCCACACCGCGGGCAAAGATCGGCAATCCCGAAACCGGGCTCGGCATCCTCGCTGCCGCAGGCGCCGGCTGGCGCCTCGTGGAACTCGTGGGCGAGCCCCTGGCCAAGGAAATACTGCTCACCGGGAAAGTGCTCGACGGCGCAGAGGCGATGGCTGTCCGGCTCGTCACCGAGCTGCATGAACCAGACCAGCTGATCCCCGCAGCCTTCGCCCTCGCGGCCCGGATCGCGTCCCAGGATCCGCTCGCGGTCCGCCTCACCAAGAGTGTCCTCCATGCACCAAGATCCGCACACCCGGCCATTGACGAACTCGCCCAAGGCATCCTCTTTGAATCAGAGGCAAAGTTTGAGCGGATGCAGGCATTTCTGGACCGAAAAAAACACAAAGGAACCAGCACATGACCATTTCCACTTCCACGTCACAACCAGAATCCCCGGGCGTTCCTAAGAACGTAGGCGTCCTCGGCGGAGGCCGGATGGGTGCCGGCATCGCGCACGCCTTCCTTGTCGCCGGAGCGGCGGTGACCGTCGTCGAACGTGATGCTTCAGCCGCCGCAGCTGCCCGCGACCGCGTCACCGGCACACTGGCCAAAGCCATTGAGAGGGCTGCCGTCACCGAAGATCTTGACTCGCTCCTCAGCAGGTTTGCGGTCTCGACGGACGCCGTCGACTTCGGCAGCGCGGGCCTTGTTGTCGAAGCCGTTCCCGAGGACTTCAAGCTCAAGCAGGACGCGTTGCTCAATGCTGAGCGCAACCTTGGCGCGGATGCCTGGATTGCCACCAACACGTCCTCGCTGTCCGTCGCGCGGCTGGCCGCCTCACTGCGCGGGCCGGAGCGGCTCTGCGGGCTGCACTTCTTCAATCCGGTCCCGGCGTCAACGCTGGTGGAAGTCGTCCTTGGCCCACAGTCCGCCCCTGAACTCGCGGACGCCGCTACCAACTGGGTGCGCGGGCTGGGTAAGACCCCAATAGTGGTCAACGACGCACCCGGCTTCGCGAGCTCGCGTCTGGGCGTTGCACTGGCACTGGAAGCCATGCGAATGCTGGAAGACGGGGTGGCAAGTGCCCAGGATATCGACGCCGCCATGGAACTCGGCTACCGGCACGCATCCGGACCACTGCGCACCACGGACATCGTGGGCCTGGACGTCCGCCTCGGAATCTCCGAATACTTGCACGAAACGCTCGGCGAACGGTTCGCCCCACCACGGATCCTCCGCGAGATGGTGGCGCGAGGCGAGCTCGGACGCAAGTCCGGCAAGGGGTTCTACGACTACTCCTGAACTGCCTGGGTCAGGTACTGGATGGCGGCCAGCGATTCTCGCTGGCCGCCATCCTGCTCAACAGAGCAGTCGCGGCTGCGGCGTCCTTCGCGCGACGAATCGCTGACTCTCAGCACCAGGCACCACACAACTCGTCACTCAGACGCATTGAAGTAGGCCGGATTCCGGGGAGGGGCTGCCCCGGGGTACTGACCAGCCCGGATTGTCCGTGTCCACCGACGGTAGTGGGTGCGCGGCGGTGAATTGGTGCCATTCCGGGAAGGGGTCCGGGGGCAGGTCCGGTTCGGGATCCCGGTCGGGTTCCCGGCCGGGATCCTGGCCGGTTTCCTGGCCAGGGTCCCCGGTGAATGCCGGGTCCGGACGAAGTCCTGGGCCCGTGGGCAGGCTGCGGTCCGGGAGCGTGTCTGCGGCCGGGATATTGCGTGGCCAGYGGGGYGGTTCCCAGTCCTGGTGCTCGCTGGGGTAGTGCCGGCCGGACGGTGAAATCCAGCCCGGCGGGTGGTCCTTGCCGGCCCGGGTGGGTTGCCAGGCGGAGCCGTGTTTGAGCCGGTGRTGYCTGGGGCAGGGYTGGCCCAGGTTGGAGATGCCGGTGGTGCCGCCGTCGGCCCAGGCCAGGAGGTGGTCTGCCTCGTTGTCCAGGGAGTGGTTGCCGCAGCCGGGGAACGGGCMYYKGCCGTCGCGGAGCCGGAGCCAGTGGCGCTGGGCCTTCGTCAGACGGTAGCTGSTCCGGCCGATTTCCAGCGGGGCGCCGTCRCGGGGGTCGGTCAGGACCCGGTAGAAGGAGTCCGCGCCGCCGGTGATCAGGCGGCGGGCCATGGACGGCGGGATCGGCCCGTACCCGTCCAGGRYGGCCGGTTCCTCGCCGGCGCCCAGGAGCGACAGGACCGGGACGGTGATCAGCACCTGCGCCCGCGGCGACGGCACACCACCCCCGGCCSCACCCCCGCCCAGGCCGGCCGCGCCGTCGGSCATTCCGCCGGTTCCGCCCAGGCCGGTGCCGCCGYCGGCCATTTCGTTGGTGAGGAGCCAGGTGGCGGCGACGTCGGCGCGGAGCTGGGAGAGGTTCCGGGCCTCGTCCGGGCCCTGGAGGGCGCGGGCGGCGGCGGTGGTCCGTTCCCAGATCCCSGCGGCGGTGTCGGCCGGGAGRTAGGCCGARAGCCAGGCCATGCCGTCCCGGTCCGGGGCGAAATCGACCCGCCGGTCCGCGGCGCTCTTGGCGTGGCGCTGTTCGATGCTGACCGGGTGGTGGCGTTCRCGCCAGGTGCGTGCCTTGGCCCGGAACCGGGACGGGATGAGGTCCCCGGCCGGGCAGCCGCGGGCCGGGCTGGGCGCGCCGGGGTCCAGGAAGTGCGCCTCCAGCCCGGCCGCTGCGGCCGGTTCCAGGCCGGAGGTTTCCTCGACGATGATCCGGGCGTGCTGCCAGGAGATCGTCCCGGCCTGCAGCGCSGCCAGGGCCAGCGGCAGCGCCGTGGTCAGCGCCAGGGAATCGGACAGGAGGGCGCCGGCGGTCCGTTCGCTGACGGTCAGGACACAGGCGACCTCGGCGACCATGGCCATGGCATGGGCCGTGCGTTCGGGCGGGGACGCCGCCGGCGGCGCCAGCGCCCCGGTGGCCCGCGCGTAGTCCGCGGCCAGCCGCACCTTCAGCGCCGCGGTCCGGGCCTCCAGCCGGGCCGCCTCGGCSAGCCCGTCCAGGCAACCGTCCGCCACGCTCCGCAGCGGATCGGCRTCRCKCASSGGGTCGGCGCCGGGCGGATCGGAGCGGTCCGCGCCGGCCCCGATCAGGCCAGCAAGCGCGGCAGCGGACGCGGCGACGGCCTCCACGGCCGCCCTGCTCTCCGCACTCCATGCTGTCCTGCTGTGAGCTGTCCTGCTGTGAGCTGTCCTGCTGTCCATACCCACAGCATCTCAGGACGCACCGACATTTTAGAGGCAGTTGCTTGGGATGCCGCATGACCTCTGATCTGCGGTGACAGCCATGCCCGGGCAGGGATTTTGACCGGCGCTGTGGTCGCCGTGGTGCCTGCAACCGGGTCTACTGCGGGCCTGTTCGTGCAAGCCTGGAACTCGCCCTCCCGTCCATCAAGGCTCAGGCCGGCGCTGCGGGCTGAGGTGCGTGCCCAGCAGAGGCCCGGCAGACCGCCACCCTCAGACGGCGCCCTCAGGCGCGCCGGGGCGCCGGGCTGGAGGCCTTCAGCGCACGGGAGATCCCGTGCGCTGCGGTCAGGAGCGCCGGGACGGTGAGGGGCACGGCGGCTTCCTGCCGCGGAACGATGGCATTCAGCGCGGCGGCGACGGTGTTGTCCGGGCCGAAGACCGGCACTGCGATGCCCGTCCACTCTGTGACGCCGATACCCGGCAGGGCAACGTAGCCGCGCTGCCTGATGTCCGCCAGATGCTTCCGGATGAGTGCCGGGTCAGTAATGGTCTCCGCGGTCACAGCCGCCAGCGGGCGTGAAAGCACCTCGTCCTGAAAGGAGGGCGGCGCGTAGGCGACCAGCACCAGGCCGGAGGAGGCGGCGTGAATCGGCATCCTCTGGGCAATATGGGCGGCGTCCAGGCTGGATTGGGGCGAGGACAGCCGCTCGACGTAGAGCACGGTCCCGTGGTCCAGCACGGCGAGGGTGGTGTGCTGGTGGACGGCCGCTTGGACATCCTCCATGAAGGGCAACGCCAACTCACGAAGATTCAGCGCACGCGATCCCCGTGCGGCCAGCTCCCACATCCGCATCCCCGACCGCAGGTTCCCGTCCGCCAGCCGCTCGATCAGGCCGTGCAGCACCAGATCGTCCACGAGCCGGTGGGCGGTGGTCAGGGGCAGGTCTGCCCGGCGGGCGAGGCCGGTGAGCGTCATGGTCGGAAGGTCGCGGTCGAACGCGCTCATGAGCCGCACGACGCGGCTGATGACCGATTCACCGGTGGGTGAGTTTGCCACGGACGTCTCCGGCCCTTCGCCTTAGCCGGCTTCCACGGTGGCCGCACGCTCCACACCCCGGTTGGCGGCGAGCTTCGCGATGTCTCGGCCCGCGCGGTAACCGAACACCAGGGCCGGGCCGATGTGTGAGCCGTAGCCCGGGTAGCCGCCCCCAAAAACGCTGACGGCTGCCGCACCGACCGCCATCAGGCCGGGAATCGCCGTTCCCTCTTCGGTGGTGACCTCGGAGTGTTCATTGACGCCGATGCCGGCGAAAGTGCCCAGGTCGCCCATCTGGATCGTGGCCGCGTAGTACGGTCCCTTGCCGACTGGGGCCAGGTTGGGGTTCGGCATGTGCTCCATATCCCCGCGGAAGTGGTTGTACAGGGTGGAGCCGCGGCCGAACGCCGGATCCTCGCCGCGTTCCGCTGCCGGATTGAACCCGGCCACGGTCTCCTTCAGACCCGCTGCATCGATGCCGAGCTTGCCGGCCAGCTCCGCAAGGGTGGCGCCCTTGACCAGGTAGCCCGTTTTGTAGAAGTAGCCGCGCGGCATCGGCCAGGGCTTGGCATAGCCTATGCCGTACTTGTGCATGGTCTTGGCATCGCCGATTACATACCCGAACGTCTTGTCCTCGTCCTTGTTGTGCTCAATCATGGTCCCGCCGAAGTCGTGATAGCTCAGGGCTTCGTTCCCGAAGCGCTTGCCGTGACGGTCGACGGCGATCAGCCCCGGCAGTCCGATGGCGCGCAGGTGCGGGAAGAGACGCTCTTTGCCATTGAGGTACTTGAAAACGGTCACCGGCGCCCAGGACCCCACGCTGAACACCGAATCGTCGATGTGGCCGCCGGCACTGATCGCCAGGCTGGCGGCGTCACCGCCGTGGCCCACGGTCGGGGTGAAGTGGTCGTCGGCGTCGTGCGGGAAATACTGCTTCCGCAGTTCCTTGCTGCCGGAGAAACCGCCGGCGGCGAGGATGACGCCCAGGCGTGCCTCCACGGTGGTGGAATGCTCACCGCCGATGACAGCGCCGGTGATGGTTCCGGCGTCGTCCTTGGTCAGGGAGAGGACAGGAGATGAATTCCAGAGGCGCACACCCAGGTCATCGGCACTCTTCACCATGCGGGTCATCAGCGCGTTGCCGTTGGAACGCAGGACCGGCCGCTTGTACCGGGCGGCGTCGGCCCAGGTGCGCAGCAGCTTCTTCGCCACGTAGACGAACGACTTGACCGACTGGTTCACATGGAAGAACTCGTTGATGTCGGGACCCACCTGCGGCATGTAGCCAAAGACGGTGTAGGAACTCATATAGGGCTGCATCAGGAGCCGCTTGTCCCCCAGCACGCGCGCGTCGACATCCTGCGGAAGGATTGCCCGGCCCGAGAGTTTGGCGCCCTGCAGGTCCATCTTGTAGTCCGGTGACTTCTCCGGGTAGGTGAACTTCACCTCGGTCTCGTTCTCGAAAAAGCAGATGGCTTCCGGCGCGGTGTTCAGGAACTCGCTCACCCCGGCCTCGTTGAACGTATCCGGCGCCAGGTTTCGCAAGTAGGTCTCCGCTTCCTCCCGGGTGTCCCCTTGCTCCACGCCCTGCTTGTTGCCGGGAACCCACGCCCAACCGGCGGAGATCGCCGTCGTGCCGCCGAAGTACCGTTCCTTCTCGGCCACGATCACGTTCAGTCCTTGCGAGGCGGCTTTCAACGCTGCGGCCATTCCGGCCACACCGGAGCCGATGACGAGGACATCACAGAGGACGGGTTTACTCATGGTTTTGCTCCGTTCAGTCGGCCGCGCGCTTCGCTGCGGCAGCCGGGGTGGAATGCCAGACCCCCAGTAGAGCCGGTGACGCGGATCACCGCGAGGACGATTACCATTGAGCGGGAATCCTGAGGAGGTTCATTGGCCAACTCCGCATCGGGCGAGTCGATCATCGGCCGCTTTGTAAAGATCGTCAGCGCCTTTGACGACCGCCACCCGTCCATGAGCGTCGCAGAACTGGGCCGGCGTACCGGCCTTCCCGTGACCACCACCTACCGCCTGGTCAATGACTTGCTGCTCGAGCGTCTGCTCGATCGTGAGCCGGGCGGCAATGTGCACATCGGGACCCGGATGTGGGAACTGGTGTCGCGCGGGTCCAAGATGGTGGGCTTGAGGGAGGCCGCCCTGCCGTTCATGGAGGACGTCCAGGCCGTGGTCCAGCATTCGACCACGCTGGGCATCCTGGACTCCGATGAGGTCCTCTACATCGAGCGGATCGGCTCGCATTCCACCATTGTGGACATCACGAAAATCGCCGGCCGCCTCCCACTGCACGCCACATCGTCGGGACTGGTGCTGCTGGCCAATTCGCCGTCCGAGTATCAGGAAACCGTCCTGGCCCGGGCCCTGACGAAGTTCACCGAAACCACACTCACCGACCCTTCCCAGCTCCGCCGCCACCTGGCCGAGATCCGGCAGCGGGGCTACGCCGTGATGCCCGGGGTGATCGTGAAGGAATCCAGCGGCATCGCCGTCCCCGTCTTCGGCCCGGACAATACGGTCGTCGCGGCGCTGAGCGTCGTGGTGCCCCGGAACGAGGAGAATGTCCCCGCCCGGGTTCCGGTTCTGCTGGCTTCCGCACGCGGCATCTCCCGCGCCTTGGGCTGGCGCGGGGAGCTCAAGGGCGCCCTCCGCCAGAGCCACTAAACGGAGCCACTAAGCAAAGCCACCAAAAGGTCGTTTTTCCGTTCATCGGCAATCGTGTGGTTGGCGTCACAGCTCCGCTGTCACTCTGGCTGGGACGCAGCAAAGAGGCTGCTGGAGTTACGAGGAGCAGACCACATGAACCCCACAGCGAACCGCGTGGCCGGAAAGACCGCAATCGTCACCGGCGGCCGCGGCGATCTGGGCAGCGCCACCGCCGCCCTGCTGGCCCAACATGGCGCCAAGGTCGCCAGCCTGGACGTTGCGGGCATTCCGTCCGCCGCCATTCACGAAAACATCAGCCAGTACGACGTCGACGTCACCAGCGAGGACAGCGTCGCCGAGGCGATCCGCCGGGTGACAGACGACCTCGGCGCCCCCGACGTCCTGGTCAACGCCGCCGGCATCATCGGCCCGGCCGGCGCGTCCCACACCGCCACCGTCTCTGACTTCGACACGATCTTCGACGTCAATGTCAAGGGCGTCTGGCTGATGACCAAGTACGTGGTCCCGGGAATGATCAAGAAGGGCGCCGGCAGCATCGTGAACTTCTCCTCCATCCACGGCATCACCGGCGGCAGGAACGTGCCGCTTTACCACGCCACGAAGGGCGCCGTCCGGCTGCTGAGCAAGTCGGATGCGGCGGCCTACGGAAGCCACGGCATCCGAGTGAACTCCATCCATCCCGGGTCTATGAACACCCGGATGAGCCGCCGCTCCGCCGAACAGTCGGAGATCGGCGCGGAACAGTATTACAAGCAGCTCGTCGGCTCCAATCCGCTGCCCCGGCAGGGCGAACCGGACGAAATCGCCTACGGCGTCCTGTACCTGGCCTCGGACGAATCCCGTTTCACTACGGGCTCGGAACTCGTGATCGACGGCGGCTACACCGCCGTCTGACCTCTCCGCCCCTGACCTGCCGCTGTTGCCCCCGTTTCCCCGGGGAGGCTTCCCGGCCACGCAGGAACTTCTTCATTCTTTGAAAGGCAATACCCATGAAATTCGTCAGTGGAACCGCATCGGCCAGTTACGACGTCGTCGTCGTCGGCTCCGGCGCCGGCGCCCTCACCGCGGCTGCCACCGCCGCACGTGCCGGCAAGTCCGTCGTCGTCCTGGAAAAGAGCGTCCTGCTGGGCGGCACCTCTGCCGTCTCCGGCGGCATGCTCTGGGTCGCCGACAACCACCACGCCCGGGAAGCCGGGATCACCGATTCGAAGGAAGCGGCCGCCGAGTATGTCCGCGCCGTGGCGCGGGGCCGTGGGCGGGAGGAGCTCCTGGACGCCGCCCTGAACTACGGCGACCAGATGCTCCGCTTCGTGGAAGAGGAATGCGGCGTCCGCTTCATTTTCCTCAACAATTTCCCGGACTACCGCCAGGACCTGCCCGGCGCCATGGAGGGTGGCCGCACGGTGGAGCCCGAGCTGTTCAACAGCAAGGAAGCCCTCGGCGCGCTCACCTCCCATGTCCGCACCGACGGCCGCGCCCCGTTCACGATGCAGGAATACGAAAACTGGGGAGCGTTCACCAAGTTCCCTTGGGATGATCTCAACCAGCGCCAGGCCGACGGGCTCGTGGCGAAGGGCCAAGCCCTGGTGTCCATGCTCCTTGCGAGCCTGGTCCGCGACGGCGCCGCCCTCGTCACCGGCGCCCGCGGCCACCGGCTGCTCACGGGCGGCGGGCGGGTGACCGGCGTCGAACTCGAATCCGGCGACGTCTTCCGGGCGAACGACGGCGTGGTGCTGGCCACCGGCGGCTTCGAATGGGACAAGGCACTGGCCGATTCGATGCTCGCCTCGCGGCTGTACACGATGTGCTCGCCGCCCTCGAACACCGGCGACGGCCTGCGGATGTCCCAGCGGATCGGCGGCCAGACCCGCGGAACCCGCGAAGCCTGGTGGGCCCCGATGTCCATTACCGGCGACACCCGCGACGGGCAGCCGATCGGCACCCTGCTCCGCTTCGAACGCCAGGGCCCGGGCTCGCTGATGGTCAACCGCCACGGCCGCCGCTTCGCCAACGAATCCCAGAACTACAACGACCTCGCCCGCAGCCTGCAGTCCTGGGATTCCGCCAGGAACCAGACCCTCAACACCCCCGCGCATGTGATCGTGGACCACGCCTACATGGAGCGCTACGGCATCCTGGCCCACCGCGCCGGCCAGCCCACCCCCGCCTACCTGATCGAGGCGCCGACGCTGGAGGAGCTCGCGGCGAAAATCGGCGTTCCTGCCGAAAACCTGGCCGCGACGGTGGCCCGCTTCAACGAGTTCGCCGTCAAGGGCGAGGACCCCGACTTCGGCCGCGGCGAAAGCGCTTACGACAAATACTGGGGCGACGACGAGAACCCCTACCCGAACCCGTCCCTGGGTCCGCTGCGGACCGGGCCGTTCTACGCGATGGAAGTGGTCAACGGCGCGTTCGGCACCAACGGCGGCGTCGCCACTGACGGCCGGGCCCGGGTCCTGGACGTGGACAACCGCCCCATCGAGGGCCTCTATGCCGCGGGCAATACGACCGAAAACGCCTACGCGGCAGGGTACCCGGGCGCCGGCGCGACGCTCGGCCCGATTATGACCATGGGCTACCTCGCCGGCCGCACCATCGCCGGCCAGGACCCCGACTTCGTCTCGGGTGGCCCAACCGCTGTCGAGGCCGCCGCCGAACTGGTAGGAGCCTGAGATGATCCGCCACACCGTCCTCTTCAAGTTCAAACCGGACTTCCCGCCGGCCGACAAGCAGGCATGGATCGCAGGCCTCAACAGGATGACCGGGAATATCCCCGGCATGCTCAGCCTCACCCACGGCCCGGATGTGCTCAGCACCGAGCGCTCCTTCGACTACGCCATCGTGGCGGACTTCGAAAAGGTCGAGGACATCGCGGTGTACAACACCCATCCGCTGCACGAACCGCTCAAGGCATACTCATTCCCCAACAGCCAGCAGATCCTCTCGGTGGACTTCCACCTCGGGGATACCCAGCCGGCGGCCACTGAGACATCGTCGTCTTAAGGAGACCCCCATGCACACCGCACCCGCCCCACGCCCTGCCACCCCACCCCCGGCCGCGCGCAAGACTCCGCGGAAGGCAGCCCTGGCATCGTTCCTGGGCAGCACCCTGGAGTACTACGACTTCTTCATCTACGGGACAGCCGCCGCCCTGGTTTTCCCGCACCTGTTCTTCCCCTCCGCCGACCCTGCCATCGGCCTGATCGGCGCCTTCGCCACCTTCGGCGTCGCCTACGTGGCGCGGCCGGTGGGCGGTCTGGTCATGGGCCACTTCGGCGACAAGCTGGGGCGCAAGAAGATCCTGCTGCTCACCCTGGGCATCATGGGTCTGGCCTCGCTCGGTATCGGTTTCCTGCCGACCTATGAACAGGTCGGCGTCTGGGCCCCGATCCTGCTCGTGGCCGGCCGGCTGGCCCAGGGCTTCTCCGCGGGGGCCGAGTCGGCGGGCGCATCCACGCTCACGCTTGAGCACTCCCCGGACGGCAAACGCGGCTTCTTCACCAGCTTCGTAATGACCGGCTACGCCTCCGGCATGGTCCTGGCCACGCTCGTCTTCATTCCCGTCACGTCCATGCCGCAGGACGCGATGATGAGCTGGGGCTGGCGGGTCCCGTTCTGGCTCTCGATCGTGGTCCTGGCCATCGCCTACTGGGTGCGGACCCACCTGGACGAAACTCCGGTCTTCGAGGAGGCCCAGGAGCACCGGCAGGTCGCCCCGATGCCGGTCAAGGACGTCCTCAAGTTCCAGGGCGCCGATGTCCTGCGTGTGATGGGAATGTCGATCATGTCCGTCATGCAGACCATCTTCACGGTCTTCGGACTGGCGTACGCCACCTCCACGGCCGGTTTTGACCGGGCCTCCATCCTGACCGTCAACGCCGTGGCCATCGGCTTGTCGATGTTCGCCATGCCGCTGGCCGCGAAGCTCTCGGACCGGATCGGCCGGCGCCCGGTGCTGCTGACCGCCGCGATCGGCTGCTCGCTCACGATCTTCCTGTACTTCCTGGCCCTGTCCTCGGGCAACATTGTGCTGGTCTTCCTGGCCGCACTCCTGAACATGACGGTGCTCTACTCCGGCTTCAACGGCATATGGCCGTCGTTCTTCGCCGAGCAGTTCGCCGCCCCGGTGCGCTACACGGGCATGGCGATGGGCAATCAGCTGGGCCTGGTCCTGGCCGGCTTCGCCCCGATGATCGCTGGCATGCTCCTGGCCCCGGGCATCGCCGGCTGGGTTCCCGTGGCCGTCTTCGGCACGGTCTGCATGCTGATCGCCGCCGTCTCGGTGTACTTCTCCCGCGAGACGTACAAGACCCCCATCCAGGATCTGGGCGGCCCCTACCTGGCCGGAACCGCGCGGCGCCGGGAACTGCTTGCCGAGGAAAATCTCGCCGGGCAGCAGGCTCTGCCGGCCATGCGGCTTCCCTGAACCGCCCCGAGCCCGAGGAGACCAACATGTCCAGAACCAGTCCCCACAGCGCATTCCCGCACCACTGGCCATTTCACTTGACCGGGCCCCGGACCCTGGGACTGCAGGGATCCAACACACAAAGGCCCATGCCATGGGTGGCCCCGACTGCACGCGGCGAGGTACCGCCGGCCGCACCTCGGCCCTCCAATGGTCAACTGACTGCCTCGCCGTGGCTCGGCCTGCACTACGAAACTGAAGACATGTAGAGCCCCCGTACTGCGCCTACTGCTCCTAGAGGCCCGACGGCGTCTGCGGCGCCCGATTCGCTCGGGTGCCGCAGACGCCGTTTCAGCAGCCGGTCAGGTGCCGCTTCGGCCGTTCCTGCCGGTAGAGGTACCGGCCGGCTTCGCGGAAGCCGGCGTGGGTGTACAGACTCCGGGCACCTGCGTTCGATGCCATCACCAAAAGCCAGTACCCGGCCACGCCGCGGGCCCCGCCCTCACGCAAAAGCGCCCGGACAATCCGGCCGCCATAGCCCAGCCGCCGCACATCCGGACGCGTAGCCATGCAGTACAGTCCACCCCACGCGGGCCCAGTGCGCCCTGTGCCAGGCAAAGCGAGCCGCGCGACGGCGGCGGGCGCGCCGGAGTCGTCCCGCACGAGGGCGTACAGGGCGGGGCACCCCGCCAGGATGCGGCGGGCCACGTCGAGCTCGGCCGCTCCCCCGCGGCCGTCAACGCTCCACCACAGGTCCAGCCAATCCGCCGACGGCTCCGCCGAGATTTCCACGGCGGGGTCGGGGTCGCCGGAACCCGTGCCGGGCTGCGGGCCGGGCTGCGGGCCGGGTCCGCGGACCAGGACCAGGGTTTCGGACTGCCGGGTGAATCCTTCGGCATCGAGCACCGACTGCAAAGCCGATTGGCGCGGGCCGTCAAAGATCTGGAAGATCAGCGGAAGCCGGCGGTTCCGGTACCAAAGCCGCGCCGCCCGGAGTGCGGCCAGTTGCCGGTGCGGGTCGTCATCGCCGGGGTCCCGCACCCAGACCGAGTTCGCCCGTTGCGTCACCCCGGAGGCCGCCCGCAGCACCCAGCCGCCGGACTCCTCCCGTTCGGCGGCCGGCCACGCCGCATCCATCAGCGCCTCCAGCCCCGGGATGGCTTCAGTGTTGGCTGCCGCGATGGCTTCGGAATTGGTTTCCGCGCCCGACTCGGGGCTCGCTTCACGGTGCGGACTCAGGTCCACCGGGGTCCTCTCCATCCGGTACAAACGCGGCCGATTATGACAACAGCAGGGGCTCTCCGGTTGCCCGGGGAGCCCCTGCTGATCATGTTGATGCTTCCGGCTTAGTTCTTGCCGTCCTCGGGCTTCTTCTTGGCCTCTGGTTTGAAGTCGACGCCGGCTTCCTTGCGCTGCTGCGCCGTGATGGGAGCGGGAGCCTGGGTCAGGGGGTCGAAGCCGCCGCCGGATTTCGGGAACGCGATGACGTCGCGGATGGACTCCACGCCGGCCAGCAGAGCAACCACCCGGTCCCAGCCGAACGCGATGCCGCCGTGCGGAGGGGCGCCGAACTTGAAGCCCTCCAGCAGGAAGCCGAACTTGGTCTGCGCGTCGGCCTTGTCCAGGCCCATGAGCTCGAAAACGCGTTCCTGGACGTCGCGCTCGTGGATACGGATCGAGCCGCCGCCGATTTCGTTGCCGTTGCAGACGATGTCGTAGGCGTAGGACAGCGCCGACTCGGGATCCGTGTCGAAGGAGCCCATGAACTCGGGCTTGGGCGAGGTGAACGCGTGGTGCACGGCCGTCCACTGGCCGGCGCCAACGGCGACGTCGCCGGAGGCGACCGCGGCGGCCGCCGGCTCGAACATCGGCGCGTCCACGACCCAGCAGAAGGCCCAGTCAGCGGGATTGATGAGGCCGGTACGGTGGCCGATCTCCACGCGGGCAGCGCCGAGGAGTGCCCGGGACGGGCTCTTCTCGCCGGCTGCGAAGAAGATGCAGTCACCGGGCTTGGCGCCGACGGCGTCGGCGAGGCCCGCACGCTCGGTGTCCGTGAGGTTCTTGGCGACGGGACCGGCGAGCTCGCCGTCTTCCTTGTACAGGACGTACGCCAGGCCCTTGGCGCCGCGCTGCTTGGCCCATTCCYGCCAGGCGTCGAGGGCCCGGCGGGCCTGGGAGGCGCCGCCGGGCATGACGACGGCACCGACATAGGGCGCCTTGAAGACACCGAAATTGGTGTCCTTGAAGAATTCGGTCAGCTCGGTGAGCTCCTGGCCGAAGCGCAGGTCCGGCTTGTCCGAGCCGTAGCGGGCCATGGCGTCGTGGTAGGTGATGCGCTGGATCGGCGTCGGGATCTCGACGTCGATCAGCTTCCACAGGGCTTTGACGATGTTCTCGCCCAGGCGGATGATGTCGTCCTGATCCACGAAGCTGGCCTCGATGTCCAGCTGCGTGAATTCCGGCTGGCGGTCCGCGCGGAAGTCTTCATCGCGGTAGCAGCGGGCGATCTGGTAGTACTTTTCGAAGCCGCCCACCTGCAGGAGCTGCTTGAACAGCTGCGGGGACTGCGGCAGCGCGTACCAGGAACCCGGCGCGAGGCGTGCGGGAACCACAAAGTCGCGGGCGCCTTCCGGCGTCGAACGGGTCAGCGTGGGGGTTTCGATCTCCACGTAGCCGTCCTGGTGGAGCAGCTCGCGGGCCACGCGGTTGGCTTCCGAGCGCAGGCGCAGGTTGCGGGCGGGGCCGGGGCGGCGCAGGTCCAGGTAACGGTGCTTCAGGCGCGCTTCCTCGCCTACCTCAACGTGCTCATCGATCTGGAACGGCAGCGGATCGGAGGTGTTGAGGATGGTGACCTTCTCGGCCATGACCTCGATCTCACCGGTGGGAAGCGCCGGGTTCTCGTTGCCCTCAGGGCGCTGGGAAACCGTGCCGACAATCTGCAGCACGTACTCGTTGCGCAGGCCGTGGAAGACCTCTTCTTCGCGGACCACCACTTGGGCGACGCCGGACGCGTCGCGCAGGTCAACGAATGCGACACCACCGTGGTCACGACGCCGGCCGACCCAGCCGGCGAGGGTTACGGTTTGTCCAATGTGCTCGGAGCGAAGCGATCCGAGGTCATGTGTGCGCAGCACAGCATTCCTTTCAGCGGAAAATCAAAAGTGACGTTCAAGAAATCGATATTCAGTAAATGAAGTTCAATAGGATCGCTTCAGGAACGATCCCGTTCGAGTTTACCCGTTGGAAAGGTCCCTCCCGCCATGGCAACCCGGCACAACGGAACCCAGCCCGGTGATGTGCCCGGTGACCGCCCCGGCCCGCAGCGGCCCCACCGGCAGCTGCAGCGCCGGCTAGGCGTGTTTGATTCCACGGCAATCGGCCTGGGTTCCATGCTCGGCGCCGGCGTGTTCGTCGTGTTCTCCCCCGCCGCCGCCCTGGCCGGGCCGCTGCTGACTCTCGCCGTGGCCGTGGCCGGCGCCATCGCCTACTGCAACGCGGTCGCGTCGGCGCAGCTGGCGGCCAGATACCCCGCCAGCGGGGGCACGTATGTGTACGGACGCCGGCAGCTCGGCGAGTGGCCCGGCTTCATTGCGGGCTGGGGCTTCGTGACGGGCAAGACTGCGTCCTGCGCGGCGATGGCGCTGACGTTCGGGCACTACGTGGCGCCGGCCTACGCCACGCCGCTGGCTGTCGCCGGCGTCGTGGTCCTCACGGGCGTTAATTTGCTCGGCATCACGCGGACCGCAATGCTGACCCGGGTCCTGCTGGCCGTGGTGCTGGCCACGCTTGTCTTTGTCGCCGTGGCGTCGCTGCTGGGCCCGCACCCGGATGGCGCCCCCGCGGTGTCGGCGGCGCCGGCCTACCTTGCGGCGCCCTCCGGCGGCTGGGGCGTCCTTCCCGCGGCGGGCCTGATGTTCTTCGCCTTCGCGGGCTATGCGCGGATCGCCACCCTGGGCGAGGAGGTCAAAGACCCCGCCCGTACCATCCCGCGGGCCATCCTGGCCGCGCTGGCCGCGGCCTTCGTGATTTACCTTGGCCTGGCCGCGCTGCTGCAGTGGCACCTGCCGCCGCAGCAGCTGGCGGGTTCGACGGCGCCGCTGCTGGACGCGGTGGCGGCCTCCCGCTTCAGCGGCGGCGTCCCCTTCGTCCAGGCCGGAGCGGCGGCCGCTTGCCTTGGCGCGTTGCTGGCCCTGATCACCGGGGTTGGCCGGACCACGCTGGCGATGGCGCGGGAACGGGACCTGCCCGCCCCGCTGGCCAGGGTGGGCCGCGCCCACACCGTCCCGTTCGTTGCGGAACTGGCCGTCGCCGCCGCCGTCGTCATCCTGCTGCTGAGCACCAACGTCATGACCGTGGTCGGATTTTCCAGCTTCGGCGTACTGATCTATTACGCCGTGACCAACGCCGCCGCATTCACGCTGGCCGGCCGCCCCTGGCATGCGCCGCGCTGGCTCAATGTGTTGGGGTTCCTCGGCTGCGTGGTCCTGGCCGTCACCCTGCCGCCGGCCTCCATGCTGTTCATGGCCGCGGTGCTGGCCGCCGGGGTGGCCGGGCGGTTCCTCGTCGTGCGGGTGCGCCGGGCTCCCAGCAAAAAGTAGGCCCCGCCAGGACTGGCCCTTAGAACCAGGCCCGGAGGAACTAGCGCGCGGCGGTTACGCGCACGTGCAGGTCCTCCTCGGAGGGCGTCCACGCGTCCGGGTCGGCGTCGTACTGCTCGCCGGTGCGGATGTCCTTGACCTGGTGCTTGCCGTCGTCGTCGGTGAACCAGACAAACGGGATGCCGCGGCGGTCGGCGAACTTGATCTGCTTGCCGAACTTCTCGGCCTTCGCGGCGACCTCAGTGGCGATGCCCCGGCTGCGCAGCTTTGCCGCGACATCCTGCGCCGCGCCCCAGCTCTCGTCGTTGTTGAGCGTCACCAGCACGGCGGTCGGCACGGAGCGCGAGGCCTTGGCGAGGTCCTGGCTCAGGATCCGTGACACCAGGCGGGTCACGCCGATCGAGAGGCCGACGCCGGGGAATTTGCGGTTGCCCTTGCTGGCCAGTGCGTCGTAGCGGCCGCCGGAGCAGATCGAGCCCAGCTGCTCGTGTCCCACTAGGACGGTTTCCACCACGGTGCCCGTGTAGTAGTCCAGGCCGCGGGCGATGCTGAGATCGGCAACGACTCGTCCCGGGGCGTGCAGGACGGCGGCCGCGATGACCTGCTCGAGCTCGTTCAGGCCTTCTTCCAGCAGCTCATTGGTGACACCCAGCGCCCGGACTTGCGCCACGAAGGACGTGTCCTGGGTACGGATACCGGCGAGTTTCAGGGCGGCCTGCGCCTGATCGTCAGTGGCGCCGAGTTCCTCCTTGAGCAGCTCGGCCACCTTCGCGGGCCCGACCTTTTCGAGTTTGTCGATGCTGCGCAGAACGCCCGCGGTGTCCGTGAGCCCGATCCCGGTGTAGAAGCCTTCGGCCAGTTTGCGGTTGTTGATCCGCAGCAGGAAATCGGGGATGGGCAGCGCGTTGAGCGCCTCGGCGATCACGAGCGCGATTTCAACGTCGTAGCGGAACGGCAGTTCGCCGTCGCCGACAACATCGATGTCCGCCTGGGTGAACTCGCGGGCCCGTCCCTCTTGGGGACGTTCCCCGCGCCAGACTTTCTGGATCTGGTAGCGGCGGAACGGGAAGGCCAGGTAGCCGGCGTTTTCCACGACGTACCGGGCGAAAGGCACGGTGAGGTCGAAGTGCAGGGCAAGGGCATGCGGGTCGAACTTGGCCGCGGAGTCCTCATCGTCCTGGAGCCGGCTGAGGCCGTAGACCTCTTTGTCGATTTCGCCCTTGCGCAGCAACTGGCCCACCGTTTCCACGGCGCGGGTCTCGATCGAGGAGAAACCATGGAGTTCGAACGTCCGGCGCAGCGTGTCCAGCACATGGAGTTCCACCAGCCGCTCCTCGGGAAGCCACTCGGGGAATCCTGACAGGGAGGCTGTGCGTGCCATGGTGAAATTTTCTCCTCTGGTTACCACTGCGGTATCTCGTTGCTACTGCAGCATCTTCGGGCGCGGGTCCCACGCGGCATTCATCTGTCGAAACGTAACGAAGATAAGCGGCAGACCGGCCAGTCGTGCATAAACTGTGTGCGGCAGTCAGTTTATGCGTTCGGCGCCCGCTTCTTCCAACGGAGCCGGCCCCGGCGGGACTGCCGGCAGCTTGCTGCCGCTGCCGCGACGGCGCCTACGGCCCGTAACGGAAGCGGCCATACAACCAGGAGGACCATTGGCGGCCAGTTCACGCAGCGCACGCGAGGCGAAGCGGCGCGTTCAGCAGATGGAGGCCAGGCGAGGCCTGCGCAAGGACCAGGACAAGCGCCGCAAGCGCGACAACGTCCTGGCCATCAGCGTCGGCACAGCGGCGATCGGCCTGGCCCTGGTCCTGCAGCTCACAGTCTTCGCGTCCAACCCGACCGAGGAGGAGTTCGCGGCCGTGCAGGAGGGGCTCCAGAGCCCGTCAGCGTCCGCCACGCCGACAGCTGCCCCCACGAATGCCGAGAACATCCCCAAGCCGGAAACGGCCGCGGGCAAGACCTTCACGGGCGAGCTCAAGCTGAACCGTGGCGGGCTCGGCGTCGAGCTCGACGGAACGAAGGCCCCGCAGGCGGCGGCGGTGTTCAAATCCCTCGCCGACCAAAACTTCTACAACGGCCTCAGCTGCCACCGGCTGACCACGGCCGAGAACTTTGGCGTACTGCAGTGCGGTTCCAAGGCCGGAGACGGCAGCAGCGACCCGAGCTACATGTGGGGCCCGCTGGAAAACACCCCGCAGGACAACAAGTACCCTGCCGGGACGATCGCCGTGGCCCGGACCGGCGGGAACGCCAACAGCAACGGCACCCAGTTCTTCATTGTGTACAAGGACACCGTTATCCCGGCGGATGCCGCCGGTGGCTATACGGTGGTGGGCAAGGTGACCTCGGGTCTCGACGTGGTGAGCGGGATTGCCGCCGCCGGACTGAAGCCAGGCGACAACGCCACCGACGGCGCACCTGCGGAACCAGTCACGATAGACTCGTTCTCACTGAAGTGACCAGCCACGGCCCTGAAGGCCGTGGTCCCGGTATTTCCCTCCAAGCGAAAGACTTCTAGCGGTGACAGACAGTCAGAAATCCGACGAAACATTGGCAAYAGCAGCTGCCAACGAAACCGAAGCCGAGGCAACCCCAGCCGAGAGTGCAGGCGCTGCCGTAGACGCCGCCGGCGAGGCTGCGGCAACCGCAGCCCCAGCCGCGGGCGAGGACGCCGAGGCCGGCGAGGACGCAGCGGCCACCGAGTCCGCGGTGCCAGCAGCGCCCACCGAGTCCGCACAGCCCGCCGAGGCACCGTCGGCGGAGACGGCAGCCGAGCCTGCTACTGAGCCGGCAGCCGAGACTGTTGCCGAAACCGGGGCCACTGCTGCTCCGTCGTCGGCCGCGCGTCCCGCGCCGAGCCCGGCAGCGTTTGCTGCCCGGCCGAAGGCCAAGCCGTCCCCGGCCGCACCGGCCCCCGCGCCGGTGGCCGTGTCCTCCGCAGCCTCACTGGCCGAAGCAGCCCGCTGGGGCCGTGTTGAAGGCGACGGCCATGTCTTCCTGACCGTTGACGGCACGGAATATCCCGTCGGCCAGTACCCGGGAGTCAGCGCCGACGAGGCCCTGGGCTACTTTGCCCGGAAGTTCGACGACGTCGTGGCCCAGATCGTCCTGCTGGAACAGCGTGTGAGCTCCAAGGCGCCCACCGCGGACATGCAGAAGACCGTCACGCACCTGCGCGAGCAGCTTGCCGAGCGGAACATGGTGGGCGACTTCCGCTCGGCCGAGGCACGGCTGGACGCACTGGTGACGCAGATCGGCGAGCTCGAAAAGGCCGAGAAAGCCGAGCACGACGCCGTCCGCGCCGCTGAGCTTGCCGCCCGCGAGGCCATCGTGGCCGAGGCCGAGGAAATCGCCGGCCACGATCCCGCGCAGATCCAGTGGAAGACCTCCAGTGCGCGGATGAACGAACTGTTCGAGAGCTGGAAGACCGCCCAGAAGAGCGGGGTCCGGCTCGGCCGCAGCAACGAGGACGCGCTGTGGAAGCGGTTCCGTGCCGCCCGCACTGTGTTTGACCGGCACCGCCGCGCGTACTTCTCCCAGCTGGACAGCACCAACTCGGCAGCCAAGGCAGCCAAAGAGAAGCTGATCGCCGAGGCTGAGGCCCTTTCCTCCTCGACCGACTGGGGCTTCGCCGCCGGCGAATACCGCCGCCTCATGGATGAGTGGAAAGCCTCCCCGCGCGCCAGCCGCAAGGACGACGACGCTCTGTGGGCCCGCTTCCGCGCCGCCCAGGACGTCTTCTTCACGAACAGGCAGGCAGCCAACGACGAGATCGACCAGGAATACGGTGCGAACCTGGTGGTGAAGGAAGCGCTCCTGGTGGAGGCCAACGAGCTCCTGCCGATCAAGGACCTACCGGCGGCCAAGAAGGCGCTGCAGTCCATCCGTGACCGCTGGGAAGAAGCCGGCAAGGTTCCGCGCGCCGACATGGGCCGTATCGAAGCCGGCCTGCGGAAGGTGGAGGACGCCGTCCGCCACGCCGAGGACGAAAACTGGAAGCGCTCCAACCCGGAGACGAAGGCGCGCACCAACAGTGCCCTGACCCAGCTCGAAGCCGCCATTGCCGGTCTCAAGGAAGACCYGGCCAAGGCGGAGAAGGCGGGCGACGAGCGCAAGATCACGGCAGCCCGGGAAGCCCTCGAGGCGCGCCAGGCCTGGCTGGAGCAGCTCGAGCGCTCGGCGAGCGAGCTCTCCTAGGCACACGGCACACCAGCAAGCCAGTCGAGGCCCCGTTTCGGTTATCCACATGACCGGAACGGGGCCTGTTCCATGTCCAGGGAACCGGGAACGATGGCGGAATGGTACTCATGCCCCGCGCTCCCGCCGCACGTTCCGGGCAGCCTGCTCCGGACCGGTGCGCCCCCGGAATGCCTGTTCCGGGCCGGCGCGCTCCCGGGCCGGGGCCGGAGCACTGCGAGCTCTACTCCCCCGGCGCACTGTTCTCCTGGCCGGAGCTGCAGGCCATGGCCGCCGACGGCGTGCTGACGCAGCTGTACCAGCGCGGCTATCTGCCCCCGGGCGCCCCTGCCAGTCCGCAGCTGCGCGCCCGTGCCGCGTCACTGGCTGTGGCGCCGGCGATCCGGCAGCGGGTCGTGGCGGGGCGGATGACCGCGGCCTGGATCTATGGTTGCGCCGCGGAGCCGGACCGCCTGGCGCTGCTGGTTGACGCCAACCGACGGATTTCCAGCCTGAGGTCCGTGCGCGGCTGCACCTTCCACGAAGTTCGGCTGGGGCCGTTCGACGTCGTCAGCATGGGAGGTCTGATGGTGTCCAGCCCGCTGCGCACGGCCGTGGACGTGGCCTTGCATGTGGAGGCGGAACGGGCCGTGCCGGCCCTGAGGGCGTTACTGGCCCGTCCCGAGCTGGGCGTGCGTCTCCGGCTGCTCAGGCTTGCCGTCGAGGCCAGCCCGCGCGTCCCGCACAAACGGGCGGCGCTGGCGAAGCTGGCCGCCCTCCCGGCACAGCCGGAGGCGCCCGATGCAGCGGGCTAGCGTTGCTGGGTGCCGGACAGGTATCCTGGCCCGGCTTCCCGGGTCCGACCGCCGGGGCCGGATCAGCTGCGGCGGCGGTTTCCGGTGGTGCGGTACACGTCGAAGACGCCGTCGATCCGGCGGACTGCGCTAAGCACATGGCTGAGGTACTTGGGATCGCCCATTTCGAACGCAAACTTCGAGATTGCCACGCGATCCGTGGACGTGTGGACGCTCGCCGCCAGGATGTTGACGTGGTTTTCCGAGAGCACGCGGGTGACGTCGGAGAGCAGCGATTTGCGGTCCAGTGCTTCGACCTGGATCTCCACGAGGAACACGCTGGCCTGCGTGGGCGCCCAGTCCACTTCCACGATCCTGTCCGGCTGACCCATCAGACCGCTCACGTTCGTGCAGTCGGTCCGGTGCACAGAGACGCCGGAGCCGCGCGTGACAAAGCCAAGGATCGGGTCCGGCGGGACCGGCGTGCAGCACCGGGCCAGCTTCACCCAGACGTCGTCCACGCCGCGGACAACAACACCGGAATCGGAGAACCGGGTCTTGCTGACCTGGGTGGGGATGGAGACTTCGGTGAGGGCGTCGTCCGGGTGCTCGTTTCCACCGAGGCTCTCCACCAGGCGTTCCATGACGGACTGTGCGGAGGTGTGGCCGTCGCCCACGCCGGCGTAGAGCCCGGAGATGTCGACATACTTGAAGTCCTCCGCGATCGCGGCGAGGGCGTCGTGGGTCATGAGCCGCTGCAGCGGGAGGTTTTGCTTCCGCATCGCCTTGGTCAGCAGGTCCTTGCCGCGGTCAATCGCTTCCTCGCGGCGTTCCTTGCTGAACCATTGCCTGATCTTGTTACGGGCCCGGGCGCTCTTGACGAAGTGCTGCCAGTCCTGGCTGGGGCCGGCGCCTTCAGCCTTGGAGGTGAAGATTTCCACCCAGTCGCCGTGGTTCAGTTCGCTGTTGAGTGGAACGAGCTTGCCGTTGACGCGCGCGCCTATGGTCCGGTGGCCCACCTCGGTGTGCACGGCATAGGCGAAGTCCACGGGCGTGGATCCGGCAGGCAGGGCCATGACCTCGCCCTTGGGGGTGAACACGAACACTTCGCGGGCGTTGATTTCAAAGCGCAGGGAGTCGAGGAACTCGCCGGGGTCCGACGTTTCCTGCTGCCAGTCCACGAGGGAGCGCAGCCAGCCCATGTCGCCGTCGCGCGGGCTGCCTGGCCCGGCGGCCGTCCTGTTCGGCTGGTCCTTGTACTTCCAGTGCGCGGCGACGCCGTACTCGGCCCGCCGGTGCATTTCATGGGTGCGGATCTGGATTTCCACCGGCTTGCCGCCGGGACCGATCACCGTGGTGTGCAACGACTGGTACATGTTGAACTTGGGCATCGCGATATAGTCCTTGAACCGCCCGGGCAGGGGGTTCCAGCGCGAGTGCATCGCGCCCAGGGCCGCATAACAGTCGCGGACTGAATCGACCAGGACACGGACGCCCATGAGGTCGTTGATGTCGTCAAAGTCTTTATCGCGGACGATCATCTTCTGGTAGATCGAGTAGTAGTGCTTTGGCCGTCCGGTGATCGTGGCCTTGATCTTCGCTGCCCGGAGGTCTTCGGTGATCTGGTTACGGATGACCGAAAGGTTCTTTTCGCGCTCCGGCGTCCGGTCCCCCACCATGCGCACGATTTCCTCGTACACCTTGGGATACAGGGCAGCGAAGGACAGATCCTCCAGCTCCCACTTGATGGTGTTCATGCCCAGCCGGTGGGCCAGCGGCGCAAAGATTTCCAGGGTTTCGCGCGCCTTGCGGGCCGAGGACTCAGCCGAGACAAAGCGCCACGTGCGGGCGTTGTGGAGCCGGTCGGCGAGTTTGATCATCAGGACACGGATGTCCTTGGCCATGGCGACGACCATCTTGCGCACGGTCTCGGACTGGGCCGCCTCACCAAAGCTGACCTTGTCCAGCTTGGTGACGCCGTCCACGAGCATGGCCACTTCCGGGCCGAACTCGGCCTTCAGGTCTGCCAGCGTGTAGGAGGTGTCTTCGACAGTGTCGTGCAGCAAGGCCGCGGCCAGCGTGGTGCCGCTGAGGCCAAGTTCGGCGAGGATGGTGGCCACCGCGACCGGGTGCGTGATGTACGGGTCCCCGCTCTTGCGCTTTTGGCCCCGGTGGCAGCGCTCGGCAACCACAAAGGCGCGCTGGATGAGGTCGAAATCCTCTTTGGGGTTGTTGGCACGGACCGTGCGCAGCAACGGCTCCAGGATCGGCGAGTACGCGGGAGCACCGCGGCCAGTCAGCCGGGCAAGGCGTGATCTCGTGCGCTCGCGCCGGCCAGGAAACGTCGGCCGGGCACCTGAATTGTGAACCGGCACGGAAACATCGGGACGTCCGGGACCCACTAGGTCAGTCTGAGAACCCTGACCCAGGCCCTCGTCCGCAGGTGCCTTCGGCACCGGCGTCGAACGTTCTTCCAAGGGAGCACCTCTCGCGACCGGTTAATTATTCAAGTGTATTCCCGCGGCAGGATACTTCGATAACCGGCCGGGATACGGCGACGGGCCGGGGCCGTCGAAATTGACGCCTCCGGCCCGTCTGCTGGGCTTGTGCTTAGGGTCTGGCGGGAGGCTCAGGCCGTAGCTGGCGACGCAGAAGACGTGGTCTTGGCGGCCGCTTCGGCGCGCCGCTGTTCCACCCGCTTGGCCTGTTTGACGAGTTCAGGTTCGCCCTGCCGCAGCGCGGCGTACAGCGGAGCCGCGATGAAAATCGTCGCGGCGGTGCCCACCAGGATGCCCACGAACAGCGCCAGGGACAGGTCCCGCAGCGTTCCGGCACCGAGCAGCCCGGCACCGATGAAGAGGATCGCGCCGACCGGCAGGATGGCAACCACCATGGTGTTGATGGACCGGACCAGGGTCTGGTTGATGGCGAGGTTGACCTCTTCGGCGAAGGTCCGCCGGGTGGACGCCTGCATGTCCGAGGTGTTTTCGCGGATCTTGTCGAACACCACCACGGTGTCGTACAGCGAATAGCTGAGCACCGTCAGGAAGCCGATGATGGCCGACGGCGTCACTTCGAAGTCACTGAGGCCGTAGATACCGGCGGTCATGAACATTGTGACGGCCATGCCGACAAGTGCCGAGAGCGACATCTTCCAGGTCCGGAAGTAGAGCGCCATCAGGACGGCGGCCAGACCCACAAAGATTGCCAGGCCCATCAGTGCCTGCTTCGTGACGTCCGCACCCCAGGTGGGGCCGACGAAGGTTGAGGTGACCTCGTTATCCGTCACGCCGTAGGCCGTGGTGAGGCCTTCCTTGATCTGCAGCGTCTCGTCGTCGGTGAGCTTGTCCGTCTGGATGCGCATAGTGGTGCCGGCGACGTTAGCCACGCGAGGCACGGATCCCGTCACGACTCCCTGGACGGCTTTCTCGCCGAGGGAGGCATCGGTGGTCTTGACGTTGGAGACCGTGAATTCAGAGCCGCCGCGGAACTCGATGCCGAGGTTGAAACCACCCTTGGCGATCGGGATCAGGATCGAGAGGGCGACGGCGATCCCGGCGATCAGGAACCAGATCTTCCTGTAACCGACGAAGTCGTACGAGCGCTTGCCCGTGTACAGCTCATTGCCGAATGTTGAGAAGTTGACCATTTACTTGCCCTCCTTGGACGCGCTCTTGGAGGTACCGGCGAGCTGTGCCTGTTGTGCCTGATCCTGCTTTTCGGCGAGACGGCGTTCTGCAATGGTCATCCGGCGTTCTGCCTCGGCGGCGGCGCCGGTGTTCTTCGCGCGCACCACTGCCACGGGCTTGTCCTCCGGGGTACGCATCCTGCCGGCACCGCGGTACAGCGGGACGGCTCCCAGGCGCTTCGGGTCCAGACCCGAGAACCTGTGGCCTTCGCCGAAGAACTTGGTCCGGGCCAGCAACTGCAGGGTCGGGTGGGTGAACATGAACACGACGATGAGGTCGGCGATCGCGGTGAGGCCGAGGGTGAACGCGAAGCCGCGGACGTTGCCCACCGCCACGAAGAACAGCACCACGGCCGCGAGGAGGTTCACGGCCTTGGAGGCGAGGATGGTGCGCTTGGCCCGCTTCCAGCCGTTTTCCACGGCCGAGACGAGGCCGCGGCCTTCGCGGAGCTCATCGCGGATGCGTTCGAAGTAGACGATGAACGAGTCGGCCGTCTGGCCGATCGCCACGATCAGGCCGGCGACGCCGGCGAGCGAAAGCCGGTAGTTTTCGGTCCAGCCGAGGATGGCGATGGCCAGGAACGTCAGCACCCCGGCGATCACGAGGGAAGCCACGGTCACGAGGCCAAGGGCCCGGTACTGGAACAGCGAGTAGACAAACACCAGCAGGAGGCCGATCACGCCGGCGAGCATACCCATGCGGAGCTGCTCCCCGCCGAGGGTTGCCGAGATCTGCTGTTCGCTCTGGATTTCGAAGCTGATCGGCAGGGCACCGAAACGAAGCTGGTCCGAGAGGGCCTTGGCCGACTCCTCGGTAAACCCGCCGGTGATCTGCGGCCGGCCGTCGGTGATGACGGCGAGAGAGCGCGGGGCGGAGATGACCTGGTCGTCCAGGACGATTGCGAACTGGGACTTCGGATCCGAGCCGGTCTGGCCGCCGCCGGCGGCATAGAACTTGTACAGACGCTCTGTGATTTCCTTGAACTTGGTGGTGCCCGCGTCATCGAACTGGATGTTGACGGCCCATTCATTGGTCACGGCACCCTGGGCGCCGCGCTGCAGCTGGAACGAGGACGACTTGATGTTCGAGCCCTTCACCTCAACCGGACCGAGGATGTACTTGATCGCCGGCGAATTGGCCGACGCCGGCTCACAGGTCACCAGCGGCTTGGTCGGGTCGGAGCGCTGCTGCTTGTCCTGGGACGGGTTGTCGCAGTCGAGTGCCTCAAACTGCTTGTAGACCTCGGGGGTAATCCAGTTCTCGTCGCTGCTGTTGGCGGGTTCCGCCGTCGGCTTCGGCAGCTGGTCGGCCGGGGTCCGGGACGCCTCTGGGACCGCAGCGCCGGGGCCAGTCTGGATAACCGGGCGGAAGTTCATGTCGGCGGAGGCCTGGATCAGCGCACGGGTCTCCTTGGCAGGCGTTCCCGGGAGGCTGACGACCACGTTGCGGCCGGACTGCGTGCTGATTTCCGCTTCCGCTACGCCCGAGCCGTCCACGCGCTGACGAATGATCGCCACGGCCTGGTTGAGCTGGTCTTCGGTAATACCCGAACCACCCTCAACCTTGGGCGCCAGGATCATCTGGGTGCCGCCTTCAAGGTCCAGGGCGAGCTTTGGAGCCCAGCCCGCCTGGCCGGCAATCGTGCCGCCCGCCAGGACAGCCGTCATGGCGGCGATGAGTACGCCAAGCCAGACCAGCATCCTGATGGCTGAGTTTTTGGGGCCAGTTCGTGCCATTGTCGATCTTTCTATTATTTGCGGCGGATCCGCCGGCGCGGGCTCTGGGCCCCCGCCGACGGATGCCCGCAACCGTTGCTTCGCGGGACAGCTCAGGTAGGCAGACTAGCTGTCTTTTTTACCTTCGTCATTGAGGCGGCGCAGGGTTTCCTCGGGAGTTTCATTGATGGGCGATTCGTTGACAGCGGCGGCGCTGTCCGTGTTCTCAGCGTTCACCTTCTCAGTGGTCAGCGAGGACGCGTCGTCGGGAACAACCGTCGGCTCCTCGGCCGCAACAACCGGCTCCACAATTTTGGTGACGGCCTGCCGGTGCACGGTGGCGGTGTTGCCCGGGGAGAGCTCGAGCGTGACCTTGTTCTCGGCCTCATCGATGTTGATGATCCGCCCGAACAGTCCGAAGCTCGTCATGACCTCCACACCGGGCTCGAACTTGGACTGAAGCTTGGCCTGCTGCTGCTGGGTCTTCTTGTTGCGGCGGAACATCATGAAGACGAAAAGTCCGAGCATGACGAACAGGAGAACCGTCATGATGTCGATGCCGCCGCCGGCCTGCGGCTGGGTCTGGGCAGAAATAAGTCCGAACACAGGGATTGTTCCGTTCTCTACTTGCATAGCTGTTTTTCAGCAACGTCCGTTTGCTCCGGGCGGCGCGGGCAGGGGTCTGCACAGCAAGCTGGCAAAGAGACCATCCCCAAACCGCCGGCGGCTACCTGCTCTCCGCCCACGGAAACAAAACCCGAACGTGCCGAGCGTCATACCAGTCTAAAGGGAAAAGCTGAAAGTACGGTGCTAGCGGCTGTTTCTGATTCGCTGCGGACCTGTTTCGTCACCGAGAACCCCGCCGGACTCGCCCTGCGGGCCCCCGCCCGGCTCATCGGCCCGCTCATCGGACAGCTCATCGGCCCGGAACAGCTCCAGCGGGTCCTGGCCGAAGACGCCGGCAGGAACGGCGAAGCCCAAGTGCGTCCACGCCGGCGCCAGGGCTATGCGGCCGCGTGGCGTCCGGCCCAGCAGCCCCTCCCGCACCAGGTAGGGCTCGGCGACCGTTTCCACGGTCTCCGTTTCCTCGCCGACGGCGATCGCGAGGGTGGACAGGCCCACCGGCCCGCCGCCGAACTTGGTAATGAGGGCTTCGAGAACGGCGCGGTCCAGCCGGTCCAGGCCGCGTTTGTCTACCTCGTACATATCCAGGGCGGCGGACGCCGCCCTGGCATCAATTTGCTCGATGCCGTGCACGAGTGCCCAGTCCCGGACCCGGCGCAGGAGCCGGTTGGCGATGCGCGGCGTGCCCCGGGACCGGCCGGCGATCTCGCTGAATCCGGCCGAGTTGACCTTGAGGTCCAGCAAGCCGGCGGAACGGCGCAGAACCAGTTCCAACTCTTCCACTGAGTAAAACTCAAGGTGGCCGGTGAAACCGAACCGGTCCCGCAACGGCCCTGGAAGCAGGCCAGCCCGCGTGGTGGCGCCGACCAGCGTAAAGGGCGGCAGTTCCAGCGGGATGGCCGTGGCGCCGGCGCCTTTGCCGACGACGATGTCGACGCGGAAATCCTCCATCGCCATGTACAGCATTTCCTCGGCCGGGCGGGACATGCGGTGGATTTCGTCCAGGAACAGGACCTCGCCTTCAGAGAGCGAGGACAGGATGGCTGCGAGATCGCCCGCGTGCTGGATGGCCGGGCCGCTGCTGATCCGCAGCGGGACGTTCATTTCGGCGGCGATGATCATGGACAGCGTGGTCTTGCCCAGCCCTGGAGGGCCGGAGAGCAGCACGTGGTCCGCGCTGCGGCCACGCATGCGCGAGGCTTCCAGGACGAGGGACAGTTGCTTGCGGACCCGGTGCTGGCCCACGAAGTCGTGCAGATTCTTGGGCCGGAGGGCGGCTTCGATGACGCGCTCCTCCGGCTCTTCTCCCCCTGCGACAATCGATGGCTCAGCCACGCGCGCCTACCCGGTTTCCGGCGCGGGCGCCGTCCTGCCCCAGCCAGCGCAGCGTCGCGCGGAGGATTTCCGCCACATTGCCGTTCGCGGCCAGGTCCGGGGAATCGGCCAGGGATTTGTCGATGCTGGCGGTGGCGTCCCTTTCGGACCAGCCAAGGCTGGTCATCGCGGCGACGACCTGCGGCTTCCAGACGGATTCCGCGGAAACCGCCGCGACGGGCGCACCAGCGGTGCCGTGCGGCACGAGCTTGCCGGCGAGTTCCAGCACGATCCGGCCGGCCACCTTCGGTCCAATTCCGGGGACCTTCGTGAAGGCCTTGCCGTCGCCGGAGTGGGCGGCCACGCGGATGGCTTCCGGCTCGTGGACTGCCAGCACGGCCAGGGCCAGGCGGGGTCCGACGCCGCTGACGCTGAGCAGGATATCGAACACAACACGTTCGTCATCGCTGGCGAAGCCGAACAGGGTCAGCGAGTCCTCCCGCACGATCAGGGACGTGAACAGCTTCCCCTCCTCCCCCACCCGGAGGCCGCTGAGGGTCTGGGGCGTGGCGCTGACGCTCATGCCGGCGCCGTTGAGGTCGATCACGGCGGAGGACAGGCCAACGTGCGCAACGGTTCCGCGAAGAAAACTGATCAAGGCCGGGCTCCTGGGTCTGCAGCCGGGTAACCCGACTATCCGAACATATCTACGAATACCCTACCAAGTTCCAAGGGGGGACAGCCGGACATTCAGCGCGCACGGCGCGCTTTTGCCTCTGCGTCCGCCCACGCCCGCTGGGCCGGAGTGAGGGACTGGCTGCCAGGCCCCGTCGTCGCCACGGCGGCGCCGCTGCCGGCCCGCCAGGCGTGCGTAATGGCCAGCGCGAGGGCGTCGGCGGCGTCGGCCGGGCGCGGGGGCGCGTCCAGCCGGAGGATCTTGGTCACCAGCTTCGTGACGGCATCCTTGTTCGAGGTCCCGCTTCCCGTGACGGCGGCCTTGACCTCGGACGGGGTGTGAAGCGCCACCGGGATGCCGCGGCGCGCGGCGGCCGCAATGACCACGCCGGAGGCCTGGGCCACCCCCATGACCGTGCTGACGTTGAGCTGGGAAAAGACCCGCTCCACGGCGAGGACGTGCGGCTCGTACTTGTCCAGCCACTCGTCGATGGACGTGGCGATGACAAGCAGCCGCTGGTCCAGGCTCTCCTCGGGGGACGTGCCCACCACGCCGAAGGCCACCATGGTGGCCCGCCGGTTCCTCTCGACGTCGACGACGCCGATCCCGCAACGGGTGAGGCCCGGGTCAACCCCCAGGACGCGCAGGGTCAAGACCGGGCCTCAAAATCACGGCTGGGTGAGGGTGTCACTCGGCTTCCAGTGCGGCCTGCACTTCGTCGCTGAGGTCGGCGTTGCTGTAGACGTTCTGGACGTCGTCGAGTTCTTCCAGGGCGTCCACGAGCTTCATGAACTTCTTGGCGGCGTCGAGGTCCAGCGGCACCTGCATCGACGGCACAAACTCGGCCTCATCGGTGTCGTACTCGATTCCGGCTTCCTTGAGGGCATCGCGGATGGCCTGGAGGTCGGTCGGCTCTGAGTGGATCTCGAAGCCGTCGCCGTTGTCCTTGACTTCCTCGGCTCCGGCGTCGAGGACTGCCATCAGGACGTCGTCTTCGCTGAGGCCGTTCTTCGGCAGCGAGACGACGCCCTTGCGGCTGAAGAGGTAGCTGACCGAACCGGGATCGGCGATCGTGCCGCCGTTGCGGGAGATGGCGAGCCGGACCTCGGAGGCGGCGCGGTTCTTGTTGTCCGTGAGGCACTCGATCAGCAGCGCGGAGCCCTGCGGGCCGCGGCACTCGTACATGATTTCGGTGTAGTCCACGACTTCGCCGGTGAGCCCGGCGCCGCGCTTGATGGCGCGGTCGATATTGTCGGCGGGCACCGAGGTCTTCTTCGCCTTGGTGACGGCGAGTTCCAGGCTCGGGTTGCCGGACAGGTCAGGGCCGCCCATGCGCGCGGCGACTTCGATGTTCTTGATCAGCTTGGCGAACGACTTGGCCCGGCGGCTATCAAGGATGGCCTTCTTATGCTTGGTCGTCGCCCATTTGGAGTGGCCTGACATGCTTTACGCTTCTCCTCTGATCATTCGAATAAACAGTTCATGCACGCGCTTCTCCCCCGTCACTTCCGGGTGGAAGGAGGTGGCCAGCAGCTTGCCGGAACGCACTGCAACAATTCTAGCCGTCCCGTCCAGGACAGCGGCATGCGAGGCATGCTCCGGGTCCGCGGGTTCCACCTGCGCCAGGACCTCGACGCCCGGACCCATACGCTCCACCCATGGGCCGCGGATGAATACCGCATGGACGGGAGCCACACCGGAGCCGGTGTCGCTGAAGCCCAGTCCCTTGAATTCGAGATCGGTCTCGAAGGACTCGCGCTGCCGGCCGAAAGCATTGCGGCGCACCGTAATATCCAGGCCGCCGAAGGTCTGCTGCGGGTTCCCGGCAAGGTCCGTCGCCGGATCTGCGATCTCGTCCGCGAGCAGGATCATGCCCGCGCAGGAGCCATAAACTGGCAGGCCGTCGGCGATGAGTTTGCGCAACGGATCCGCGAGATCGAAGGCGCGTGCGAGCTTGTCGATGGTGGTGGATTCACCGCCGGGAATGATCAGGCCGTCGAGGCCGTCGAGCTCGGCCGGGCGGCGGACTCCGATGCCGGTGGCGCCCATATCTTCCGCTGCACGCAAGTGCTCCCGGAAGTCGCCTTGAAGGGCGAGGACACCGATCCGTAGGCCTGTACCCGCGCGGGAAAGGTCCGAAGAAGGGGGGTTGGTCATCCATTCAGCATAGTGCTACTGCCTCCGTCCGGGCGCCGCCCGGCAGGGTTCCATGCCGCTGCTGGGATATATTACAGAGCATGCTTTACTTCAGCGTTCCGCTCGGCAAGCTCGTCCGCCGGGTCTCCCGGCTCAGGGGCGGAGGCTCGGCCCTTCCCGGGCTTGTGGTCGAAAAAATCGACCCCGGTTTCATGCGGCGGACACTGTCCACGCTGCCACTGGGGGTCGCCGTCGTCAGTGGCACGAACGGGAAGACCACCACCACCAAGATGGTGGTGGAACTTCTGGAGAGCCAGGGGCTGAAGGTCTTCACCAACCGCACCGGCAGCAACTTCACCCGCGGCGTGGCCGCGGCGCTCCTGGGCGAGGTGGACTGGCGGGGCCGGCTCGATGCCGACGTCGCGGTCCTGGAACTGGACGAGGCGCACGCCGTGCACTTCGTCAACAAGGTCCCGCCGCGGTACAGCCTCCTGCTCAATGTCCTCCGCGACCAGCTGGACCGTTTCGGCGAGATCGATAAGACCGCTGAACTGCTCCAGCACATCGCGTCCAAGACCACCGGGACCGTTGTCCTGAACCGGGAAGACCCCCGCGTGGCCCGGATCGCCCAGACCCTGGACGGGCCGGAGGTGCTCTACTTCGGGCTGGACGATTCCCTGCTGAGCACCTTCCCCAACGACGACGACATGCGCGCCGCCCCGGGGAGCCCGGTGCCTCCCGCACCGGCCCGGCCGGCCGCCGACGTCGTGCTGCGCCGCGTGGGCGCCGACGACGCCGATTTCGAGTACGACGGCGCGACGGTCACCACGGCGATGAAGCTGCGCGGCGTCTACAACATCTTCAATGCCGCCGCCGCACTGACCCTGGCCCGCGGTGTCTCGGGCGCCCGCGGCACCGGTACCGACCAGGCCGGCCTGCTCACGGCGCTGTCCAAGGTGGCGCCGGCGTTCGGCCGCGGCGAGAGCCTTGTGGTCGATGGCCTGCCGCTGGAACTGGTCCTGGTCAAGAACCCCAGCGGTTTCCGGCTCGGCCTGAAATCGTTCCCGGCCGCCGGGTACGCCACGATGATCGCGATCAATGACAATTACGCTGACGGACGGGACATGTCCTGGCTGTGGGACGTCGAATTCGACACCCTCCGCGACGGCGGCGTGGACCAGCTCACGGGCTCCCGCGCGTACGACATGGCGCTGCGGCTGCAGTACGACGACGTCGCCATCGGCGCCGTCGACACGGAAATCGCGCCGGCACTGGCAGCGTTCATCCGCGGCGGCCAGGGCAAGCCGAAGAGGATCTTCTGCACCTACACGGCCATGCTGGCCATCCGCCGCGAGCTGTCCAAAATCACCACAGTGGAGGTGGTCTCATGACCCCCCGGTCCCCCGAAACCCCGCACGAGCTCTCCTTTGGGCACGAACTTCCGCCCGAAGATTCCGCGGCCCCCAGCAAGGGAACCATCCGGGTCCTGCAGCTCTACCCGCGGGACATGAACATCTACGGCGACTGGGGCAACGCCCTGGTCCTCGCGCAGCGCCTGCGCTGGCACGGCTACACGCCGGAACTGCTCGAATACAACGTCGGTGACCCGTTCCCGGCAGACGTGGACCTGATTGTCGGTGGCGGCGGACAGGACAGCGGACAGCTCGTCATCCAGGACGACCTCCTCTCCCGGGAGTCCATCCTGAAGCAACTGGCCGACGCCGGCACCCCGATGCTCGTGATCTGCGGGCTGTACCAGCTCTTCGGGAAGTTCTTCAAGACCCGGCTCGGCTCGGTCCTTCCGGGCATCGGCATCCTGGACGTGGAGACCCACGGCACCGACGAACGCCTGATCGGCAACGTCACCGTCTCCTCCCCCGAGTTCGGCAGCATCCTTGGCTATGAGAACCACAGCGGCCAGACCACGCTGGGACCCGGCGTCGAACCGCTCGGAACCACCGCCAAGGGCACGGGCAACAACAGCACTGACGGCCAGGAAGGCGCCCGCTACCGCAACATCGTGGCGAGCTACCTGCACGGCTCACTGCTGCCCAAGAACCCGGCCCTCGCGGACTTCCTGATCCGGACCGCCGTCGAACGCAAATACGGGAGCTTCACGCCGGGCACCCCGGACGACTCCTACGCGGTGCTGGCGCGCGAACACGCCGCCCGCCGTCCCCGCTAACCCAGATGGCCGGCACCCAGGGCAGCGGGATCCTGATTGGGCGCGACACGCCGGGGCGTACGGATGTCCAGGAATTCTTGAGCGGGCACCTCGCGGACATGTATGCCACCTCTCCCGCGGACAGCGTGCACGCGCTGGATCACGGGGCTCTTTCCGATCCGGCGATCACGTTCTGGACCGCTCGGCAGGGCTCCGAGTTGGTCGGCTGCTGCGCTCTCAAGCAGCTGCAACCCGGTCAGGGCGAGATCAAGTCAATGCGCACCGCAGCCCACGCCCGCGGCCGGGGCATTGCGACGCTTCTGCTCGCCCACCTCCTTGAGCAGGCCCGGCAAAGCGGCTACGAACGGTTGTTCCTTGAGACCGGCAGCCAGGATTTCTTCGCCCCCGCCCGCCGGCTGTACCACCGGCACGGGTTCGTCGACTGTCCGTCGTTTGCCGGCTACGCACTCGACCCGAACAGTGTCTTCATGACCCGTGACCTGCGCTAACTGCCGTTGACGAACGCCAACACGTCCCGGGCGACCCGGCTGCTGGCGGCCACCCGAAGATGACCTTGGCCTTCATACCAAATCAGTGTGCAGTCCGGGATCAGTCCGGCGGTCTCGGCTGCAACATCCTTCGGGAAGAACTTGTCGTGGTCCCCGCAGATGAGCAGTACCGGCGGCCGGATCCTTGGCAGAACGTCCCGTGAATTGAAGCTCAGCTCCGCCCGGACTTCAGTCTGTACGTCATCCGGCGGGTAGTCTGAGCCGGCGAGCAGGCGGCCACCGATGAGGGGCCCCAGTAGCCGGCGGAGCCACCTCAGCCGCGTCCCTGGAAACAGGTACTCGGCGAACACTGTCCCGGCCCGCCCGGCGTCGCCGCTAACCAGGGCGCCGGCCATCCGCGCGTCGACGTCCTTGCCCCAGTCGCTGAGCTCGGCCGCCGCGATGACCACAACGATCCGGCCGAAAGCGTCGGGGTACAGGGCCGCGAGGTACTGGGCAATCATTCCGCCGAAGGATTCGGCCACGACGACGTCAACGTGTCCGCCGAACTCCTCCGAGATCACGTGGGCGTAGTCGCCGGCCATGTCGGTAATTGTGTGCCCGGGCGGCATGTTCCTGCGGCGCGTCACGATCCAAACGGAATATCCCGCGTTCAGATACGGCTGGAACTGCCGGCGGAACATCCGGCGCATCATCCCCTGAGGCACCGCACTGCCTGGGCCGCCCTGGATAAACAAGAGCGTCTTCGGGCCGCTTCCCCAGCACAGGTAATCCATTCCGTTCCGGAACGTCCCGCGCCTGGCACTTTGCTGAGCCGCCAGTGCTCTCGCCATCATCGGCTGACGTAGCTTCCCCGCAGCAGTTCGGCAAACTCCGCCGGCCGGGATGCCGGCCACCAGTGGCCGCTGTCCACCCGGATGACCGTGAGGTTGTCCACCCACGAATCCAGTCCGTCCACGAGGTCCGGCGACAGGAAGGAATCCTTCCGCGGCGTCACCACCAGGACGGGCATCGTCACGCGGCCGCCTGCGGGCCAGGTCCGTGCCCGGAAAAAGTTGGCGCGGTAGAGCGCCAGCCCCCGGATGGGATCATCGCCGACGTCGCGCTTCGCCGTCCGCTCGTAGCGTTTGGTGAGGAACAGGCGCCAGGCGGCCTCTGGCAGCTGCGGGACGAGGAACGCGGCAATGTACCAACTGCGGGCCAGTTGGCCGGCCAGCTGCGGCCACGCCCGGGGACGCGAATACCGGCTTCGCACCCAGCGGGCAAAGTGCCGCAGGTCCGGGCCCGAAATGGACGTGTACCGGCCGATCAGGTCCGCGGCCCTGCGGTCCTGGACGGCCGCCCAGCCCTGGATGGATCCCCAGTCATGGCCCACGAGATGGACGTCCGTGGCCCCGATAGCTGTCAGCACGGCGAACATGTCATCCACGAGGGTCTTCAGGGTGAAGTCTCCGGGGAGTCCGACGACGGCGGACGCGCCCGCGTTCCGGGTGTCGTAGGCGACCACGTGGTGGCTTCTGGCCAGGTCCCGGATGGCCGGCAGGTAGACCTGATGGTCGTCGGGATAGCCGTGCACCAGCAGCAGCGTCGGCACATCCGGTCCGGGCTCCGGGCCGTACTCAAATACGGCCAGCTCGGCGCCGTGCGACGCGACCGTGCGGCGTCGTTCAGTGAACATCTCCATGCTGCCCAAGCTTAGGGCTCCTTGGCGAGAATCAGCTCGTGGGCGCCCGCCGCCGCGGCGCCCATCGACTCCAGCACAGCAGTGGTGCGCCGGCGCGTGGCGGCGTCCGCCGCCGTGCCGGCACACCGGCCCTGCGGGGCGTCGGCCGCCACCGAACACCAGCGGTAGGGTCCGCGGACCATCACCGACGGCGCCCAGGCGAGGTCCGAGGCAGCCCAGGCCCCTGTGGCGTCCTGGCTGAACTGCACCCGGACCAACAGGCCCTCGTTGTTGACCACGAACGACGGCGAGAGCTCGGTAATGCCGTTGCCGAGCCCGTACACAATCCAGGTTCCCTTGTACTTCTCGATCGGCAGCACCGAATGGCTGTGGTGCCCGTAGATCATGCTGAACAGCCCGCTGTCCACGAGCGCATGGGCGACGTCGCGCTGCTGAGTGTTCGGCACGCTGGAATACTCAGCGCCGGCGTGCATGACCCCCAGCACGATGTCGGCTCCCAAAGCCCTGGCCTTGCGCGCCCTGGAAATCATTGCGGCCGGATCGAGCAGGTCGACCTGCCAGGCCTGCTCGGCACGCAGCCCATTGAGGCCGTACGCGGCATCGACGACCGCGATCTTTGCCGCTGGGGTCTGCAGGATCAGCACTTCCTGCGACTCCGCCTCGGTCCGGTATGAGCCCGTGTGCCTGAGCCCGGCGGCGTCGAGGGCGTCCAGGGTGCGGACGAGGCCAGCGGTGCCGCGGTCAACCGTGTGGTTGCTGGCCGTCGTGCAGGCCTGATACCCCACACCCCGGACGGCGGTTAGGATCTGCGGCGGGACGTTGAAGGACGGATACCCGGAGAACGGTCCGTCCGGGCCCGCCACCGGGGTTTCCAGATGGCAGATCGCCACATCGCTCGTCTCGATGTAACGCCGCTGGCCCTCCAGCAACGGCCCGAAGTCCAGCCCCGCCGCGCCGGCAGCACGGGCATCCTCGCGGGCCTGCTGCCAGAGCTGGGGGTGGACCAGCATGTCCCCGGTGACCAGGACGGAGGTGCATCGGAGGGCCGCACAGCCGGGACCCGTACCCGGCGTCGGGGTCGGGGTCGGGGTCGGGGTCGGCGTCGGCGTCGGGGTGCCCGACGGCGGCTGAGCGCTGCCTGCCGCTCCCCCGGTACTGCCGGTTGCCGCCGAGGGGCTTGGGACGCCCGGCCGGGCGAGGAGTCCGCAGGATGCCAGCGACGCCGCGAGGACAACGGCCGCGACCGCGGACAACATCGCACCGTGCGGCGTTGCTGTCCTGGTCTTCATGCCGGTCATCCTACGTTGGGCGGAATCACAACACACGGAGGCGATCGTTGAGAACCCGCGTGCTGCATGAAAGAGTCACTTCATGACCAATCCCCTCCTGAGCCCCAGCACACTGCCCTACGGCCTGCCGCCGTTCTCGGACATCGAAGACGCGCACTTCGCCGAGGCCGTTGAGGCAGGCCTGGCCGAGCACCTTACCGAAATCCAGGCCATCGTGTCCGACCCGGCGGCCCCGTCCTTCGAGAACACCGCCTTGGCCATGGAACGCTCCGGCCGGCTTCTGGAACGGGCGGCCGCCTCGTTCTTCACCCTGGTTTCCGCGGACGCCTCGGACGCCATCCGCGACCTCGAGACCCGTCTCTCCCCGCTCTTCTCCGCCCATCAGGACGCCGTCTACCTCAACCGTGGGCTCTACGAACGCTTCGCGGCGCTGGACACTGACGTCCTGGACGGGGAGTCCGCCCGGCTGGTAGAGGAATACCTTAAGGAGTTCCGGGCCTCCGGCATCCAGCTTGACGACGCCGGCCAGGAGCGCCTCAAGGACGTCAACGCCGAGCTTGCCCGGCTCGGCACCGAGTTCGGGCAGCGCGTCAAGGAAGGCATGAAGTCCGCCGCCCTGCTGCTGGACGACGCCGCCGACCTCATCGGCCTGCCCGCCGACGACATTGCCAGCGCCGCCGAGGCCGCCAGGACCGCCGGGCACGAGGGCAAGTTCCTGCTGACCCTGATCCAGCCAAGCAACCAACCCGCCATGGCCGCTCTGGCTAACCGGGAGGTCCGCCGGCGGCTCTACGAGGCCTCGATCGGCCGCGGCAGCGGCGGCGGCAGCTTCGATGTGCTCGATCTGGTCAAGGACATGGTCCGGCTCCGCGCCGAGAAGGCGGGCCTGCTGGGGTTCGCGAACTTTGCCGAGCTGAGTGTGGACCGGCAGACGGCACCGGACTTCCAGGCTGTTCAGGACATGATGAGCCGGCTGGCCCCCGCCGCCATCCGCAACGCCGACGCCGAGGCCGACGCGCTTGCCGAGGCCTCCGGTCACCCCCTCGAGGCCTGGGACTGGGCGTATTACTCGGCCAAGGTCAAGCGTGAGCGGTATGCCGTGGACGAGCAGGCCCTGCGGCCCTACTTCGAGCTGGACCGGGTTTTGAACGACGGTGTGTTCTTCGCGGCGAACGCCCTGTACGGTGTCACCTTCCATGAACGCGCCGACCTCGCCGGCTACCACCCGGACGTGCGCGTCTGGGAAGTGAAGAATTCCGACGGCACGGACCTGGGCCTGTTCCTGGGCGACTACTACACGCGCGAAACGAAGCGCGGGGGTGCGTGGATGAATTCCCTCGTGGAGCAGTCCGGGCTGCTGAACACCCGTCCTGTGGTGATCAACAACCTCAACATCTCCAAGCCGCCGGCCGGCGAGCCCACCCTGCTGACGCTGGATGAACTCCGCACCACCTTCCACGAGTTCGGCCATGCCCTGCACGGCTTGTTTTCCGCCGTCACGTATCCCCGGTTCTCCGGTACCAACGTGCCGCGGGACTTCGTGGAATACCCGTCGCAGGTCAACGAAATGTGGATCATGTGGCCCGAGGTCCTGGCCAACTACGCCCGGCACCACGCGACCGGCGAGGCCCTGCCGCAGGAAACCGTGGACAAGCTCAACGCCGCGCAACTCTGGGGCGAAGGCTTCGCCACCACGGAATACCTCGGCGCGGCCCTGCTGGACCTGGCGTGGCACGTCCTGGACGGCTCCGATGTCCCGGAGGACGTCGTCGAGTTCGAAGCGAAGGCACTGGCCGCGGCGGGCATCGCCCACAGCCTGATCCCGCCGCGCTACCGGACAGGCTACTTCCAGCACATCTTCGCCGGCGGCTGGTACGCCGCCGGCTACTACTCCTACATCTGGAGCGAAGTCCTGGACGCCGACACCGTGGAATGGTTCAAGGAAAACGGCGGACTCAGCCGCGCTAACGGCAATTTCTTCCGGGACGAACTGCTTTCCCGCGGCAACAGCCGGGACCCGCTGGAGTCATTCCGCGCTTTCCGCGGCCGGGACGCGGATCTCGGGCCACTGCTGAAACGCCGCGGCCTCGACTAATCCTTCATCGATTGCTCCGCAGGCGCCCTTTAGGAGCCTGATAAGGGCAGTTACGGAGCAATCGACGGGGAAACGACGACGGCGGCGAGTCACCAGGAAAGGTGACTCGCCGCCTGTCGTTCAATCAGGAGCGCAAGGCGAAGGGCGGTGTGATCCGGCAGCGTGCGTAAAAGGGGCCCCGCGCCCCGAGCAGCTGCTCAGCTGCCAACAGGGCGCGGGGAATAGCACGCAGAGGATCAGCGCCGTCCGGCGCCCCCAAAGGCGCGAACTACCAGCCGCGTTCGGCGAGGCGGTGCGGCTGCGGGATCTCGTCGACGTTGATGCCGACCATGRCCTCGCCCAGGCCGCGGGAGGCCTTGGCGATCTCGTCCGGGTCATCGAAGAAGGTGGTGGCCTTCACGACGGCGGCGGCACGCTGGGCCGGGTTGCCGGACTTGAAGAT
>NZ_JBFUJJ010000019.1:0-63360 GCF_056401435.1 Arthrobacter sp. P4_F10
GGTATCGCCGGGCTCGCCCTCGRAGTAGATCGCCACCCGGTCCCCGTGGCCGGCCTCGACGTGCCGGTCCAGGGCGTTGTAGGCGGCGTTGACCTCCCCGCCGACGAACCACTTCGCGAACGGCGGGTTGGACCAGTCAAGCGCCTGGGTGAAGTCCTTGGACCAGCTCAGCAGTTCCCGGGCCTGCTTCGCCCAGAACGCGGGGCGGTCGGCGTCGGCCTCGGCGTACTCGCCGGCGGTGACCACCGCATTCGCCGCGAACTCGGCCGAAGGCGCGAACCGGCGGTTCTCCTGGGACAGGTTTTCGAAAGCGTCGCCTGCCTGGATGAGGCCGGGTGATACCACGGTGCGGGCGTTGGACATGGGTAACCCCTGTTCTTTCTTACATATTCTGCGGTGACAAATGCGTGCCTGCGGCGGCGGCGTATCCCCAGGGTGCCTAGGGATACGCCGCCGGCGCAGCCAGCCGGGATTGCTCAGTACTTGATGACCACGCGGCCGTCGATCTTGGCGTGCTTCATCTCGTCAAGAACAGCATTCACTTCGGAGAGCTCCCTCGTGGACACCGTGGGGTGGATCTTGCCCTGGGCGTAGAACTCCAGGGCTTCCTCCAGATCCTGCCGGGTTCCCACAATGGAACCGCGGACCGTCAGGCCCTTGAGCACAATCTCGAAGATCGGCGCCGGGAAGTCCCCCGGCGGCAGCCCGTTGAACACGATCGTTCCGCCACGCCGTGCCATCCCAATGGCCTGCCCGAACGCTGACGGGTGCACTGCCGTGACCAGGACTCCATGGCATCCTCCGGTTTCGCGCTGAATGACTTCGACGGGGTCTTCGTGCAGGGCGTTGACGGTCAGTTCGGCGCCGTGCTTCTTGGCCAGGGCGAGCTTGTCGTCGGCAATGTCCACTGCCGCGACCCGCAGCCCCATGGCTACGGCGTACTGGACGGCGATGTGCCCGAGTCCGCCGATCCCCGAGATGGTGACCCACTGGCCCGGCCTGGCCTCGGTCATCTTCAGGCCCTTGTAGACGGTGACGCCGGCGCAGAGCACGGGTGCGATTTCCACCGGGTCCGATCCGGCCGGAATGCGGGCGGCAAAACGGCTGTCCACCAGCATGTATTCGCCGAAGGAACCGTCGACGCTGTAGCCGGCGTTCTGCTGGGTCTCGCACAGGGTTTCCCAGCCGGTCCGGCAGTACTGGCAGTCGCCGCAGGCTGACCAGAGCCACGCGTTGCCGACCAAATCGCCGACGGCCAGATCGGTGACGCCCTCGCCGAGGGCCACGACCTCGCCGACGCCTTCGTGGCCGGGAATGAACGGCGGTGACGGCTTGACCGGCCAGTCTCCCTCCGCGGCGTGCAGGTCGGTGTGGCAGACACCCGTGGTGATGACCTTGACCAGTGCCTCGCCGCGTCCCGGGGTGGGGACAGGAAGGTCCTGGATCTGGAGATCCTTACCAAATTCAGTAACTACAGCTGCTTTCATCGTCGTCATTGTCGATATTCCTTCGTCGTTTTGTAGCCGCAGCAAATAATGCGCAGGCATGAATTGAACATCGGGCCAGAAGCCGGGCGTGAAGCCCGTTGTCCGCCGAAAGCCTCACCTGGGGTGTGCGGTGAGGCCCGCGGATTGTCAGGGTATGGATAACCCGCCACAGTTCCAGTCCGCGTCGCTGCCGTGGAACGTGACCCAGGCAGTCCTGGTCTGGAGTGTGAAGCACAATCATCCCCGGCACTTCTGCTGAGCAGGATGATGGCTGTTGCCTAAAGCTTAGGGAAGGGAGGGTTGCGACGAGGTTGCAGCCTTGTGAGTCAGGTCACCCGGGCTGGCGTGTTCCGAGTTCGGATTCCAGGCGCTCCAGGTCGGCCACCACCGCAGCCCTCTTGGGTGAGCGGGGCGGCAGCAGCTTCAGCGCTGCCATGCGGACGGCAATGTCATCGCTCGCTTCGGGAAGTTCCGCATACTGGAGCAGGGCTTCCGCGCTGCCGTCCGTTAGAACCGCCTCCCGAAGGAGTGTGGAGACGCGCCTCCGCAGCGTCACCACACCCGGAGCCTCCGAGCGAGGCAACACCGGGCCGCGATAAATTTCCAGGGCAACCCTGTGTGCCCCGCGCTGGAGGCAACTGAGAACCTGTCCGGCGTCCGGCAGCACGTCCACGGTGAGTCTGTAGGGCCGGGATTCCGGCACGGCGGCAGGATTGAACTGCTGAAGGACTTTCCTCAACCGGACCATCTCCGCCCGAAGTGTCATGGCTGAGACTTCCCCGAACAGCATGCTGCCCAGCTCCTCGCCGCTGAGACCATCCGGATGGATGCTCAGCAGGGCCAGCATCTCACTGTGCCGCGGAGACAGCGATACCGTTCTTCCTTCGATGCTGAGCAGCGCGTGGTCGCGGCCGAGCAGCTGCAGGCTGTTGCGATAGAGGCTTCGGACCGGGCTGCTGGGAACCGTTCTGGGCCCGGTGGCGGAAACAGGTTTTCGCCGCCGTGCGAGCCGGTCGCGCTTCGCGGCGGCCAGCAGAAGACGCTCCACGCGCAGCTGCGCCTGTGCGGCCGCGACCGCAGCCTCCACGAGGGAAAGGGTATGCGGAGCGACTGCCGTCTCGGTGCCGGTGATATCCAGGACTCCGATCACGGCCCCGGTATCTGGATCACGGAACGGCACCGCCGTGCAGCTCCACGCGTGAACAGCCCGGTTGAAATGCTCGGGACCGGAAACCTGGATGCTGCGGCCCAGCGCCAGGGCGGTTCCAGGAGCGCTGGTGCCCACGCTGGCCTCGGACCAGTCCGCGCCCTCAACGAAGAGCATGCCCTCGGCACGCCGGCGCAGGGCAGCATCCCCGTCGACCCACAGGAGCCTGCCCAGCTCATCCCCGACGGCCACGAGCAACCCTTGTTCGGAACTGGGCTGAATCAGCAGTTTGTTAATCACCGGCATGATTGACGCCAGCGGATGGCCGCGACGGTACTCCTCAAGCGCCTCACCATCGAGGAGTACCGAGGACGGCGGCATGTCAGGGTTGGCCTGCAGCCGCAGCGAACGCTTCCAGGACTCTTCAATGATTCTGCGAAGCGGCCCCTGCCCGGACCTGATGCCGAGCTGCATCGATGCTGTGACACGCCTGGCAGCAGACGGCGTCGGGGCCTTTACTGGGGTTGGAGATAGCGACCGGGGACTACGCACGGTGGCTCCATTGTCGTCAAGCGAAATTGGGGCCCAACTGTGACCCAATCACAAGCATACTGCCGCTGGGCACCTTGATCGCGGCCTGGCCCCCTCACAACCTGCTGACGGAGTTCATCTAGACGCGCCCCAGGTCGTCGATGTCCTCGAGGAACTGCTGGTGCACTTCGGCGCTGACCGTGGTGCGGGTGTCCGCGATCGCATCGAGGTAGTCCTGGGTGGCCGGACCCTTCCGGACCGCCTCGCGGACTGAGGCGCTGCCGCCGGACGCCAAGCCGCCGTCGTCGTACACCGCTTTTTCGAGAGCCCGCTGGGAGGCGCTGCGGGCCGCGTACTCGATGTCCGCGGGGGAGAAGCCTTCCGTGCGGTCCACCAGGAGCTCGACGTCGACGTCGTCCACCACGGCGACGGGAATGAAGCGCTGCCACATCGCCTCGCGGGCCTGCCGGTCCGGCAGGCCGATCGGGATGACGTAATCGAACCGGCCGTGGCGCAGGAACGCCGAATCCAGCGCCCGGATGAAGTTGGTGGCGCAGACCAGGAGCCGGCCGGGCTGTTCGCGGAAGGCGGGGATGATCTTGAGGAGCTCGTTGGTGACGCCCTGCAGGGGAGAGGGCGGTTCGCCCGAGCGCTGCGCGGCGATCTCCTCCACCTCGTCGATGAAGACCACCGCGTGCTCGAGTTCGGCGATCTCCAGGAAGGTCTCGCGCAGCGCCCCGGCCAGCCCCTTGGGGTCGGAGGCCAGCCGGGAGGGGAAAACCTCCACGAACGGCCATTCGAGCCGGGACGCGATCGCCTTGGCAAACGTCGTCTTGCCGGTACCGGGCGGTCCAAAGAGGACCACTGCCCGCGGCGGCACCACGCCGTATTCGTCGGCGAGGTCGGCCTCGGCGAGCGGAAGGACCAGCCGGCGTTCCAGCAGTTCCTTCTCGTTGCGCATACCGGCCACGTTCTCCCACAGGTCGCGGGCCAGGATCCGGCCGCCAAGCAGGCTGAGGGGTTCCAGCTCCTGGCGCTGGACCGGGATTTTCCGTTCGAAGTAGCGCAGGTTCTTCTTCAGCGCGAATCCGCGGCCCAGGAACGCCTCCACCCGGGTTTCGGATTCGGGCATCAGGGCCGAGAGCTTGTTGAGCCCGTGCGGGGCCATCCGGTTCTCGACCGAGGCCAGCAGCGAGGTGCCGATTCCGCGGCCCCGGAACTCGGGCAACGTGGCCAGGAAAACGATCCAGCCCTGGTCATGCGCGGCCCGTCCGACGGCGGCGCCCACCACCTGCTCGCCCTGCACCGCGACGACGGCGTGGTCCTTTTCGCACGAGGCCAGGACCTCCGAGAGCGCGTAGACGGGCTCCACATTTGATTCTTTGAGGGATTCCCAGAGGTGCAGGATGCCGTCAAGGTCGGCCGAATGGAAGTCCCTGATCCGCCAGTTGGTCATGAAGTGTCTCCCGGATGGTTCGTCGCTGAGCCGGTGGGCGCCAGTGTGGGCTGGTCTGCTGAGCATATGCGAACGGGGTGCATGAGAGGTTGCGGGGACGTTGCGTTACGCGGAGGCGGACTGCCGGGGTGTCACTCCGAATCCCCGTCGGCGCTCCCATCGGCGCTGCCCATGGGCCGGGCGGCGACGAGCGGATACGGGCCGGTGAACCCGTCCCGGACCGCGGCGATCTCCAGGATGCGGTGCCGGCAGAGGCGCCAGCCGAGCATCAGGAGCGGGATGATGACTGCGAGGGAGGCGATGGTCCACGTTCCTACAGGCGAGTCGAAGGCCATGAGGACCAGCACCGCCAGAAGGAATGCCAGGGTGATCCAGCCCGTGACGGGTGCGCCCGGCATCCGGAACGCGGGCCGGAGCAGTTCTCCGCGGGCTGCGAGCCGGGCAAGCTGCATCTGGCACAGGACGATCATGGCCCAGGTGCTGATGATGCCCAGCGATGCGACGTTAAGGACGATCTCGAAGGCCTCGGCCGGGACCACGGCATTCAGGATCACGCCCAGGACAGCCACGCCGGCAGTGAGGGCGATGCCGCCGTAAGGGACACCGGACTTGTTCATCCGGGCGGCGAACTTCGGCGCGGAACCCGAAACGGACATCGAACGCATGATCCGGCCGGTGGAGTAGAGGCCCGCGTTGAGCGAGGACAGCGCCGCGGTAAGGACCACGAGGTTCATGATGGCGTCCACGCCGTCCACCCCGATGGAGCCGAAGAATGTCACGAAGGGGCTTTCGCCGGCCTTGTAGGAGCTGTAGGGCAGCAGCAGGGAAAGCAGCACGAGCGAGCCGACGTAGAACACGGCGATGCGCACAATCACCGTGTTGATGGCCCGCGGCATGATCTTCTCCGGGTTTTCGGTCTCGCCGGCGGCGATGCCGATCAGTTCGATCGAGGCGTAAGCGAACACGACGCCCTGCATCACCACGATGGCCGGCAGAAGGCCGTTGGGGAACATGCCGCCGTTGTCCGCGATAAGGCTGAAGCCGACCTCCTGGCCGGCCACGGGTGTGCCGAAGATGACGAAGTAGATGCCCACGAGCAGGAAGGACACGAGCGCCACGACCTTGATGAGCGCGAACCAGAATTCAAGCTCGCCGAACACCTTGACGCTGATGAGGTTCAGGCCAAGGACCAGGATCAGGGCCGCCAGGGCCCAGGCCCACTGCGGTACGTCCGCGATGGGCGCCCAGTACTTCTTGAAGAAGTTCATGTACAGCGCGACGGCGGTGATGTCCACGATCGCCGTCATGGCCCAGTTCAGCCAGTACAGCCAGCCCGTAACGAACGCGGCTTTCTCGCCGAAGAATTCGCGGGCGTAGGAGACGAAGGAGCCCGACGACGGCCGGTGCATCACGAGTTCGCCGAGGGCGCGCAGGATCATGAAGGCGAAGAACCCGCAGACCGCATAGCTGATGATCAGGGCCGGTCCGGCGGTGGCGAGGCGGCCGCCGGCGCCCATGAACAGGCCGGTGCCGATGGCGCCGCCGATCGCGATCATCTGGACCTGCCGGGGTTTCAGGCCTTTGTGGTAGCCCTGGTCTTCGGCGTGGAGCGCGGCCCCGGAGGCGTGGGCATGCGCCGGAATGGTGTGGTCGGAGATGGCTTCTCGTGGTGGGGCCGGTAGTTCTTGGGTTGGCTGTTTTAGGGCGCGGGCAGTGTCGGGATGAGTCATGAGGGTCCTTCGGGGTTCGGAGGTGCGCTACTTGCTCAGGTTGGCCAGGCGTTGTGGGCTGAGGAGCTCGGTGAGCTGCTCGGCGGTGAGCAGTCCATGTTCGAGTACGAGCTCCGCGACGCCCTTGCCGGTGGCGAGGGCTTCCTGCGCGATGGCCGTGGCCGTGGCGTAGCCCAGTTGCGGGTTCAGGGCGGTGACGAGGCCGATTGACTGTTCCACCGTGAGGCGGAGGTGTTCGGTGTTCGCGGTGATGCCCCGGACGCAGCGGGCCGTGAGGGTGCGGCAGGCGGCTTCCAGGTGGGAGATGCTCTTGTGGAGGCTGTGGACGATGATCGGTTCGAAGGCGTTGAGCTGGAGCTGGCCGGCTTCTGCGGCCATGGTGATGGTGACGTCGTTGCCGATCACCTCGTAGGCCACCTGGCTGACCACTTCCGGGATGACCGGGTTGATTTTGCCGGGCATGATCGAGGAGCCGGACTGCACGGCGGGGAGGTTGATTTCGCCGAATCCGGCGCGCGGGCCGGAGGAGAGAAGCCGGAGGTCGTTGCAGATCTTGGAGAGYTTCACGGCGACCCGCTTGAGCACCCCGGAGAGGTGCACGAAGGCGCCGACGTCCTGGGTGGCCTCGATCAGGTCCACCGCCGTGACCAGCGGCAGCCCSGTGATCTCGGCCAGGTGCCGGCAGGCGGCCTCGGCGTACCCGGCCGGTGCGTTCAGGCCGGTGCCGATCGCCGTGGCGCCGAGGTTGATTTCGTGGATCAGCAGGTCGGCTTCGGCCAGGCGGAGCCGGTCCTCGCCGATCGTGACGGCGTAGGTGCCGAATTCCTGGCCGAGCGTCATGGGGACGGCGTCCTGGAGCTGGGTGCGGCCCATCTTGACCACCGTGCGGAACTCGAGGGCCTTGGCGGCGAAGGCGTCCTCGAGTTCGGTGAGGGCTTCSAGCAGTTCCCGGGCSGCGAAGATCGTGCCGAGCTTGACCGCGGTGGGGTAGACGTCGTTGGTGGACTGGCTGAGGTTGACGTGGTCGTTGGGGTGCAGCCGGGCGTAGTCGCCCTTGGGGTGTCCGAGGATTTCCAGGGCCCGGTTGGCGATGACCTCRTTGGCGTTCATGTTCGACGACGTCCCGGCGCCGCCCTGGATGACGTCCACCACGAACTGTTCGCTGAGCTTGCCGTTCATGACGTCGGCGCAGGCTTCCGCGATGGCCGCGGCGCGCTCGGCGTCGAGGAGCCCGAGTTCCTGGTTGGTGCGTGCGGCGGCGAGTTTCACGGCGGCCAGCCCGCGGACCAGGTGCATGTTGGAGGACAGCGGCTGGCCGGTAATGGGGAAGTTCTCCACGGCCCGGAGGGTGTGGACGCCCCAGTAGGCGTCGGCGGGGACATCCCGGTCGCCCAGGAGGTCGTGTTCCGAGCGGAATTCTGCACGTTCGTCGAGCGAGGTCATGGCGGTCCTTACAGGTCGTCGGGGGCGCGGGGGGTCGTGGGGGCAGCGAGGAAATCGGTGGCCTGCAGCAGCCCGACGGGCCGGCCGCCGCCCAGCACAGGGGTCGCGGCGAGGCGCCCCAAGGACGAGGTGTCGACGTCGAGCGCGGTCAGGACCCGCACGGTGACGGGCATCCTGGCGCGGTCGCCGCCGTCGGAGACCTTCACGGCGACGGCGCGGCCGTCCGGGAGGCCCACCAGCTGGACGCCCTCGAAGCCGTCCTTGGCCAGCATGCCGGGAACCAGCCGCATCAGCGCGGTGACGTCTCGGTCTTCGCCGGCAACCATCTCGGGGTGGCGGCGCATGGCGCGGGCGACGGCGGCTTCCGCACTGGATCCCGCTACTGCACTGCCGCCGGCTCCGGCGGCCGCGGCCAGGCGGCCGAAGGCCCGTGCCATGCCGCGCAGGGTGAGTGCGAACAGCGGGGTGCCGCAGCCGTCAGTGGTGGTGGCCTGAGGGTCCTCGCCGGTCAGGTCCACCACGGTTTGGGCCACGAGTTGCTGGAGCGGGTGCGCCGGGTCAAGGTAACCCTGGACCGGCCAGCCGTTGATGACGCAGGTGGCAGCCATCGCGGCGTGCTTTCCGGAGCAGTTTTGCGCCAGCTGGGTCGCCTGGCCGCCGTCCCCGAGCCAGTCCTCTCGCTCGCGGGCGCCGTAGGGCAGGTCAGTACTGTTCTCGAGGTCCGCGGGCGTCAGGCCATGCAGGTCCAGGATGCGCCGCGCGCCGTCACGGTGGGTGGCGGCTCCGGAATGGCTGGCGGCTGCGAGGGCGAGGAGATCGTCCGGGAGCTCCAGCCCGGCACGGACCATGGCGACGGCCTGCAGGGGCTTCAGAGCGGACCGCGGGTAGAACGGGGCGAGGGGATCGCCGGCGGCCAGGAGGATCCGGCCGTCCGCTGCGGTGGCTATGACCGAGCCGTAGTGGACGCTTTCGACGATGCCGTCCCGGGTCTGGACCGCGAGCGGGGCGTGCTGCGGGAGCCGCTCCGGGGCCAGCAGCGTCGGGGCGTGCGCGAGAGCAGGGGAAATCATTGCGTCCTTTGGTGGCGGTCGGTGTGGTTGTGGTGGCTGGTCACTCTGTTGGTGCTTTTGGTGCTGACAACGGCGTCAGGAATCTGCCGTCAGGCGTTGAGGATCGAGTCGAGGGCGATGCCAACGGCATGGAGGTGCTGGCTCATGGCGATGCGCGCCGTCGCCGCGTCGCCGGCTTCGATCGCGGCCAGGATGCGCCGGTGCTCCTCGTCGGAAGCGTGCTGGCGGTCCGCCACCATGTTCAGGGTTTCGGACTGGTGGGCGAGGGCATCCCGGATGTCCGCGACGACGTTTTCGAACACCTTGTTCCCGCTGGCCCGCGCGATCATCGCGTGGAAGCTGGAGTCCAGGCCCACCCACACTTCCGGGTCGTCCTCGCCGCTCATCGCGGCAACGATCTCCCGCATGGTGTCCAGCTCCTCGGGTGAACGGCGTTCCGCGGCCAGTCCGGCGGCAGGAACCTCGATATGGGGACGGGCCTCGGTGAGGTCTCGTGCGGAGTATTGGCCCAGGACCAGGTCCTTGGCCACGTGGTTGGCGACGACGAACGTGCCCCGCCCGGTCTTGGTGACGGTCAGGCCCAGGGCGGTGCAGGAGCGCAATGCCTCGCGGACCACGGAGCGGCTCACGCCGTACTGCTGGGCGAGGCTGGCCTCGGAGCTCAGCTTGGCGCCGACGCCGAGCTTGCCGGATTCGATTTCGGAGCGGAGGACGTTGAAAACGGCTTCGGCGGCACTGAGGCGGGCCAAAGGCTGTCCTGCTGTCCGGCTGTCTGACAGGTTCACCCTTAAAACATGGCAGGGATCACACCGCGGTGTCAATTGTGACGGCGGCCCCGGATGTCCGGGGCCGCCGTCGTCTCTCGCGCCGGAGGTCCGGGGCAGGTTACTTAACTGCGTTACTTGCCTGAGTTACTTGACCCGGACGGGCGGGTGCGGGCCAGGGCCGTCAGGCCCGCGGCGAGTCCGAGCAGGCCTGCGGCCAGGCCGATCCAGCCGGCCACGGAGCCGGCATCACCGGATGTGCTTGCTTCCGCGACCGGGGCGGCGGACGGCGAGGGGGCCGTCGTAGTCGTGGCTGCGGCGGGGGCTGCGGCATGGGCATCGGCGTCCTTGGCCGTGGTCACGAACGAGGGCGCCGGGTGCTCGGGTTCCGCCTGCCCCTCTACCGTCTTCTCGTCCCATTTCACGACAGTCCCGTCGGTGTAGGTCTGGGCCGTCGGCAGCGTCACCGTGGTTCCCGCGTCCGGCAGGACGCCGACGGAGAGGGAGAAGGCCTGGTATTCGTCTGGCCCGATCTGGTGGGCCTCGTCGGCCGTCCAGACCACGGAACTCGGAGCCTTGGTGACCGTGGCGCCGGCGATCGTGATCGGCTTCGGCAGCTCGCTCGTGGTGATTACGGCTTTCCAGCCCTCGACAGGCTTCACCGACACCGAAGTGAACGGCGTGTCCCTGGGCAGCGTGACTTCGAGCTTGCTGGTCTTGGCCGAGTCGGACTCATTGGGGACATTGAACGTCAGGTGGCTGTAGCCGCCCGCGGCCGGGTCGTCGGAGTCGACGTGGACGTGGGCGGAGGCGGCTGCAGCGCCGGCGGCGAGCAGGCCGGCGGTCATCGTGGCGGCCGCGGCGGTCTTGAGGGTGCGGCGGAGGGAGGATTTCATGGCAAAGGGGCCTTTCACTAACGAATAAACGGTGGGAACCGGCCGGTCCGGTGTTCGTCCGGCGGTAGCAGCGGGTGGCCGCCCGTGGCCCCCGTCCGTGTGTGAAAGGGGTTGGTCAGGCGGCGGGCAGCGGTTCCGGAGGTCCGCGCCGGGTCGGCAGGCGGAGGCCAACCCGGATTTTGGGGAGGGCCAGGTTGACTGTGCAGGGGCCGGGAGCGCGCATCGGCATTGCGGGGCAGGGGCGGGGCAGCTGCACGAGTGGGCGCAGCCAGGAGGCCAGTGCGGACAGTGCCCGCTCACCGCGGGCGAGCAGCAGCGCCGTGCCGAGGGTAGCCACCGCGTGGGCGGCGAACATGGCTCCGCCCATATCGGCCGCGGACACCGCCATGGACGGGTCGAGCATCTCCGGGGAAATGGCAGCCGCCGCATGGCCCGGATGGCCCTCGACCATCCGCGCCCGGCCGGCCGCGGGCGCCCCTGCGGACAGAGCGCCGAACGACCAGTGCAGCCACAATTGGCCCACTCCCAGCAGCCCGGCAAGGGCAGGAAAGGACAGTCGGAAGCGGGTCAGGATGGCCACCGGGACGATTGCCACGGCACACAGCGCCGTCACGATCACCGGCTCGGGCAGCCGCCCCCCGCCGGCCAGGTGGCCGCCGGCCGCCAGTGCCACGATGATGGATCCGATCAGCCCGGTGCGGAACAGCCGGAAGGAAGCGTGCGTCATGCTGAGCAGTCCTTTCCGGATTCCCTGGGCGGGCTGGTTTTCTTGGGCCCCTTAAATCCTAAGGGTCATTGTGCACCGCTACGCCCCCACCCGGCAGAGCCGTCCGTTCTGTGACTGCGGGCGCCATGAATCCCAGGCCTGCATCCCCAGCAGGCTGTCCCTGCCATTTGCACCCGCGCCGGTACGAACGTGCCGGAATAGCACTGTGCAGGCGCATTTGTTCGCTCTATACTGAAAATGCACGCAAAACGGCACGTTCGTACCTATGGGGGCAGGGTGGCTCGGGCGTATTTTGATCAACGGGGAGGCGGCCATGGAGAACTCGTTTCCGGACGAGCTCGCAGCCGACGTCCGGGCCCGGCGCGGGTCGCTCCGGTTGAGCCAGCGCGAATTGGCCGAACTGGCCGGGGTCTCAGAGCGCTTCGTCCGGTTTGTCGAACAGGGCAAACGCACGGTGCAGTTGGATTCCCTGCTGGCGCTCATTGACACGTTGGGGCTGGAGCTCCGGGTCCAGACCCGCACCAGCGCCGCCGCCCGGAGCCTCGCCGGCCCTCGGGACAACGACGAACTTCGGGCCCACAGCGAACTGCGGAACGGCCCGGAAGTCCGGCCATGAGGCACCGCATCGCAGACATCTACAAGGCCGGCGTGCTGGCGGCACGGCTGGAACGGCACGACGGCGGCACCAGGTTCAGCTACTTGCCGGCCTATCTGGCTTCCGGGGGACCAGCTGTCGCGAGTTCCCTGCCGCTGGCTCCGGACCCGGTGCTGTCCGCGGCGGGGGCAGCCCCGCCGTATTTCACCGGGCTCCTGCCGGAGGGCCGGCGGCTGAATGCACTGCGCCGCTCCATCAAGACCAGCGTGGACGATGAGCTGTCCCTGCTCATCGCGGCCGGTGCCAACCCGGTGGGTGACGTGCAAATCGTTGGCCATGGCGAGAAGCTGGACCCGGACGAGCACGCCGTCGAGCTTGACCCCGGGACGCCCCTGGATTTCGAGGCCCTTCTGGGGGATTCCGGGCTGATCGACCCGGTGGCGTTGGCCGGCGTGCAGGACAAGCTGTCCGCAGGCATGATCTCCATGCCGGTGGCCAGCGCCGGCCGACGGTACATCCTCAAACTCAATGCGCCCGAGTTCCCGCACGTCGTCGAAAACGAATTTGTGATGTTCCGCTACGCGGCCCGGCTGCGGATCCCCTTGAGCCGGGTCCAGCTGATCCGCGACGTCGCTGGCCGGCCGGGGTTGCTCGTGGAGCGCTTCGACCGGGTGCCTGTATCCGGTGAGCCTGTATCCGGTGCGCCCAAGGCGGCGGCCGGGGCGGTGCAGCGGCTCGCCGTCGAGGACGGGGCACAGGTGCTGGGGCTTTACCCTGCGGACAAGTACAACGTGGGATACGGGCAGGTGTGCCATGCGCTTGCGGCGTATTGCGCGGCGCCGCTGCCCGCGCTGCGGAATTTGGCCCTCCAGGCGGCATTTGCGTGGCTTACGGGCAACGGTGACCTGCACGCAAAAAACGTTTCCATGGTGCAGCAACCGGCCGGCGAGTGGTCCATTGCGCCGGTGTACGACATCCCCTCCACTGTGGTCTACGGGGACAAGACACTGGCCCTGACCCTGGACGGCAAACGGACGGGGATCTCCCGGAAGCACTTCCTGGGCTGGGCCGCGGGGATGGGGCTGACCGAGCGTGCGGCTGTCCAGGTGCTGGAACTCGCGCTGAGGGCGTCGGAGCCGCTGCTGGCGGACCTTCAGGCGGGCACGGCGTTCCGCTCCATGACCGACGACGGCGCCTCGCCGTTTTCGGCGCTAGTCACCCGCGACTGGGTCAAGGAACTCAAGCACCGGCGCAGGCTGCTGGCGGGCTGAGGCCGCCGGCGTCGGTTGTTGCCAGCGTCGGATGCTGCTGCGTGAAGCCTCAGAGGTGCTGGATGCCGGCCCGCTGCATGGCGTCTTTGTAGACTTCAACGTTCTTGGCGAGCAGCTCTTCCTGCTTGGCCGGAGAGACTGCGAAGGCGCGGCCGCCGAGCGCGGTGGCCTTGTAGATCTTGACGCCATGGTTCTTCAGCGAGGAATGGTAGGTCTTCTCGAAGAGCGTCAGGAAGGAGTGGGCGTCCGCGCCATGGGCAATAACGGCCGAGACGCGCTTGTTGATCTTGAGGAACTGGCGGAAGGGCCGAAGGCCGTCCGTCTTCTCCTGGACGTTCAGGGCCGAGGAAGCGTCCGGATCGCGGATCCACGGGTACGCGTTCCACGGCATCACATAGCGGGGATCGAGCTCTGCGGCCTCGTAGATGGAGGTGGCGCGGCGTGCGGCTTCATCGTCGTTGAAGTGCGAAACAAAGCCCGATTCTGTGCCCTTGCCGGGGCTGATATGCAGGCTGACGATCCGGCATTCGTCCTCATCATGGATGGGGTCGATGTACGGGACCACCGATCCAGGCTTCTTCTCCATGAGTTCGTCGCACAGTTGCGTCACGGCGGCGATGTTCGGCTCCTGCAGCAGGGTCTTTTTTTCGTCCCAGTCAATCGTCACGATTTCTCCCTCAGCACTTGGCGTCCAGAATCAGGCGGCTTCCTCCACTCTACGCTTTTGCGGCGGGGGGTGTTTCGGCCGGGGCCTTTGTGGCCGGGCCTCCATAGTGGGGTTGTCACGATGGTCTTCGTGGTGGGGCCGGTGGCTTTCGGCCTCTGGTGATGGAGTTGAGGCGGGCGTAGGCTTAAAGCGCCTGCAGGTAACCAACTGATGACGCCGGGTTGTTCGGGACATGGAAGTGTCCGAGCCGTCTCATAGCGAGATCGCGAAGGTACCTGCAGGCCTGACGTCAGCCCGCCACCCGGGGTGGGAGGGCGTTTTTCTTTGTCGCCGTCGCCGTCGCCGTCGCCGGGTCAAATTTGTCAGCGCGGCCAGAGGCTGGGACCGGTCGCTTTCCAACCGAACGTGGAGCCCCCGTCGCGGGCAGCTCCCCGTCCCAGCAAGGAGCATCGCCATGGCACTTTCCGTGGTTTTTCATAAGGTTGCCGACTACGACGAATGGCGCAAAGTCTACGATTCCGTGGGCGAACTGCAGTCCAGCAGCGGCGTTACCCAGCAGTCCGTCCACCAGTTGGCAGGCGACCCAACGCCGTCCTCGTGCTTCACTACTTCGATTCCGTCGACAACGCGCGGTTTTTCTTTGCCAACCCAGAACTGCTGGACGCCATGAAGCGTGGCGGAGTCCAAGGCGAGCCGCGAATCGAGTTCTTCGAGTAGCGGCCCGTCGCCCGACCTCCGGTGGCCCGGCCAGCGTCAGCCGGGTCCCGCACGGCAGCCAGCTGACTGGTCCCTAGGCTGCAGCAACCACATTGAACCTCCCGCGCTTCAGCGTTTTGGCCTGGTGACGGAGCTGGCGYCGGTCGCGGGAGCCCGGCTGATCCGTGGCTGATCGGCGGAGCGGCGTGCCCGGCAGGGGTGGCGCGGTGGAGTGGTAGGTGTGGCTCGTGGGGGTGGTGAGTTCGATGGTGTGCCTGTGCCTGTCCCTGAGGCTGGAAGCGGATCCGGGTGCGGGGCGGACGGTCCAGCCGGGCGTTTCCTTGGTGTGGTTGCAGGCTTCGCAGAGTCCGGCGCCGTTGGCCTGGGAGGTTTGGCCGCCGTGGTGCCAGGGGATGATGTGGTCCAGGTGGCGGATGGGCGCGTCGCAGTACGGGGTGCGGCAGGTTTCGTCGCGGACTTGGATGAGGCGGCGGAGCCCGGGCGGGAAGATCCGGGTGCGGGAGTCCATCGCGACGAGCCCGCCGGTGCCGGGGTGGGTGTAGAGCCGGCGGATCCACACGCCGAACGCGGTGTCATCGGATGTCCCGGCAGCGCCCTTTGGTCTAGGGGGACTGCCGGGTCCCGGGGAACCGCCGGCTATGCCGCCGGGGCCCGTGCCGGGGGCGGGCCCGCCCCCGATGCCAAGTCCTGTCTCCGTGTCCGTGCTCTGGGCCGCGCCGCCGACGGCTTCCGGGGAACTGCCTGCCGAGCCACCGGGTTTAGGGGATCCGGCGGATTCTGTGGCCGCTGTGCCGTTGATGAGGCTGCGGGCCCAGCCGGCGGGGACGGTGCCGTAGCCGGGGAGCCGGGCCGGTTCGGCGTCGGCCTGGAAGAGGGTGCGGTCGGTCATGACGAGCTGGATTTCGACTCCGGTGATCCCGCCGGGGGTGCCGGTGCTGCGTTCGACCAGGGCATCAGCCATCAGCTGCCCCCGGCCCCTCGGATCCCCGCTGTTCCTGAGGGTGTCGGCGTGCCGGGTCAGGGCGGTGTAGACGGCGACGCCGGCGGTGACCGGGAGCAGGGCGGTGAGGTGGCACATGGTGTCCGGGGCGGGGCGGAGGCTGACGTAGCGCTCGGTGGCGGCGTGCGCGGCGCGTTCGGTGACGGTGCGCGCATCCAGCCGGTACGCGGCGGCACGGGCGGCGGCCACCAGCCGCCGGTCACCCACCCCGGCGAGGGTGCCCGTGTCCGCGGCGAGGTCCGCGTCCACGGCGGCCCGGTCAACCGCGGCCAGGCACGCGGTTTCGCGCACGAGCAGGGTGGCGCGCCATTCGTTGAGCTGTCCGGTCTGCAGCGCGGCGAGGGTATGCGGCATCTCGGTGACCAGGGCTTTGGCCAGGCCCAGGAGCCGGCCGCCCTTGGCGGGGGATTCGCGCCGGGCGAGGGCGATCTGCGCGCCAATCCCGGCGCCGAGTTTCTCGGCCGGGACCCCGGCGGCGGTCTGCTCGTGGCGTTGGAGCAGGTCGAAGGCGACGGCGTGCCGGGCCTGCCGGGCTGCCATGGCGGACTTCAGGTCCTCCAGGTACCGGATCTCGTCGATCAGTGCGGCGGCGCTGTCCGGAGCCGGGAGGAAGGCCAGGATCCGGGCCAGTGCAGCGACCGTCACAGCATTTGCCGGTGCCGAGTCTGCCGGAACCACTTCGGGCCCCTGATTGCCGTCCATGAATCAAGTCTCCCAAGGGGGTCTGACATTAATAGGCACAGCCGGAGGAGCCCGCGAGGTTCGCGCCATACGTGGTTTCGCGGGCGGGTGTCGAGGTGGGGACGTGCGGGTCCTGCGGATGCCGGGACACCGCGGGGCGCCAGAATGATGCTGAGTCCAGAGCCAGAGCCAGAGCCAGAGCCAGAGCCAGAGCCAGAGCCAGAGGCGGAACCGGAGCCGGAGCCGGAGCCAGAGCCAGAGCCAGAGGCGGAACTGGCGAGGGTGAAAATGTCTGAGTTTCCTACGGGCTGGCAGACCCGCAGAACGGCCGGCCGGCCCGAGTGCCCCCGCCTTCCGTCGGCCGGCCCGAGTGCCCCCGCCTTCCGTGCCCAGCCTCGATGCCGCCCCGAGCACCCCGATAGTCCCTCGGACCCGACATCCCCTGTCTCAAACACCGGCGCGGGTCCATCATGGGAGAGGGCGTCAGCTCGACGCCCCAGGCGGTATCGGGCGGAGGGTTGTCCATGAAACAAAGGGAATCTATCGCGATGAGGGTCGGCTCGCTGCCCTCGGACCGCCGCTCGCTACTTAAGGCGGTCGGCGTCGGGGCCGCGGGCATAGCGGGGATGCCGCTGCTGGCCGCCTGCACGGCCCAAACTGCCCCCGCCGGTGCCGCAAGCAGTGGCCCCGGCGCCTCCGGTACGCCGTCGGCATCGTTGCTTCCGGCGCCGGAACCGCAGGTCAAACCACTCCTGGACCAACAGAAGGTCAACGACGCCTTGGCCAAGCTGGACGGGATGGTCCAGGGCGCGATGGAGAGTACCGGTGTTCCCGGGGTCGCCGTTGCCGTGGTCTACAGGGACCAGATGGTGTACGCCAAGGGCTTCGGCGTGCGGGAGTCGGGCAGGCCCGAAACGGTGGACGCGGACACCGTTTTTCAGTTGGCCTCGGTGTCCAAACCCCTGGCCTCCACAGTGGCGGCCGTGGCCGTGGGCCGCAAGGCCATCTCCTGGACGGAGCCGGTGATCAACCACAGCCCCGGCTTTGCGTTGAAAGACCCCTACGTCACGCGAAACGCCACGGTCGCCGACTTGTTGTCGCATCAAGGCGGCCTAAGCACGGGGGCGGGCGATCTGCTCGAGGACCTCGGATTCGACCAGTCCTACATTCTCAGCCACCTTAACCAGGAGCCGCTGGACTCCTTCCGCTCGAGCTATAACTACAGCAACTTCGGCTACACGGCTGGCGCATTGGCAGTTGCCGATGCCATGAAACTGCCCTGGGCAGACCTCGCCGACGAAGTCTTGTTCAAGCCTCTGGGGATGACATCCACGAGCTATCGCCACGCGGACTACCAAAAGGCGTCGAACAGGGCATTGATCCACGTGCCCGCTGGTAACAAGACCTGGGTGGCCAAATACACCCGGAACGCCGACGCCGAAGCACCCGCCGGCGGGGCCAGCTCCTCCGTGCATGACCTGGCCCGCTGGATCCGCCTGCAGCTCGCCAACGGCAGTTTTGAGGGCAACGAGGTTATCGCCACGGACGCGCTGGGTGTCACGCATGTCCCGCACGCGGTATCGGGCCCTCCCGGGACACCGGCCGCCCGCACCCGCTTCTACGGCCTGGGCTGGAATGTCTCCTACGACGACCACGCCCGGCTCTCGCTCGGGCACTCGGGAGCCTTCAACCTTGGTGCCGCGACCGCCGTCTCGCTGCTCCCCGGTGAGCAGTTAGGCATTGTGGCCCTGACGAACGGCCGGCCGCAGGGCATCCCCGAAGCTATCTGCGCCGCATTCCTGGACACGGCCCAGAACGGCGCCCCGACAGTGGACTGGTTCGGATTCACCGCCGGCGTTTTCCAGAAGATCGATGAGGCGGAGAAGCCAAAAGTCGATTACTCCCAGGTGCCGCCGCAGGTCGAACCGGCACGCGGCAACGATTTCTACACCGGAAGCTACGCGAACTCCTACTACGGTCCGCTCAAAGTTTCGGTGGAGAGCGGCGTGCTGACCCTGGAGCTGGGCCCGGACGGCAGGGCCACCAGGTTCGCACTCAAGCACTTCGACGGCGACACCTTCAGCTTTGAATCCATCGGAGAGAACGGCAACGGCCTTGCGGGGGCAATCTTCGCCCCCGGTGCGGACGCTGCCCCCGGCGGCACGGCGTCGAGCGTCAGGCTCGATTTCTACGATCAGACCGGACTGGGCACTTTCACCCGCGACTGAGCCCGGACTTCCGTGATCTTCTTCCGTAAGCTTCTAGGGCGAACACCCCCAAGCCAAGGAACCTATGCCGATCAACAGACGCTCACTCAAGGAAGACGGGTTTACGGGGTTTAGGACTCTCGCCGCACTGGACATCAACCGGATCCCGCAGCGGACCGGGATCTTCGCCGTGCTGCAGCCCGCAGGCTATGAGCCGCGGTTCCTGCCCAAGAGCACGGCAGGGGTCTTCAAGAAAAAGGACCCTTCCGTCCCGGAACCCGCGCTGACCGCCGAGTGGATTGACGGCGCCGACGTCGTGTATCTCGGCAAAGCGGGCGCCGGCAGCAAAGGCAACCGCGGCCTTCGCCGGCAAATCCAGGAGTTCATCGATTTCGGCAAGGGCAAGCCGCCGGGCCACTGGGACGGCAGGCTCATCTGGCAACTCGCCGATCCCGGCTCCCTCCTGATTGCCTGGAAGGAGCTGCCAGCGGAGGCAGTCAACGAAGCGGAGGCCGGATACCACGCCCGATTCCGCGACGACTACGGCCGGCTGCCGTTCGCCAACCTCGTCCAGGCCCGGGTCAAAGGCAAATAAGTCAAAGGCAAATAGCTCAAAGGCAAAACAGCAGGCAGCTATTGACCACCGTGGGTGAACCGTCCCGCCAACAGTGTGGCGGCTACCGGCATCGCGGCGAACTCCGCGTCGGGAACAGTCAGCGGGTCGCCGTCGAGCACTGCAATATCGGCGGGATCCCCGGCGCGGAGCCGGCCGCGGCCGCGGGTCGAGGCCGTCAGGGCCTCCTGCCGGGTGAGCGCCTGCTCGGCATGCCACGGCCCGCGGCCATCCTGCCGGGCCCGCGCCGTGGCAGCGGACATGGCAGTCCACGGGTCCAGCAGGGACACCGGAGCGTCGGAGCCAAGGGCCAGCGCCGCACCGGCGGCCAACAGTGAACGGAGCGGGAAGGACCGGTCCGTGCGCCCCGGCCAGTTCGCCTCGGCGGCGTCCCGGTCATCGAGGGCATGCGCCGGCTGGACGCTCGCGGTCACACCCAACCGGCCGAAGCGGGCGAAATCCTCGCTCCGGACAAATTGGGCATGTTCCACCCGCCCGGCAATGCCCGCCGCCTCAAACGCATCCAAGGCGACCCGATTGGCCGCGTCGCCAATCGCGTGGACAGCCGGCACAAAGCCTGCCTGCCGCGCCCGGACCAGCAGGGCGAGCAACTCCGGCTCGCTTACCGTCAGCAGGCCGTGCCCGCCGTTCGGATAAGGGTCAACGCAGTAGGCTGTGCGGGTATTGAGCGAGCCGTCGATCAGCACTTTCAACGGGCCCACGGTCAGGAGCCCGCCGCTGCCCGCCACTGCCAAACCTGTCCGCAGGCCCTCGGCCACGGCCCGGTCCAGATCCTGCGGGTAGACCCCCGCCTCAACCTTCAGGGCAGCGAAGCCGCCGGAGATCCGCCGCAGCCAGGCGTCGCGGTTCCATGTCATCTCGAAGTCCACGATCCCGACTACGCCCCGCGCCGCGGCAGCCTGCCCCGCCTGCTGCACCCACTTATCCACCACCGCATCCGGCAGCCGGCCGAGCGCGCGGGTCAGGGCAAACGCCGGATCTTCCCGGAGCAGCCCGTCCGCGTCCACCCGCACTCCGTAGCGTTGGGCCGCTGCGGAGTTTAGCCAGACACAGTGGAGGTCGTGGCTGATCAGCGCCGTCGGCCGGCCGCGCGTCACGCCGTCGAGGAGGCCAAGGCTGGGCAGGTCCGGCCAGACGGCGTCGCGGAAACCGACGCCCACCAGCGTTTGTACATCTCCCGGAGCCCCGGTGCCCCTGCTGACGCCAGTGCCGCCGGTGAATCCGTCGCCGGCCCCGGTGACGCGGGATCCGGCGATATGGGACCCGACGACGGCGGCCGCCTCGCGCGCCGAGCCGGCGTCGGAAAGGTCCATCCGGTTGGAGGCCAGCGCCCACTGCGTCATGTGGACATGCTCATCCCACAGCCCCGGAATGACATAGCGGCCGTCCAGGTCCACCACACGGGTAGCGGCGGGGACCGCTGGCGCGTCCTGGCGCGACGGGATGATCGCAGACACGGCACCGCCGCGTAGATGAACGTCGAAGCATATTTCGTCCCCGGGTTGCCGCGCCGAGGCCAGCACGAGGTCCGGCGCGAGGCAGGGATCGAGCGGAGCAGACATAGAAACAGGCTAGGCGTGCGCCGCTCTTGAACCTAACGAGGAGCACCTAAACCAGAAGGACCTAAAACGCACACAAGGGACTTTTGCCCCTTACCCCTCCCAGACGTGCCCACCAAGCTAAATGTGGGGAGGTTCCTGCACGGCCACTTGGGGGAGGTCGCAGTTGAGGGAGGAACCACTTCATGGAATGCGGCACGGGTCTCACCGCGACTTGGGGAAGGAAATGGCGTTTGCACTTTCCGGCTTCAGCAGGAAAAGGCAGGAGACCACGGCCACATGACTATGCACCACCATTCGGGGGACCCCAAACTCAAAGTTTTCATACGCCTGAACGCCGACGCCGAAACAGCTCGAATCGACGTGCATGGCGTGGTGACTGTAGCCAACGTGCGGGCACTGTACGTTGTTTGCCGACGCGTCACCAGCAAGCTCCCCAGTTTCGAGCTCGTGCTCGACCTCGCGCACGCCCGCGTGTCGGCCGCCGCGATCGAGGAACTCCGTGAGCGCGCCCGCGCCTCGTTGATGTATTCGGGGATCGATGGCACTGAGACTCCGTGCCGTCTGCGCCTCGTGGACCCGCTGGTCATCCTCAAAGCCAAGGAGCACGTATGAAAGCCCTCGTCTACGGTGGGCCCGGACAGAAGTCGTGGACCGATGTCCCCGATCCCACCATTCAGAGCCCCAGCGATGTGATCGTCAAGGTGGACACGACAACCATCTGCGGCACCGATCTGCACATCCTCAAGGGCGACGTCCCGACCGTGGCCAAGGGCCGCATCCTGGGCCACGAGGGGGTCGGCACCATCACGGAGATCGGCGCGTCCGTCACCAGCCTCAAGGTCGGGGACCGTGTCATCATTTCCTGCATCAAGTCCTGCGGGCACTGCGCCAACTGCAAGACAGGCCTCTACTCCCACTGCCTTGGGGAGGAAGGCACGTCCGGCATCGGCTGGGTTTTCGGGCATCTGATCGACGGCACCCAAGCCGAGTTCGTACGCGTCCCGTACGCCGAGAACTCCCTGCACCTCCTGCCTGAGGGAGTCAGCGACCAACAGGCCGTGATGCTCTCCGACATCCTTCCCACCGGCTTTGAGATCGGCGTGCAGTACGGCCGGGTCAAGCCCGGCGACACAGTCGCCGTGATCGGCGCAGGCCCGGTCGGACTCGCCGCGATCTGTACCGCCGGACTTTACGGCGCCGCGACAATCATCGCCGTCGACCTCGACGCGAACCGGCTCGAAAAATCCCGCGAATTCGGCGCCACTGATGTGGTCCTATCCAGCGCTGCCAACTGGAAGGAACAGGTGATGGTCCTGACCGACGGGCAGGGCGTGGACGTCGCGATCGAGGCCGTCGGCATCCCGGCCACGTTCACGATGTGTACAGATATCGTGCGGCCCGGCGGCAACGTGGCCAACGTGGGCGTGCACGGCAAAGCCGTGGAACTGCACGTCGAGGACCTCTGGATCCGGAACATCAACATCAGCATGGGCCTGGTGAACACCAATACCACCCCCATGCTGCTCAAGCTCGTGGCACAGCAAAAAATCCCTGCAGACAGTTTCGCCACCCACCACTTCATCTTCGACGAGTTCATGGAGGCGTACGACACCTTCGCCCACGCCGCGGAGACGAAGGCCCTCAAAGTGGTGATCACGGCGTGAAAGCGTTCTTCCTCTGACTTCGCTCGGGCGGTAGCGGCCCGGGCCGCCAGCTTCCGGAAGTCCTGCCCATCCGGGCGTGGCAAACGGACCATCTGAAAGGACGGCGGCCATGAAAGCAGGCCGGATTGTCATGCTGGTGATCGGCTCGCTTTGCGCGCTGGTCGGTCTGGGACTGCTGGCGGTCGCCGGCTTCGCGGGCTGGGTCAATTACCAGCAGCGCGACGGCAGGTACTTCATCACGCCGTCGGAGCAGTTCTCAGCCAATTCCTACGCGCTGACGACCCCCCGGCTGGATCTCATGACCGGAGGCGGCGTGAACGACGGCGTCCCGGTGGACTTTGCGGGGAGCGTGCTGCTCCGCGGTTCCACCACTGATCCCGGCAAGGAAATCTTCATCGGAATTGCCCCGCGGGCCGACGTCGCGGCATACCTGGCCGGTGTCCGGCGCACCGAAATCGTCGACGTCCGTTTCAACCCCTTCCGCGCGCTGTACCGCGAAGTGAACGGTGCCAGCATCCCGTCCGATCCGGCGCAGCAGAACTTCTGGGCCGCGACTGCCACGGGCCCGGGGGAACAGGAACTGACATGGGACCTTCGCTCCGGAGCTTGGGCCGCGGTGGTCATGAACGCCGACGCGAGTTCACCGGTAAGCGTGAATCTGCAGGCAGGGGCACGCACCGATCTGTTCTTGCCGATGTTCATTGGCCTGCTGATCGGCGGCCTCGTGATGCTGCTGATCGGAGTGCCGCTGATCGTGCTGGGCGCCGCAGGACTCGGCCGTGGTGGGCCGGGCCAAGGCGGGACCGGCAGCGGAGTCCCTCCCGGCTACCTGCCAGCCCAGCCCGGCCAGCCGTATCAGGCCGGACCCTACCCGCCCGGGGCCGCCCCCGGCCAGCAGAACACCGCAGCCCCGCCGGGTGCTGTAGCGGCCTACGCTGCCGCGCCGGGACCTCAGTATCCGGTGACCCCGGGAGCGACTACCCCGTACGTCTACCCGGCGCGCCTCCACGGCTACCTCGACCCGAATCTCTCACGGTGGATGTGGCTCGTGAAGTGGTTCCTGGCCATCCCGCACTGCATCATCCTGTTCTTCCTCTGGTTCGCCTTCGGAGTGGTCACGATCGTGGCTTGGTTCGCGATCCTGTTCACGGCGCGCTACCCGCGCTCGCTGTTCAATTTCAATGCCGGCGTGATCCGCTGGAACTGGCGCGTGGCCTTCTACGCCTTCAGCGCGATCGGAACGGACGCCTATCCGCCCTTCACGCTGGCTCGCACGGATTACCCGGCGGACTTCGACGTCGACTATCCCGAACGGCTATCCCGCGGCCTGGTGCTGGTGAAATCGTGGCTGCTGGCCATTCCGCATCTGCTGATCATCGGTGTCCTGACGGGGACCGCGAGGACGTGGGAGTACCGTGACGGCCAGTGGGAGCAGCATGGAGTGGGCATCTCCCTCCTGGGGCTGCTGGTCCTCATTGCCGGTGTGATCCTGTTGTTCACAGGTCAATACTGGCGGGGGATCTTCGACCTCCTGCTCGGTCTGAACCGCTGGATCTACCGCGTCATCGCCTACGTTGCCCTCATGCGGGACGAATATCCGCCGTTCCACCTCGATATGGGTCCCGTCGACCCGGGCGAGCTGCCGGTACCGGCTTACGCAGGGCCTGCGGGTGGTCCGGCCGTCGGACCCGCGGCAAGCCCCGGCGGTGGAGGCCCGGGAGGGCCGCCCAGAATCTAGGGCCGTGCAGAATCTAGCGTCGTGCAGCGTTGAGGCCGGCATCGGGTCCGATCTGGCCCAGCGTGTATCCGCCCGGGTAGACGGCAATGTTTGCGGTGCCCGGGACAAACGAAGGACTCGTCGGCAGCGGCCTGGTCCGGACTTCGACGGCCCGTGCGCGCAGAACAGTGTTGAACGCGAGCCTCAGGGCAGCCGGTGCCCGCTTCAGCCCGAGGGCATCGGCCACCTGGGGCCTGTCGATCATCAGGGCCAGGACGAGCGGGGTAAAGCGGCGAAGCCAGGCGGGCAGCCGGTTCTCCAGTGCCGGAACCGTGGCGGCCAGAAGGGCTGCCCCCTCCGGGCTGGGGCCCAGATTCCGGGCCTCGTAGTCGTCCAGGAAGCGGCAGGCGGCCTCGAAGGACGCCGGGACAGGGCCGAGGCCCATCCGGCTGCCCAGCTCGGCGTAGAAGGCGGTTGCGGCTTCCTTCTCGAGGTCGGTCAGCCGCCGCCAGCCATGGGCGTCGGCCCATCTCAACGGCAGGACGAGCAGTGTCATGAGCACGTAGACGAAGTCCTCGGCGCTGCCTGGCACGCCCGCATGGACCCGACGGAGCAGCCCGATCATGGCGCGGCTGCGTTCGTGGTCAAAGCCGTTGGCGATGATCTCGTGGATGACGATCCCGGTGTCGTAGGAGCGCTTCAGCGGGCGGGCCGCCATCTCGCCTGTCCCCGCCAGGGTCCGGGCGATCGAGGGGACCGCGAAGTTGCGGTAGTAGGAGACAAAGAACCCGGCGTGGATCTCGGCCTGGAAGTCGAACAGCACCATGTCCCGGTAGATCGTGTACGGGTCGGTGCCGGCGGGCCGCGGGCGCCGGGTCGGATGGGTGAAGCGCGTCCGGATGGCCGCAGCGGGACCCGTCACGGGAGCCGATTCAGGTCAAGCTGCTCTTCGGCAGCCAGGAGGAAGGCGCGCTCCTGCGGGGTCAGGGTCCCGCCGGACGCCAGCTCAGCGTCCCAGACCTCGACGATCATCCGGTGAAGCCGGTCCCGGGCTGGCGCGGCGGGGTCGCTTTCGAGGAGGCGTTCCGGGTCAACATCCTGCAAAATCCGTTCCCTGATGGGTTCGACGCCGGCGAGCGTGTCGGCCTCCCAGCGGGCCCGCCGTTTGCGCCCGGTCCGGCCGGCCAGGGCTGGTACCGTCAGGCCTGCCCCGACCAGGACGATGGTGACCATTTCCAAGACTCCAATGGCCGCCTGGGATGGCACCGGGAGGGCCAGGAGCGCCGGGATCGGGACGGAGAGCAGCCCGATCGTGAACGTGACCACCACGAGCATGCCGACGACACAGCCGACGCCGACCATGGTGAAGCCGACCCTGAAGGACCGGCGCATCCGCGGGATGTAGCGGAAGCACGTGGCCGCGACGCCGGCGCAGACCCACCCGACAAATACGATGAGCATGGCCGAGAACAGGGCGGCGGGCAGCCGCTCGTGGTAGAGGCCCCAGGTGACTGTCGTGGTGGTGGGGCCGGTCAGGACGAAGAACAGCAGCTGCAGGATCAGGGTGGCGGTCAGCGGCAGCGTGCGGATCAGGGCCCGCCGCGTGTCCGGGGGCATGATTGCCTCGAGGACTGCGCACCGGAGATACCAGAGTCCGACGATCATTGAGGAGTGCAGGGCCAGCTTGACGACGTTGGTGCCGCCGATGACGGCATCGACCGTGGCGTACACGGCCGGCGACATCAGCACCGAAGCGATCCCGGCGAACACCGCCGCAAGGAACACGGTGTCCCGGCCGTTCCGGACCACGGCCGGGATGCGGACCGCGGCGAGAACGAAGAGGACCGCCGCCATCAGGAGCTGGATCATCCGAAGACCGAACTGAAGTTGCCCGGCTGGCCGCCGGAGCGGTCCTGGGAGTTGCGGATTCGCGCGGCGAGGCGGTCAGCCAGGAGCTCGGCGGTGACCTCGAGCTCATCGAGGAAATCCGTCCGCTTGAGCGCCTTGACTACGCGCTCCGGGTCGAGGTCCGGGAAGAACGTGCCGGCGTAGTCGACGGACACGATCTCCTGCTCGTGGCGCAGGACCATGTGGGCGAACTCGTGAAGGACAATCTGTTGCCGGTGGACTTCGGAGGCAGCCCGGGCATGCATGATGAGGTCCATGTGATCAAGGCCGAACCAGAGCCCGCAGACTTTATCGGTTGCCCCTTCGATCGGCTTGATGACGATCTTCCGGCCCCTCTGCCGTTCAAGGTGCGCCTGGATTGATGCCAGCGAAACCGGCTCGCTGAGGCGGAGGCCGGCCTCTGCTTCCCGTGCCCGCGACCGGGCGGCGTCGTAATCCATGTTCCGAGTCCTTGGCTGTTGATAGTGCGTCAGCGTGGACACGCCACTTCCTGACGGCCAGGCCTCGCCAGAATCGTATCAGTGCAGGTCAAAGCGTAGTTAGGGACTCGGGGGCGTCAGTGCTCGCCGGAATCCCCGCGGGAGAGTTGCTCGTCGATCAGGTCCCGGATCTGGAGCAGGGTTTCCGGGGAAAGGCCGTCCAGTTGGCGGGCGGCGAAGTTGCGCACCTTATTCGCCCGCATGGAGGCGAGCAAATCAAGCTGCGCCTCCACCCGGGGCGGAAGTTCGTCGTCGCCGTGGATCAGGTAGTTCTCGTTTACGCCGAAGAATTTGGCCAGGTTCTGCAGGAGTTCGACTTTTTTGACGGCCGGCCCCGAGCCCGATCGCATGTAATGCCACCTGGCCCGCGAGAGCGGCGTCCCCGCCGCGGACATGGCGTCCCGGACGTCATTGAAGGTAATTTTCCGGCCCTCGGCTTCGGCGGTATCCAAGAGGATGTTCAGCTTACGGGCCAGGGCTAGACCCGGCGCTGAGGTCGGCTGGTCGTCGCTCACAGTGGCTTCTTTCATCGGACAAATTTCATCAGGCGCGGTTTGTCACAAAACGTCAGGTCGCCTGCGAGTGTAGCAGATTGGACATGTCTAATCTGTTCCGGGTACGCTCAGGGCGAGAATTGGACGTGTCCAATTCTCTGTGTGCTGGGGCGGCAACAGTCCGCCGGCACGTCGTGGTTCGGCCAGGAGTGTGCTTTGGGGGGACGCCTGGCCGGGTCCCGGCGTGGCAATCGGCCCCGCCACGCCGCGGGCCGGGACAGTCCGCGCGGCTCCCGGTCCTCTTGCCACCGGCCCTCCGCAAGAACATAGTTGAGGGAATTCACGAACTCCGCGGCACTAGGCAGGCGACCATGCTGAATATCGGGATTCCGGAAAACGGCTTGCTTCACGGCAAGACCGCCCTGATCTACGGCGGCGGAGGTGCGGTCGGCGGGGCGGTGGCGAGGGCTTTCGCGGCCGACGGCGCCACGGTCCACATTGCCGGGAGGACCGAATCGCGACTGGAAAAAGTAGCCCATGACATTCGTGAGGCCGGCGGCACGGCCGAGACCGCCGTCGTCGACGCCCTGGACGAGGAGCAGGTGGATGCCTTCGTAAGCCGGGTGGCGAAGAAGAGCAAGAGGATCGACATCTCCTTCAACGTGATCTCGTTCGGCGACGTGCAGGAGCCGCTCATGGAAATTGATGTGGATGACTTCACCCGGCCCATCACCCTGGCCGCCCGTACGCACTTCCTTACCACCCGCGCGGCCGCCGCCTACATGGTCAAGCAGCGCTCCGGGGTCGTGCTCATGTTCGGCGGCTCGGGCCCGCAGACCATCCCCGGCCTGGGCGGCTTCAAGGTGGCGCTCGACGCCATGGAGGGGCTGCGCCGGCAGTGGGCCCTCGAGCTGGGAAAACACGGCATCAGGGTGGTCACCATGGTCACCGGCGGCATTATCGAAACCATCCCCTGGCAGGCCGAGGGCCGCGAGGAGATCGTGGTGGAGATTGCCAAGGCCGCGCACTTGAACCGCACGGCCACGCTGACGGACGTCGGAAACGTGGCTTCCTTCATCGTCTCGGACAAGGCCGCGGCCATCACGGACGCGACCGTCAACATCTCCGCCGGCGCGATCGTGGACTACTGACGCCGGCTAAGCCACCAGGTTGGCTGCGGCGACATCCATGTGTTCGAGGACCGTGGTGCGGGCCAGCGTCGCGTTGCCCGTCTCGATGGCCGCGACGATGTCGTGGTGCCGGTCCACGCTCATGTTCTTGACGGCCCGCTCGATCCCGGCAAACATGATGGACATCCGAATGGAGCCCTCAAGCGACTCCCAGGAGTGCAGCAGGGTCTCGTTTCCGGTAAGCCGGCACAGTGTCCGGTGGAACTCGAGATCGGATTCAATCCTTTCCTCCAGGCCCGCCTCGGCGGCCGCGGCCATGGCATCCACGGCCGAGCGCAGGGATGCAATCACCGAGGCCCGGTCCGGCAATTCACACAGCGTCCGGACCGCCAGCGATTCGAGCGCCGCCCGGACGGCGAAGATGTCCCGGATTTCCTTGCCGTCCAGGTGCCGCACGGACAGCCGGCCGCGCGGTCCTGCCGACAGCAGTCCTTCCTGTTCCAGCTGGCGCAGGGCCTCACGCAGTGTTCCCCGGCTGATCTGGAGCATGTCGGAAAGTTCGGTCTCCACCAGATGCCGGCCGGGCTCCAGTTCACCGCTCGTGATGGCCGTGCGCAGGGCGGATAGCGCCTGCTCGCGGAGGCTCTTCTTTTCCAGTCCGAGAAGCGGGGCTGTTGCTCCGGCCATGGTGTGTCCTCACTGTCAGTGGTCAACTGTCTACAGTTGGTGTGTTAACAGTTGATGGTACGGCACGGACGCGGGACCGGCAGTTGCCGGCCCCGCGCATCCTCAGGCAAGCTCGGCGAGCACCTGGGCGACGATCCTCTGCACCGAGAGCCCGTACCGTTCGTGCAGGGTGGGCAGCGCGCCGGCGTCGAGGAACTCGTCCGGCAGCGCCACCGGCACCACCCGCTTGCCGAGTCCGGCCGTGACCACGGCCGAGGCGACGGTCTCGAAGAGGCCTCCCACCATGCTGTGGTTCTCCAGCGTGACCGCGAGGCGGTCGGTGTTCAGCTCGGCGAGGACCGTTGCGGTGTCGAACGGCTTGATGGTGGGGGCATGGACGACGGCGACATCCACGTGGTGTGCCGCCAGCGCCTCGGCCGCCTGAAGCGCCCGCATGGTCATGAGCCCGCTGGCGATGAAGACGACGTCATTGCCCCCGCGCAGAACTTTGGCCCTGCCGAGTTCGAACGTGTAGTCGTATTCGTCCAGCACGGTGGGGACGTTGCCGCGCAGCAGCCGCAGGTATGTGGGCCCCTCGCTGGCCGCCAGTTGCGGGACGGCCTGCTCGATGTCCAGGGAGTCGCAGGGGTCCACGATGGTCAGGTTGGGCATGCCCCGGAAGATCGCCATGTCCTCCGTCGCCTGGTGGCTGGGGCCGTAGCCGGTGGTCAGTCCAGGGAGGCCGCCGACGATGTTGACATTGAGGTTCGGCTCGGCGGCGTCCAGGCACAGGAAGTCGTAGGCGCGCCGGGCGGCGAACACCGAGTACGTGGAAGCGAACGGGACCAGGCCCGTCTCCGCCAGGCCGGCCGCGGCGCCGAAGAGCAGCTGCTCGGCCATGCCCATCTGGAAGAAGCGTTCCGGGAAGGCCTGGGCGAAGATGTGCATGTCCGTGTACTTGCCCAGGTCCGCGGTCAGTCCCACGATCTTGTCGTTGTCCTGCGCGGCCTTGACCAGGGCGTGCCCGAACGGCGCGGACTTGGTCTTCTGGCCCGGATCCGCGAAGGACGCGATCATGGCCGACGTCTTCAGCTTGGGTGTCGTGGCGGTGCTCATCGGGCGGCCTTTCCTTCGAATCCTGCGGTCAGCTGCTCGCGGCAGAGCTGCCATTCGTGTTCTTCGATGCGCATGAAGTGCGCCTTTTCGCGGTCCTCGAGGAGCGGAACACCGCGGCCCACCTTCGTGTCGCACAGGACCACGGAGGGACGTCCGACGGCGGCGGCCTGGGCGGCCGCGTTGTCGAACGCGGCCAGCAGCGCGCCGACGTCGTTCCCGTCCACGCGCTGGGTGTACCAGCCGAAGGCTTCCCACTTTTCGGTGACGGGCTCAGTGCGCAGCACGGTGACGGTCTTCCCGTCGGCCTGCAGGGCGTTGATGTCCACCATGGCGGTGAGGTTGCCGAGCTGGTGGTGGTGCGCGCCCATCGCGGCCTCCCAAGTGGAGCCTTCGTCGAGTTCGCCGTCGGAGAGGAAGTTGTAGACCCGGGCGTCCGATCCCTGGTACCGCAGGCCCAGGGCGGCACCGACGGCGATGGAGAGGCCGTGGCCGAGGGAGCCGCCGGAGATCTCCATCCCGGGCGTGTAGGTTGACATCCCGGACATCGGCAGCCGCGAATTGTCCGAGCCGTAGGTCTCCAGTTCCGTGACCGGGATGATCCCGGCCTCGGCGAGAGCCGCGTAGTGGCCGATCGCGTAGTGGCCGGTGGAGAGCAGGAACCGGTCGCGTTCCTCCCACGCAGGGTCGTCGGCGCGGAACCGGAGCTGGTCCGCGTAGACCGCGGCGAACATATCGGCTGCGCCGAGGGCCTGTCCCACATAGCCCTGGCCCTGGACCTCGCCCATGTTCAGGGCATGGTGCCGGATCCGGAACGCTGCCGCCTGGACCCGTGCGGTCCGCTCCGATGTTGATTCCCCGGAGATCTTGCCGGGCTGGTGCAGCAGTTCGTCGACGGAGGCCATCACGCGTTCACCGCCTGCGCAGTGTTTTTGGTGGCCTCGTCCGCGAGCTTGCGCTCGCGCTTGCCCCAGGTTTCGCGGGTGGCGACGGCGGCCCACAGGCCGATGGCGGCGTACGTGCCGAAGAGCAGCGCCGGGCCCATCCAGCCGAAACTGACGAACAGCAGCGTGGTGATGAACGGGGTGAAGCCGGAAACCATGGCCGAGATCTGGTAGGCCAGCGAGGCGCCGGAGGCGCGGGTCTTGGCCTGGAAGAGCTCCGGGAACCAGGCGCCCTGGGCGCCGGCCAGGGAGTTCTGGCAGACGGCGTAGGAGATCACGAGGGTGGCGATGATGAAGATGAACAGGCCGGTGTTGACCAGCAGGAACATCGGGACGGCGAACAGCACGGCGAAGGCGCAGGACCAGATGTAGAGCGGCCGGCGGCCGATCCTGTCCGTCAGCCGTGCCCAGGCCTGGGTGGCGAAGATGCCGATGGCGGAGGCGATGCACAAGGCCACGAGCGTCTGGGTCTTGTCGGCCAGGTGCTGGCTGTTTAGGTACGAAATCATGTACGTGACTGACACGGCGTAGCCGGCGGTCTCGGCGATGCGGAGGCCGATGCCCTTCACGATATTGCGCCAGTCGGTCTTGAGGACCTCGGTGATAGGTGACTTCACGATGGAGCCGCTGTCCTTGACTTCGTCAAAGACGGGGGACTCGGGAACCTTGGACCGGATGATCAGGCCGACGATCACCAGCACGATGCTGGCAAGGAAGGGAATGCGCCAGGCGAGTTCGCCGCCGAGCTGGACGCTGACGAGGAACACCAGGTTGGCCAGCAGGAGCCCCACCGGGAAGCCGGCCTGCACGATGCCGGTGTATTTGCCCTTTGACTTCCAGGGTGCGTGCTCGTAGCTCATCAGGATCGCGCCGCCCCATTCCGCGCCGAAGGCCAGGCCCTGGACAATGCGGACGAACACGAGCAAAGCGGGTGCGAGGAGGCCGACCTGGCTGTAGGTGGGGAGCAGGCCGATCAGGAAGGTGGCGACGCCCATCAGGATCAGCGAGGCCACGAGGACGGGCTTGCGGCCGAGCTTGTCGCCGAGGTGGCCGCCGATGATGCCGCCGATCGGGCGGGCCGCAAACCCCACGCCAAGTGTGGCGAACGCGGCCAGTGTTCCCGTCACCGGATCGCCGGTGGGGAAGAACGCCGTGCCGAAGTACAGGGCGGCAGCCGTACCGAAACCAATGAAGTCATAAGTTTCGATGACGGCGCCGACGCCGGAGCCGATCGCGACGCGCCGGGCTTCCTTCGTGCCGTGCACGGGGCCCCGCATGGTGAGAGCTTCGTTGCTCATGTCAATCCCTTTCGAAGAGAGCTGCCGACGCTTACGCGCCGACACTGTCGACTGTTAACAGATGATACGCCAGTGTGACCCGCGCCATAGGCAATGTCAACAGTCAACTTCAAAGGTTGACTGTTGACAGTCGAATTTGTACTGTGGTCCATATCACCACCGCCTCAGGGCGCGACCAGAGGATCAACAACGATGTTCAATTCCCGACTCGGCTGCTCGTCCATCAGCTTCCGCCACCAGGACCTGCCTGAGGCCCTGCGCACCATCGCGGGCCTCGGCTTCGAGGAAATAGATCTCGGCGCCCTCCCCGGAGTGTGCGACCACGTTCCCTACGCCCTCGATGCCGAGGCCGTAACCGCCGTGACGGCCGAGGTCGTTGCCTCCGGGCTGCGTGTCCGGTCGGTCAACGGGGACATTGGGGACCTGAACGCCGTGCTCGACGCCGACGCACAGTCCGCCCGGAACCGGCACCTTGACGCGCTCCTCACCTTGGCAGCCGGCACCGGCGCCAAGGCCCTGGTCCTGCCCTGCGGCGCCCTCGGCCACGAGCCCGTCCGCAGTCTCGACGAGGACCTGGACACCATTGCAGCTCAACTCATCGGGGCCAGGCGGCGGGCGGACGGGTTCGGCGTCGAACTCTGGACCGAGTCACTCCACTTCCTGCGGTTCTGCTGGAACCTGGAGCGCGCGGAACTGCTGGCCCGGCGGCTGGCCGACTCCGGCGTCGGGATCGTCATGGACTTCAGCCATATCGTGGCCGCCGGCGAGGACCCGCTGGACTACCTCAAGCGCCATCAGGGCCGGATCGCCCACGTTCACCTGCGCGATGCCGTGCCGGGGAACATTAACCTCAGCATCGGCAACGGCCAGGCCGATTTCGCCGCCGGCCTGGGCGCCCTCGCAGCCGTTGGCTACACCGGCCACTTCTCCCTGGAGTTGGAGACCCGGGACGTCACCCACGGGGAACGCCCGGCCGCGGCCGCCAAGGCCGCCAGCTTCATCACAGACCTTCTCTGACCGTCGATTGCTCCGTAACGGCCCTTTTGGACCCTCAAAACGGCGCTTGTGGAGCAATCGATTCCATCCACAGACACAACCAAGCAATCAAGGAGCATTATGAGCACCATCCAGCGCACCGCCGTCCTCACCGGGGCAACCTCGGACCGAGGCATCGGCATCACCACCGCACGCCGCTACGCCAGCCGGGGCTGGGCCGTGGTGATCCTGGACCTCGACGGCGAGAAGTCCGCCAAGGTCGCTACGGAGATCGGCAACGAGTTCAACGTTCCCGCGTTTGGCTACGAGGTCGACGTAGCCAGCGAGGACTCCGTCATCGCCGCCTACCAGGCTGTGGCGGCCGAGGTCCGCTCCGGCAACCTCCCCGCCGTCGGTGCTTTGGCGAACATCGCCGGCATCACCTCGCCGGTGCCGTTCCTGGAGACCACGCTGGAGCTGTGGAACAAGGTCATGGCCGTGAACTCGACCGGCACGTACCTGGTCACCAAGGCGTTCCTGCCGGATATGATCGCCAGCGGCTGGGGCCGGATCGTTAACATGTCCTCCGTCTCCGCACAGCGCGGCGGCGGCGTCTTCGGCAAGGTCCCGTACTCCGCAGCCAAGGCGGCCATCCTGGGCTTCACCAAGGCCCTGGCCCGCGAAATCGGCAGCACCGGCGTGACCGTCAATGCCATCACCCCCGGCGCCGTGGACACGAACATCCGCGTGGGCAGCACCGAGGAGCAGGAAGCCGCCATCAACGCCGGTATTCCGCTGGGGCGCAACGCCAGTACCGAGGAAATCGCGGCCGTCATCACGTTCCTGTCCTCCGAGGAATCCGCCTACCTCACCGGAACCACCATCGATATCAACGGCGGAAGCCACATCCACTAGCAGTCTCGCCGCTTAGAAGACCGAGAGCAGCTGAAAGAGCCCACGATGACCAGAATATTCAACGACCCGTCCGATTTCGCCGAGGAAGCCCTCGCCGGCTTCTGCGACGTCCATGCGAACCTGGTGCGCCAGGTGCCCGGCGGCGCCGTCCGCCGGCGCCGGCCCCGCCAACCGAAGGTGGCCGTGCTGGCTGGCGGCGGCTCGGGGCATTACCCGGCCTTCGCCGGGCTCATCGGCACCGGACTGGCCGACGGCGCCGTCGTCGGAAATATCTTTACCTCGCCGTCCGCGCAGCAGGCGTACTCCGTTGCGAAGGCCGCGGACAGCGGCGCCGGAGTGGTCTTCGCCTATGGCAACTACGCCGGCGACGTCATGAACTTCGGCCTGGCCAGCGAGCGGCTGGCCGCCGAGGGGATCCAGGTGGACAACGTGCTGGTGATGGACGACATCGCCAGCGCACCGCCGTCGGAAGCCGGCAAGCGCCGCGGCATCGCCGGTGACTTCACCGTCTTCAAGATCATGGGCGCGGCCGCCGAGGCCGGCGAGACACTGCCCGAGGTGGTTCGCCTGGGCCGGAAGGCCAACGATTTGACCCGCAGCATCGGCAGCGCCTTCAGCGGCTGCACCTTTCCCGGCGCCGACGCTACGCTGTTCACGCTCGGGGACAAGATGATGGGGCTCGGCCTGGGCATCCACGGCGAGCCCGGACTGTTCGACACCGAGCTGCCGCCCGCGCGGAAGCTGGGACAGGAACTCGTAGCCCGTGTGCTGGCGGAGACGCCCCATGGTGCCGGCCGGCGGATCGCCGTGCTCCTGAACGGGCTCGGCTCCACGAAACAGGAAGAGCTGTTCGTTCTGTGGCTCAGCGTCGCACCGCTGCTTCGCGCCGCCGGCTACACGCTGGTGATGCCGGAAGTCGGCGAACTCGTCACAAGCCTGGACATGGCCGGCGTTTCCTTGACCGTGACGTGGCTCGATGACGAACTTGAGCCGCTCTGGACCGCTCCCGCCGAGACCCCCGCCTACCGGCGGGGGAATGCCGCCCTCCCCGACGGCGAGGCCGACGAGTCGACGCCGGCCGAGGACACTGCGGTGCCGGAGGCCTTCGCCGCGGCAAACCCTTCACGTGAGTACGCCGGGCAATGTGTCGCTGCCCTGCTGGCGGCCCGCGAGGCACTCCACGACGCCGAGAAAACCCTCGGCGACCTCGACGCCATCGCCGGCGACGGCGACCACGGACGGGGCATGGTCCGCGGCATTGATGCGGCCTGGGCCGCCGCCACCGGGGCCGCGTCCCGCGGCGCCGGTGCCGGGGCCGTCCTGGTCACCGCTGGCGACGCCTGGGCGGACAACGCCGGTGGCACCTCCGGCGTGCTGTGGGGCGCCGGCCTGCGGGCCTTCGGCGAGTCCCTCGGCGACGACCACGTGCCCGGAGCGGCCGAACTGGCGGCGGCCGTGACTGCCTTTGCCGCCCGGATCGCCGAGCTCGGCAAGGCCGACGTCGGCGACAAGACCATGGTGGACGCGCTAGTCCCGTTTGCCGAGACCTTCAGCCGGCTCGCCAGCGAAGGGGCGGGGGCGGATGCCGGCTGGGCGGAAGCGGCGAGCGAGGCTGCCTCCGCGGCGCAGGCCACCGCGGCCCTGCGTCCACTGAAGGGACGGGCGCGGCCCCTGGCGGAAAAGAGCATCGGCACACCTGACCCCGGAGCCACGTCCCTGGCGATGGTGTTCAATGTGTTCGGTCCACACCTTGCCGGTGTACGGCAGCCCGCGGGGGCACGCCCGTGAGCCCGGGGGCTGGGCTCCGGCTCATTGTGGGCGCGGACGAAGCCGGTGTGGACTACAAGGACCAGATCCTGGCGGACCTCCGGGCGGATCCGAGGGTCGCGAAAGTCATCGACATTGGGGTCAACCGTGGCGACGCCCCGGAGCACTTCGCCAAGCCTTACCCGTACGTGGGCATCGCCGCGGGGGAACTGATCCGGGACGGGCAGGCGGACCGGGCCATCCTGTTCTGCGGTACCGGGATCGGCGTCGCCATTGCCGCCAACAAGGTGGACGGCATCCGGGCTGCGACCGCCCATGACTCCTTCAGCGTGGAACGCTCCGTGCTCTCCAACGACTGCCAGGTCCTCACGATGGGCCAGCGCGTTGTGGGGCTGGAGCTGGCGCGGCGGCTCGCGCGGGAATGGATCGGCTACAGCTTCGATCCCTCGTCCGCCTCCGCGGATAAAGTCAAGGTGCTCACGGACTTCGAGGGCTGCTGAACCCCGGCTAGTCCACACTGACCATGATCCGCTGCACCACGTTGTTGCCCATGCCCTGGTAATTCCACGCCGGTTCCAGCGGCTGCACCGCGCCGCTGGCGTCGGTGGCACGGCAGGAGAGCTCGTGTTCGCCGGGATCAGCCACCCACGGCATCGACCACGCGCACCAGGCGAACGGCGCGGCCGGGTGCTCCAGATGGGCCGCGGCCCACTTCCCGTCGATCCCGACGTCGACGCGCTGCACGGCGCCCTGCCCGGACCACGCCCGGCCGGTCAGCATCACCGGTCCGCGGGGCAGGACCCGGCGCCGGGTGAAGAAATCCGGGACGCCCGGGGGAACCATGAGCGAGCGGACCTTTATCCACGTGACCGGGGTGCCGGGATCGTCAGCATCCTGCTGGTAGCGGTAGGCCACGGACTGCTGGAAACCGTCGTAGGGCTTGGTCAGTACCCTGATCGAGGACAGCCACTTCACGCTCGCCATGCCGTACCAGCCGGGCACCACCAGCCGGAGCGGATAGCCGTGCTGCGGCGGCAGGTCCGCGCCGTTCATCCGGTAGGCGAGCACGACGTCGGGCCGCAGGGCCTCGTCGATCGGCAGGCTCCGGGCGAACTGCTGGGCGACGCCGCCCTGGATGCCGCTGTCTGCCCCCGTGAAGAGCACCTCGACGGCGTCGTCCTCCACGCCGGCCTGGGTCAGGAGGTAGGCGAGCGGGACGCCGGTCCACGCCGCGGTGCCGACACCTTCCAGGACCCACGGCTGGCTCAACGGGCGGGGCCGCAGCAGGGACCGGCCGTTGCCGGCGCACTCCAGGGTGACCGGGAGGGTAATGCTCGGTGCCCGGCGCAGGGCCCGCATGCTCAGCTCCACGGCCCGCTGCACCGCGCCGCCGATCTGCAGATGCCAGTGCTCGACGTCGATGAACGGGATGTCGAAGTGCGTGAGCACATAGTGCAGCCCGGGCGGAGTGGTGTCGATCTGCAGGGCCTCGAGCGGCATGGAATGATTCCGCACGGCGAGCTGTAGCTCGTCCGCTGTCAGCGGGCCGTGGCTGGGCTCGCCGGAATGCGGCGCGAGTCTCCGGTCCTGCCGTCGCGGACTCTTCAGGACGCCGGAGCGTCTGGACATTTGCTTTGGCATGGCGTTGCGATTCTTCTCCGCACCGGCCCGTTTCTGGCCGATGTCACCTGAAATCAGGTCTACGCCGCAGCCCGGAAACCGTCAACACCGGGCTACAGCGTGTGCGCCTCGGCCAGGAACTGTTCCAGGCTCAGCGGTTCCCGCCCCGTCAGCTCATGCACTGCCGACGTCGGGCCCGCCAGCTCTCCGGCCGCGATGGCCGTGTACGTGCTCACCCAGGCGTCCACCTGCCACGGCGGCGCACCGAAGGAGGCGCGCGACGCGTAAGCCTCCTCGAGGGTCTCGTTGTGGAACGTGATGGCCCGGCCGGTTCCGGCGGTCAGCAGTTCCGCGCCGCGGGCCAGCGAGATGTTCTCCGGGCCCGTCAGATCATAGGTCCGTCGCACGTGCAGGGCCGGGTCCCGCAGCACGGTGACGGCCGAGCGGGCAACGTCCGCCCGCGCCACGGCCGCCATCACGCCATCCCCGGCCGGGCCGCGGATGACGCCGTCTTCCCCGGCCAGCAGGGGCAGGAAGTCCAGATAGAAGTTGTCCCGCAGGAACGTGTAGTCCATACCGGAGGCCTTGATGCGCTCCTCCGTCGCGAAGTGGTCCCGGCCCAGCGTGAACGTGGAGTCCGGCGCCGCGCCGAAGAACGAGGTGTACACGATGTGCCGGACGCCCGCCGCGGCCGCTGCGTCGACGAAAGCGTAGTGCTGCTGCAGCCGGTCCTCGGCCTCGGCGGCGGAGACCATGAACAGCGTTGTCGCCCCGACCAGCGCCGCCTTCGTCCGCTCCTGATCGGCGTAGGTGGTCACAAAGGGGACGGCACCTTCGAGGTCAGGCGCCCGGGCGGAGTCCCGCACCAGGAGCCGTTGTCGGCTTCCGGCCGCGGCCAGCAGCCTGGCCACCAGGCCGCCCAGGTGGCCGGTGGACCCGGTGACGGCGAGTTCGGGCGCGTTGGGCATGGCCTAGGCCTCGCGGGATGCGGGTGATTTGGTCTGCGCGGGGTCGCGTTCGGCCAGCGGGCCGATGACGGCGTCGATCTTGTCCATGATCACCGGGTCCAGCTTCACGCCCGCGGCGGCCACGTTTTTCGCGATCTGCTCCGGCCGGGACGCGCCCATGATCGCCGAGGCCACGTTCTTGTTCTGCAGCACCCAGGCGATGCTGAGCTGCGCCATGGTCAGCCCGGCCTCCTCCGCGATCGGTTTGAGCTGCTGGACGCCGGTGAGGACCTCGTTGGACATCCAGCGCTCGATCATCCGCGAACCGCCCTTTGAATCCGTGGCGCGGCTGCCCTCGGGGGCCGGCCTGCCGGGGTGGTACTTGCCGCTCAGCACGCCCTGCGCGATCGGGGACCAGACGATCTGGGACAGGCCCAGCTCGGCCGACGCCGGAATCACCTCGGCCTCGATCACCCGCCACAGCATGGAGTACTGCGGCTGGTTGGAGATCAGCTGGAAGCCCAGTTCCTTGGCGAGGGCATGGCCGTCGCGGATCTGGTTGGCCGTCCACTCGCTGACCCCGATGTACAGGGCCTTGCCCTGCCGCACGATGTCCGCGAAGGCCTGCATGGTCTCTTCCAGCGGCGTCTCGTAGTCGTAGCGGTGGGCCTGGTAGAGGTCCACGTAGTCGGTCTGCAGCCGCCTGAGGGAGCCGTTGATGGATTCCATGATGTGCTTGCGGGACAGGCCAAGATCGTTGTGGCCCTTGGGCCCGGTGGGGCCGAACACCTTCGTGAAGACTTCCAGCGACTCCCGGCGCTCGTCCTTCAAGGCTGCGCCGAGGACCGTCTCCGCCGCGGTGTTGGCGTAGACGTCGGCCGTGTCGAAGGTGCTGATACCGGCGTCGAGCGCCGCCCGCACGCACTGGGTGGCGACGTCGTTCTCCACCTGGGAGCCATGGGTCAGCCAGTTGCCAAACGTAATTTCTGAAATCTTGAAGCCGCTGTTCCCGAGGTATCTGAATTCCATGGGTTCCAACGTAGCGGACTTGCCTGCCCGGGGTAAGGGCTCAGCCGGCCTTGCGCTCCTGGGCCGGCTGTTTAGCCTTCCCGGCCGGAAGAGTGCCGCGCAACGACACCAGGGAGCCGGTATCCAGTAGAGACTTCGCCGCGGGCATGGGCGGCTTTTTGAACGCCCGCGGGACGACGCCAAGTGTTCCGTTGGTGTCCGTGGCCGACTGCACGAGGGCTGAGACTTCCTTGATGTCCCGTGCCGGTGCCATGGGGTTGGGCAGGTCCCGGACGGTGACACGGACGGCCGGGCCGGCTTCGGCCCTGGCCCTTGCGGCGGCGCGGGCATCTGCCCGGGCCACGGCGGCCGCCCACTCCGGCGACAACGCCGGCTCCTTCTTGCCTGTATTCCGGGCAGGGCGGCGCGGTTTCATCGTCGCGGCCGGGCGCGCGGGCTTTGCGGTCTTGGCCGGCTCGTTACGAATCCGCTCTTCCCGTACTGCATGTTCCCGTGCTGCGGGGATTCCGCGGAGGAGCCCGGCGGCGGCCAGGACCACGACAGCAGCCAGCCGGCCGATGCCTGCGAGCACGAGGGTGGCGGCGAAGACCATGAAGAGACCGAGGAACATGAAGAACGCCACGCCGAGGGTCCCGAAAAAAGTCAGGTTCAGCGCAATGGTTGTTGGATCTTCCATGTCACCTCTCCTTGCCGGCCTGCTGCAGCGTGGTCCCTGCCGCAAGCACGTGGCAGGCAGGAGCCCCCTTAACAATACGTACTTTTCGCCGGCTCCGTGCCGCCCCGGGCGGTCCCGGCGAAGATGTGTCGAAGCCGTTATCCGCGGGCGGGGCACGGCCCTGCCGCCCCGGCGTCTATAGTCAAAGACAGCCCCGCCGGCGTCGTCCGGCCCGCCGGAAGGACACCTTGTGACGCACGCCGCAGCAGCCGATTCCGAGCGCGCCGGCGCGTCTGGCGCGGACCGGTCCGTGAACCGTCCGGCCGCGCTGTATGAGGGGAACTGCCCGTGCCTGTCCGGCGAACAGTATGTGCACTGCTGCGGGCGGTTCCATCGCGGAGATGCCGAGGCGGCGACGGCGGAGCAGCTCATGCGCTCCCGGTACAGCGCCTTCGTGGTCCGGGACGCAGGTTACTTGCTCCGGACCTGGCACCCGGACACGCGGCCCGCGGAGATGGAGTTTGATGCCGGCATGCAGTGGCGCCGCCTCGACATCCTCTCCACCAGCCGGGGCGGCCCGCTGGACAGTGAAGGCGTGGTGGAATTCGCCGCGCACTACCGGCACGAGGGCGAACGCGCTGTGCAGCGCGAAACCAGCCGTTTTGTCCGGGTGGGCGGGCGCTGGTATTACCTGTCCGGCGTCGTGTCCGGCTGACGCCTCCGGGCTAGCGGCGCCAGGCTAGCGGCGCGCAGATGAGGAGTCCCCGGCTGGGGAGTCACTGACAGAGTGCTCCTCGACCGCCGCCGGGCTGAAGCCGGCCCGATCCACCTTGCGGTGAAAATGCATGCCCGCGAGGCCGCCCAGCACCGCGCCCACCAAAGCCACCAGGGCCACGACAATCGCCGCGATGATGCTCAGGGTGTTCAGCTGGCCCTCGTTGATCGGGATCCGCGGGAAGCTGTTCAGGTTTGCCAGGATGTTGAAGCGCTGCCCGGCGACCAGGCCCAGCACGGCGACCACGATCGCGGCGATCAGGGCCCAGATCCAGACCATGAAGCCTTGCCTGGCGCCGTTGAAGCGGGCCATCCGCCCGGCCACATACCCGCCGCAGTAGTAGGCGATCAGGAGGATCACGAGCAGCACGATGATGCCGGCCAGCCCGACCGTCTGGTTGTTGGAGGCCTGGTCTACGGCATCGTTCACATCGGTGTTGGTGGCCAGTCCGACGGCGGTGCCGCCGGCCGCGACCAACGCGGTGAGCAGCACGGCCGTACCAGTGGCCGCCAGCCAGCCGAAGAATGCCGAGCCGACTTGGATGCCGCCGAACTGTTCCTTCTCGCGGGCCACGACAGTTGCGCGGGTGGGGACCTCTTCGACGACGGTTTCGTGGAGGGGTGCGTCGTGATGGTGTGAGTCACGGACGGGGTCGTCGTGGCGGACCGCTGTAACCGGCGCGGCCGTGGCGTCGTCCTGCGTGGTGTGGCGTGTCGTCTTGTCGTCGGGGCCTGCCGTGCTGCTCATGAGGGCTGCTCACTTTCGCTGAATGACCGGGCACCGTAGGGGTGACAGTCTGGCATCCACCTAACCACGGCGGAATCCGGTTAGCAAGGATGCTTACTATCCGTCGTGGGAGGTTCAGCGGTACTTGCGGTGCAGGTCTTCCCGGACCGAGGCGCGCCGGCTGGCGTCCGCGATCCACGGACCGGTCCCTTCGGACTGGTCAAGGACCCCGGCCTCCAGCCAGGCGTAGTCGCCGGCCAGGGTCTTGCGGGCCAGGGCGTGGTCGGCGTCGTCGGTGTTCCGCCACAGCCGGTCGAAATATTCGTCGACGCGAACACGGGCCTGTTCGCAGTAGGCCTCCGCGAGTTCGTAGGCCGAGGCGCCGCGTTCCGGCTGCGTCCGCAGCAGCATCTCGGCGCGGGAACAGCAGGCCGCCATGGCAAACAGCTCCGCACCGATGTCCACGATCCGGCCCAGGAACGCCTGCTTGTGCTCAAGCTTCGCCTGCCAACGGCCCATCCCGTAGAAGGTCTGCCGCGCCAGGCGCCGGGAGGAGCGCTCCACGTAGCGCAGCTGTTTGGCCAGCCGGCCGAAGTCGCTGTAGGACCGCGGATCCATGCCCGCGCCGGCCACGAGTTTGGGCAGCCACTTCGCGTAGAAGCCGGAGGCGCCGACGGCGGCCTTGGCCTTGTCCGACAGCCGGGCGTCCTCCGAGGCGAGGTCTCCCGCGGCCGCCAGGTGCGCGTCCACGGCTTCGCGGGCGATCAGCAACTTCATGATTTCCGAGGACCCCTCGAAGATCCGGTTGATCCTCATGTCGCGGAGCTGCTGTTCCGCGGCAACGGCGCGCTCGCCGCGGGCCTCGAGCGAGTCCGCCGTTTCAAAGCCCCGGCCGCCGCGGATTTGCACGAGTTCGTCCGCGATGAGACAGCTGATCTCCGTGGACCACAGCTTGGCCAGGGCCGCCTCGATCCGGATGTCCTTCTGCCCGGCGTCGGCCATTTCCGCGGAGAGTTCGAACACGGCATCCAGGGCGAAGGCGCTGGCCGCGATGAAGGCGATTTTCTTGCCCACGGCCTCGTGCTGGCCGATCGGCCGACCCCACTGCGTGCGGGCGTTGGACCATTCGCGGGCGATCTTCAGGCTCCACCGGCCCGTGGCGACGCACAGCGCGGGGATTGAGAGCCGGCCCGTGTTGAGTGTGGTGAGGGCGATCTTCAGGCCCTGTCCTTCCCGGCCCAGCCGGTTGGCGGCGGGGACCCGGACCTGATGGAAGCGGGTGACGCCGTTTTCGATCCCGCGGAGCCCCATAAAGGTGTTGCGGTTTTCCACGGTGATGCCGGGGGAGTCCATTTCCACTACGAACGCGCTAATGCCGCCTTTGTGGGCGGTGCCGTCCGCATCGGTGTGCGGCGGCACGAGGGCCATCACCACGACGAGTTCGGCGATGACGCCGTTGGTGGTCCACAGCTTGACGCCGTCCAGGACGTACGACTCGCCGTCGTCGGAGAGGACGGCCGTGCTGCCCATCCGGGCCGGGTCGCTGCCGACGTCAGGCTCGGTCAGCAGGAACGCGGTGATGGCTCCTGCGGCGCAGCGGGGCAGATATTCCCGCTTCTGGGCCGGGGTGCCGAAGACCTTGACCGGCTCGGGGACGCCGATCGACTGGTGCGCGGAGAACAGGGCGCCGAGGCTTGGGTGAACCGAGCCAAGCAGGGCCAGTGCGCGGCCGTAGTACACGAGGGTGAGGCCCAGCCCGCCGTATTCGCGGGGAATCTTCATTCCGAACGCGCCGAGCTCGGCAAGCCCCTTGAGATAGTCGTCGGGGATCCGGTCATCGCGCTCGATGTCGCGCCCGGACATCGTGCGGCAATAGTCGGTCAGCCGGGCCATGAAGGCTTCGCCGCGTTCGACGTCGTCAGCGGGGGCCCCGGGCCACGGGTGGATCAGGCTCAAATCGAAGCTGCCGAGGTAGAGGCCCTTCGCGAAGCTGGGCTGGTTCCAGCTGGTCTCGCGGGCGGCCTCGGCAATGGCCCGGGCGTCGGCGGCAGTCGCGTCGGGGCCGATGTGGTCCGGCGCCCCGGCGGTCTCCTGCGCCGGGGCGCCGGGTGTAGCAGTGCCTGGTGTTGGAACGTCGGATGCGGTGGCGGGGTCTTCAATGGCGGAGCTCACGGGGCATCTCCTCTAACCGGGTGGCCGGCTTGAGCCCTGGATCCGCCGCGGGTGGAGGACCCTTCAGCTGTCCCGCAATACTACTCGCGGGTAAGTGCCTGTGCTAGGGGAGGCCTGGCCCGGATAGTCGGGCCGGAGGTCCGTGCCGAAGTCGACCTGGAAATCGGCGGGCAACTCCACGGTTGAGGCGTGGTGGACCAGCCGGTCCCAGCCGTGGTTGATGCCGTGGACCAGGCCAACCACCGCGCCGGCCACGAGATACCAGGCGAGCCGGCCCACGCCGACCAGAACCATGGCCGCGAACGCGGACACCATCATGAAGGCGCCGATCATCAGGGCGAACACGAGGGTTCCGATCACCACCATCGTGCCCGTCTCCACTGCGCTTAGGTCGAACTGCATTCTTCCCCCTGCACCATTGCTTCGGTTGAATCAGTAGCCCGAGCGTAGAGTGCCGGAGACGTGCTGAACTAGGGTCCTTTGGACGTTCCCGGCCTCTTGATGCGGGATCGAAATGCTACCCGGGCGTAGGTCACGGCCCGGTCGCGGCAGCCCCACCAATATCAGGCGTTACGCCGGTTGTTCTTGTCGGGACCCGTCGACGGCTCAGTCGTCGTCGTCGTGTTCCGGGGCGCTCTGGTTCAGGACCTGGAAGTCCGCGCCGAGGGCGACTTCGACCTCGGATCCGTCAGTCAGGCGCACTTCCACCTCATAGCCGGACGCGCCGTCGTCGGCCCGCTCCACTTCGGTGACACTGCCCTGGCCTACCTTCGCCAAGGCGGCGCTGCTTGCCATCGCGCGGTCGGCGTCGGTGAGGGCCGGCCCGTCGGAATCGTCGCCCAACTCAAGGTTTCCAATGCTGACTGCGAGGGCGCTCATGCGCTCGGCCTGGAGATCCCTGCCCTGCTGGGTCGCCGCGACCGCGATTGACGCTCCCCCCAGCACCACCGCTGCAGAGGCTGCCCCCGTGATCCACATCGTTCTCTTCCGCATGGTGGTCTCCTTTCAGCTGGTCATTCAAGTGTGCGCCGACTTCCGGGAGCAGACAACGATGAAATTCGGCCGGAGCCCTGCGTTAACCTTGTAGCTGGCAGTTTTTCGAATCCGCTGCCCCGCAGTACCACCCCAAACCATCCTTGGCAGCTGAAGGAGAGTGCGTGTCCCGCTCCGCCGTGTCATCAGCCGACGCCATCAGCGCCCGGCTCCGGGACCTCGAGCTCCTCACCAAAGGACCTGCCTGGGCGCTGACGCGCTCGGCGCCGTGGGTGATCGCCGTGCTCCAGGCCTCCTTCACCCGCACCCGCGCCCAGCTGCCTCTGGAACAGTTCCACGCCGACGTCGACGCCTTCCTCGAGCAGCTCCGCCGGCAGGCCCCGGGCACGGGAGAGCAGCACAGTGGCTCGGCCAACGGCGCACTTTCCGGAAAGAAATATGCGGACGAGTGGACCCGCAAAAACTTCCTGACCCGCCGGAACCAGTCGGGCCAGATCGTGTACGAAGTCACCGAGCCTGCTGCCCGCGTCCTGGCTTTCCTGGACAGCCTCTCGAGCGAGCGGTCCACCCTGAACGGCTCCCGGCTCGGCACACTGCTCGGCGATGTGGAGAAACTCGCCAACGAGACCAACCCGGACCAGAGCGCACGGATTGAATCCCTCGAAGAGGAGATCGACGAGCGCCGCCAGCTGATGGAGGACATCAGCTCCGGGGACTTCGACGGGCTGCTCGACGACGACGAGGCTGTGGAGGCCGCCGGCAACATCCTCGATCTCGCCGCGAGCCTGCCCGCTGACTACAAGAAAATGCGTGACCGGATCGAAGAGCTCGTGGGGGAGCTGCGGAACCAGATCATCGAGGAATCCCTCAGCAAAGGCGCCACCATGGCCCAGGTGCTCGAGGCCGACAAGCGGCTGCGGCAGAGCCCCGAAGGCCGGACGTTCCGCTCCTTCACCGCGTTCCTGGAGGACCCGCAACAGCAGCTGAGGTTCCGGTCGGCGATCGGCGAGGTGCTGAGCCGGCAGTTCGCGGACGAGCTCAGCCACGACGAACGCGAGACCCTCAAGAACCTCGTGGCCGAACTCCGTAGCCAGCACAGCCAGATCCAGAGGATTTACGGCAAGCTCAGCGAGAGCCTCAACACCTACGTCCAAAGTGACGACTTCCGGCAGTCGGTCCGGCTCCGCAAGGTCCTGCGGGAGGCCGAGCAGGCCATCCGCTCCCTGCCCTACGAGCGCGAACGGCCCGGCCTGGTCCGCGGTCCGGTGTTGTTCAGTGCCGGCTTTGAGTCCCTGGCCATGGTCAAGCTCTTCGACCCGGACGAATTCGCGGCTCCGCCCAAGCTGGCCGATCCCATCGCGTTCTCCGACTCGGACCGTGCGCGCTCGCCCCGGACCGCCAAGGCCAAACCGGAAGCCATCCGCGCCGCGCTCGCAGGGGCCTCAACCCTGACCGAGGCATGGGCGCAGCTCCCGGCCGGGGAACGCCACATCAACTCCATCCGGGCCCTGCTGTCGCAGACCCTGCACGAAGGCGCCGGCTTCGACCGCGGGGCCTGGGGTCCCATCGAATTCGAACAAATCGACGGCACCACCCGCACCGCCTACCTGCCCGTCGTCACGCTCGCGAAGGATTGACCATGACTGAAGAGACCGCGACATTGACCATGACTGAAGAGACCGTGACAGAGACCGTGACAACGGACCTGCAGCCCGCACCAGCGCCAGCGGACAACGACGGCGGCCGCGTCCGGAGCGACTCCTTCACAGTCACCCCCCGGGACACATTCGTCGACGGCGCCGCCCTCTACCCGGGCGACACCGGCGTGCTCCCGATGAAAGTCCGGCAGGCGCTCGTGAAGCTGCTCAAGGGCCCGTACATCGACGGCGGCCGCGAGGAAAAACTCTGGACCACGCTCCTGGACAACCAGCTGATCCTGCGCAGCCGCCTCTCCGAACTCTTCCTCACGCTGCAGCTGGACCACGAACGTAAGGTCGCCGTCCTGCGCCCCGTAGATCCCGAAGCGATCGGCGGCAGCACCCGTTCCAGCATCCTGCGCCAGCAGCGGGCACTGAGCCGGGTCGAAACAATCGTCCTGCTCCGCCTGCGCCTGCTCCTGGACCGGCACGTCACCGCCCAGACGGACCCCACGATCACGCGCGAGGAAATCGCCGAACTCGTGGCCCACTATCAGCCCACCGGCCAGCAGGACGCCCTGCGCGATGCCGACGTCGTCAACCGCGCCATCACCAAGCTCCTGGCCCGCCAACTCCTCCTCACCACGGGCCTGGACGACGTCTACACCATCTCCAATGCCCTCCCCCTGGCCCTCCCGTTCGAAAACATCGGCGACATCCCGGCCCAAATCGAAGCCCTGGTCGCGGCCAGCACAGACCAGTCAGGAACAGAACCCCTGCTGGAGCTCGACGCCGACACCCCTGCGACTGTGGAGGATGACTCGGACGACGACGCCGATGCCGTCCCGGGAGTGGCATCGGGCCTGTCGGAGCCGGACGGCCTGCTGCTTGCAGCAGAGCCGTCCGGCGAAGGGGCGGGGGCGGCATCGCCGTCGGCGTCCACCGCAACCACGAACGAAGGAGCCAAGTGAGCATCGCAACCATGCTGCCAATGGGCGAGCTCACCAACCCCGGCCAGATGCGCCTGGCCCTCGTCCAGGTGGTCAACTGGGGCACATTCCATGGCGCCCACACGATGCACGTGGACCGCAACGGCACCCTGCTGACCGGCAATTCGGGCGTCGGGAAGTCCACGCTGTTCGATGCCATGCTTCGGGTCTTCGACGCCCGTCCCCGCTCCAACGAAGCCGCGGCGCAGCGGGCCGGAGGCGCTGTCGAGGACAAGCGCACCACGTTCACGTACATGCGCGGCAAGGTGGGCGACAAGGCCGTGGGCGAGGGCTCGGCGAGTGCGTTCCAGCGCCCCGGCGCCACCTGGTCCGCCGTCGCGCTCACCTTCGACAACGCCGCCGGCACCCGGGTGACGGTCTCGGCGCTGTTCGACCTGCCCAAGAACGGCACGGAGTCCAGCGTCGGCCGGTACTACGTGATCGACAACAAGCCGCTGGACCTCGCGGCGATCGAGGGCATCGCGGAGAAGCGGTTCACCAAGTCCGCGCTCGACGTGATCTTCCCGGACGCCCAGATCTTCGACGTCCACAAGGCCTTCGCCGAACGCTTCCGCCGGCTTCTCGGCATCAACTCGGATCAGGCCCTCCCGCTGCTGCGCGTCATCCAGGCCGGCAAGGGACTCGGCGGCAGCGTCAACACTTTCTTCCGCGACCAGGTTCTCGATGCCCCCGCCACACTCGCCGCAGCGGACGACGTCGTCGAGGAATTCAGCAACCTCATGTCCATCCGGCAGCGCCTCGAGGACGTCCGGCAGCAGCGTGACCAGCTGGCTCCCGTCCCCGGGCTGAACAAGGAATACGCGCAGGCGCTGCTGGACGCGAACCGGCTGCGGGACCTGTCCGGCGAGGAATTCGAGGCCTATAAGCAGCAGCTCGCTGTCACGGTCCGTGAGAAGACCCTGGCCCGGTTGAAAGAGCTCGCCCAGGCGAAGGCCAGTGACCTTGCCGCCGAACGTGCTGTCCGCGATGGCTTCGCCAAGGAACTGCGCCAGCTGGAGGGGGAGTACAACAACCAGGGCGGCAATGCGATTTCCGCGATAGAGCAGTCCCGGGAGAACGCCCGGGTGGGGCTCAAGCTCCGGCAGGAGGTGGAGGAAGCGACCCGCAAGGCGCTGACCGACGCCGGGCTCGAACTCCAGTGGTCGGCCGCCGGCTGGGAACAGGCCCATGAGCACGCCGCGGCACGCTCGGCCGAGCTCCAGGACGATTCCGAGGCGCTTAAGGAACTGCGCTTCGAGGCCTTTGACGGCCACGCCACCAGGAAGCGCGAGCTTGCCGCGGCCCAGCAGGAGCTTGTCTCGCTGAAGACGCGCAAGTCGCTGCTGCCGCCGTCGAGCATTGAAAACCGCAGCGCCATTGCGGCCGCCACAGGCGTGCCCGAGGAGCAGATGCCCTTCGGCGGCGAGCTGATCGACCTCGCCGAGGGCCAGGAACAGTGGCGCCCGGCCGCCGAGCGCGCGCTGCGGAGCCTGGCCACCACGCTGCTGGTCCCGGGAGAGCACTTCGCGGCAGTCACCCGGTTCCTCAACGACCACTCCGTGCGCGGTGCGCTGCGTGCCGTGGACGTCTCGCGGCCCCTGGCCGGCGGCGCGCTGGCCGTCGAGGACGTGGCCGATGGCGATCTGCTGACCAAGCTCAGTTTCCTCACCGACGCCGGACCCCACTCGGAGGCGCTTGCGCAGGCCAGTGCCTGGCTCCGCGAACGGATTGCGCTCGACTTCGCCTACCCGTGCGTGGAAGACCCGGACCAGCTCGCCGGCCTGGAGAAGGGCCTGAGCCTGGGCGGCGTGGTCAAGCGCAACCGCCACACGGTGGAAAAGGATGACCGCTTCACGTCACGGCAGGACTACGTCCTCGGGTTCGACAACGCCGCCAAGCTTGAACTCGTGGCGGCCCAGGTGGAGGACCTGCAACAGGAACTTGCCAAGGCTGCCGAACTGGCGCAAACCCGGGAAGAGTCACACCAGGGCATGACCCGGCAGCTCGATGCCCTGCGCCGTGTGGCCGACGACCACCGGCCCTGGGAGCAGGTCTCGGCAGCGGTGGCCGCGGAGGAGCTCGCCCGGATCGAGCAGCGCCTCAAGGATGCCCTCGCCGCACAGGCGGACCTCGAACCGCTGCGCGCCAGCATCGAAGCCGCGCGGCACAAGCACCAGTCCAGCACTGAGGCCGCGGCCGTGCTGCAGAGCGAGTACAAGGCCCTCGATGCGCGCATGACCGCCGCTGATTCGCTGCTCGACGCGGCACGGAACCGGCTGGGGCAGGCGCCGCCGTCGGACGCCGGCGTCGCCGCCCTGGAACCGTACTTCACCGGTTTCGGCGACGTCCTGGAGATGCACGAGCTCGACAACCTCGCCAACCAGGTCCGCACCCGGCTCCTTGCAGAACTGCATGGGGCCGAGTCCCGCGGGCAGGCCACCTCGGAGCGCCTCACCCGGATTTTCGAGGGCTTCGTCCGCGAATGGGGCACGGCGATTTCCGCGGACCACGGCACGTCAATCGGCGCCGCGGGGGAGTTCGAATCCCGTTACCACGCGATTGTCAGCGACGGGCTGCCCGCACAGGAGGCCGAGTTCCGGCAGTTCTTCAACCAGCGGACCCACGAATCCTTTTCCACCCTGCTGCACCTTCTGGACGAGGAGCGCCGCGCCATCACCAGCCGCATTCTGCCGCTGAACGGGATCCTGTCCGAGGTCAACTTCCACGAGGGCAGCTTCCTGGAACTCGACATCAAACAGACGCTGCCGGCGACGGCGAAGCAGTTCAAGGACGCCATTCAGAACGCGCTCAAGGTCCGGCACACCAGGCCGGGCAAGCCGGTCAATGCGGCGTCCGCCGCCGTGTCCGGGGCGGAGACGGACGCCGACGCCGAGCTCACCACCCGCTACAAGTCGCTCGAAACGCTCGTGAAGCGGCTCGGCTCGCAGACTCCCGAGGACCGGCGCTGGCGTGCCGAGGTGCTGGACGTCCGCGGCCATCTGTTCATCCAGTGCAAGGAGCACCGCGACGTGCAGGGTACCGGTGCCCAGGGCGCCGGCCCCAAGGGGGCGGGGAAGGGTGCGAAGAAGACCGAGGTCTACATGCACGCGGACACCGGCTCCATGTCCGGCGGCGAGCGGCAGCGCTTCACCGCGTTCATTATGGCGGCGGCGCTGAGCTACCAGCTGGGCATCGCCGAACAGGGCTTCACTACCTACGGCACCGTGATGATGGACGAAGCCTTCGTGCTCGCCTCCGAGGAATTCGCCGGCGCCGGCATCAAGGCGCTGCACGAGTTCGGCTTCCAGCTGCTGCTGGCCGCGCCGGAGAACGTGATTGACCTCTCCCGGCACCTGGGGTCGGTGACGGAGATCCTGCGGGACAAGCGCACCAACCGCTCCGGCGTCCTGACCGCCCCGGTGATTGCCCCACGTCAAGGCATGGAGGGCTCCTGGCGGTCCGAGGCGAACCCCGTGGACATCGTCCTGCGCTGACACAACCCTCCCCGCGTTGCCTTTTTGGCGGCTGGATCTGGTGCCGCACCACCGATTGAGACAATTACGTTACTCAAACCTTTCCTAATTGCTCAAAGGATAGGCTAGCCTTACTTAGGTTTGCATCACTTACCTAAGGAGTTCCGTGGCTTCCGCCGTCTTCCCCCGTTCCGCCGGCCGCCCGGCCGGCCGCCGCCTCCGCAAGACCGCAGGGCGGGCCGCGGTTCTTCTGGCCGCCGTCGCGCTGACCCTGACCGCCTGCTCCACCGGGCCGGCAAGTTCGACGGCGGCGGACGCCCCCAGCGAGCCGGTCAGCATCGCCTTCCCGGTCAGCATCAAGCACCTCTTCGGCGAGACCACCATCAAGGAACAGCCCAGGCGCGTGGTTACCGTTTCCTGGGTCAACGACGACGTTGCCATCGCCCTCGGAGTGGTTCCCGTTGGCGTCCCCAAGAACGAATGGGGCGGCAACGACAAGGGCTCCACACCGTGGAAGGACGCCGCGCTGGAGAAGCTCGGCGCAGGCTTCGGCTCGGCGAAGGCCCCCGTCCAGTTCTCCGAGGCCGACGGCATCAACTTCACCGAGATCGCCAAGCTCAATCCGGACGTCATCCTCGGCGCCTACTCCGGCCTGACGGAGGAGGACTTCAAGAAGCTCAGCGAAATCGCACCGGTCGTGGCCCAGCCGGAGGTCGCCTATGGCACCTCCTGGCAGGATTCCACCACCATCATCGGGAAGGCCCTCGGCAAGGAAGCCGACGCCGCCAAGCTGGTCTCCGACACCGAGGCCACCATCAAGGACAAGGTCTCCAAGTACCCGCAGATCGCCGGAAAATCCTTCATCTACGGCAACCTGGAGCCGGACAAGAGCGACGGCGTCAACGTCTACACGGCCAACGACAACCGCCCGCGCTTCCTCAGCGAAATTGGCATGAAGCTCGCATCCGTTGTGGAGGACAACTCCAAGGGTTCCAAGGAATTCTTCATCCCGTGGTCCGCCGAAAAGGCCAACGAACTCAACTCGGATATCTTCGTGACCTGGGTGCCGGATGCGGCCACCACCGGCGCCATCAAGGCCGACCCGCTGCTGGGCCAGATCCCGGCCATCAAGAGCGGCGCCCTGGTTGCCGACTCGGACAACACCCTGACGCTGTCCATCTCCGCTTCCTCGCCGCTGAGCCTGCCGTGGTCACTGGATACGTTCCTGCCGCAACTGGCCACCGCAGCGGACAAAGTCACCGCAGCGAAGTAACACCCTCCCCATGACGAACAGTACGACGACGGCGCCCGCCGCCAGTGCGCCCGGCGCACCGCCGGCCCCCACCGGGAAGAAAGCCCCCGCAAAGCAGGCCGCCTGGCTGCTGGCCGCCGTCGTCGTACTTGTTCTGGTTTGTGCAGCGTCGCTGGCTGTCGGGGCCCGCGGGGTTCCACTCGGCACGGTCTGGCAGGCGCTGACGCAGTTCAACCCCACCGACGGCAACCACGCCGTCATCCACGCCCGCATCCCGCGCACCGTGCTGGGCCTGCTCGCCGGCGGCGCACTCGGGCTGGCGGGCGCGGCCATGCAGGGGGTAGCCCGCAACCCGCTCGCCGACCCCGGCATCATCGGCGTCAACGCCGGCGCCGCCCTCGCCGTGGTCACCGGGATCTACGTCTTCGGCGTTTCGGCCCTGACCGGCTACATCTGGTTCGCGTTCATCGGCTCCGCAGCCGCCGCCGTCGTGGTCTATCTGATCGCGTCCATAGGACGCGACGGGGCGACGCCGGTCAAGCTGGCACTGGCAGGCGCGGCCCTGAGTGCGGGGCTGTATTCGCTGATGAACGTCGTCCTGGTCTCCAGCCAGGACACCCTGGACCGGTTCCGTTTCTGGCAGGTCGGCGGGATCGCCGGCCGGGACTGGTCGGTGGTCCTGCCCGGGCTGCCGTTCCTGGCCGCCGGGGCACTCATCGTCCTGTTCACCGGGCGGATCCTGAACAGCCTCGCCCTCGGGGACGACATTGCCCGCGGCCTGGGCCAGCGCGTCGGCCTGGCCCGCTGCATCACCGCGCTGGGCATTGTGCTGCTTTGCGGTTCGGCCACGGCACTGGCCGGCCCGATCGGATTCGTCGGCCTGGTGGTTCCGCACGCCGTCCGCTTCCTGACCGGCCCGGACTACCGCTGGATCCTGCCCTTCTCGCTGGTCCTGGCGCCCGTGCTGCTCCTGCTCTCGGACGTGGTGGGCCGTGTCATCCTGCTGCCCGGCGAAGTCCCCGCGGGCATCATGACAGCCCTGGTGGGTGCGCCCGTCTTCGTGTGGCTGGTCCGCCGCGGGAAAGGGGCAGGGCTGTGAGCAGGGCAGACCTCGCCAACGTCAGGCACGAGCTGGGAGACAACGCCCCCGTGGAGCGCCAACTGGCAGGCAATGCCCGGTTCATGAGCCGCACGGCCCTCCTCGCCTTCGCCGTCGTGGTGCTCCTCGCCGTCAGCATCCTGCTGGGCAGTTACACCGTCACCATCCCGGACTTCTTCAGGATCCTCACGGCCCACCTCACCGGTGGCGGGAAAATCCCCGGCGCCAGCTTCATCGTGATGGAGAACAAGCTCCCGAGGGCCGTCGTCGGCACCATGATCGGGATTGCCTTCGGGCTCTCGGCCACGTTGTTCCAGACCATGCTGCGCAACCCGCTGGCCAGTCCCGACGTCATCGGCATCAGCTACGGGGCCAGCGCGGCCGCCGTCACCGCCATCGTCGTCTTCGGGGCCTCCGGCGCCGCCGTTTCCGGCGCGGCGCTGTGCGGGGCCATGGCAGTAGCCGTCCTGATCTACACAATCTCCCGGAGCGGTTCCCTCGGATCAGGCGGCAGCAACCGTGGCAACGCAGCCGGGAGCCGACTCATCCTGGCTGGCATCGGCATCGCCGCGGCACTGAACGCCGTGGTCAATTTCCTCATGACGCGGGCCGACATCCGCACCGCGGCCGAAGCCCTGATCTGGCTGAACGGATCCCTGAACTCCGCCAGCTGGGACCGCGCCAGTGTGCTGGCACTCGCGCTGCTGGCCCTGATGCCCGCCGTCGCCGTCCTCGCCGGCCCCCTCCGGATCTTGGAACTGGGTGACGATGCCGCCGCCGGACTCGGCATCCGGGTTGGCATCACCCGGCTCGGCGTGGTGGCCGCTGCCGTCGCCCTGGCCGCCGTCGCCACGGCAGCAGCCGGGCCCGTGGCCTTCGTGGCTTTCCTGGCGGGGCCCATCGCGCGCCGCTTCACCGGCAAGTCGAGCCTCCCGGCCGGCGCGTTCGTCGGCGCCCTGATTGTCCTCGCCGCGGACTACTTTGCCGCCAACATCGCCCCCCTGCTGCTGGACGGCACGGTCCTTCCCGTCGGCGTGGTCACAGGCGCGCTGGGAGCCCCGTTCCTGCTGTGGCTCCTGGTCACAGCCAACCGAAAGGACGCCTGACATGGCAGTTCTCAACGCCAAGAACCTTACGCTGCAGTACGACCAGCGCCGGGTGGTGGAAGACCTCACGGCGGAGATCCCCGAGGGCAAAGTGACGATGATCGTGGGCGCCAACGCCTGCGGAAAATCCACGCTCCTGCGCGGCCTGTCCAGGTTGCTGAAGCCAGCCCGCGGTACCGTGACCCTCGACGGCAAGGACATTCATTCCCGCCCTGCCAGGGAACTCGCCCGCATCCTCGGCCTGCTCCCGCAGCACCCCACCGCCCCGGACGGCATTCTGGTCCGGGACCTCGTGGGCCGCGGCCGCTACCCGCACCAGGGCTTCTTCCGCAGCTGGAGCGCAGCCGACGATCTAGCCGTGCAGCGGGCGCTCGAAACCACCGAAACGCTGGAACTCGCCGGGCGGAACGTCGACGAACTCTCGGGCGGGCAACGCCAGCGCGTGTGGATCGCGATGGCGCTTGCCCAGGAAACCGAGGTGCTCCTGCTCGACGAGCCCACCACCTACCTGGATCTGGCCCACCAAGTGGAGGTCCTGGACCTGGTCACCGACCTGAACCGGCAACGCGGCACCACCGTGGCAATCGTCCTGCACGACCTGAACCTGGCGGCCCGGTACGCGGACCACGTGATCGCCATGAAAGGCGGCAGGATCGTGGCCGAGGGCACCGCCGCCGACGTGGTCACCGAGGACCTGGTCCGTGACGTCTTCGGCCTCGACTCGCGGGTGCTGCCCGATCCCATTTCCGGCACGCCACTGATCATTCCGCTCGGCCGGCACCACACCGATTTCCCACAAGCCGAAACAGCAACCCTGGAGTTGGTCCCATGAGGGCAGTTAGCAGCAAGGCAAAAGACAGCACGACAGTAGACCTCAACCAGGCGCGGGCACGCCGCGCGCCTTCGGCGGTCAGGGACCAACCGGCCACCCAGCCGATGACCCTGGCGTTCGACGTGACGGTCGCCGCGGTGCAGCAGCTCAGCCCCAACTTCCGCCGCGTCACCTTCGGCGGGTACTCGCTGCGTGACTTCGGCGTCCACGGGGGAACCCTGGACCTACGCGTGAAACTGATGATCCCGTCCCTCGCCGGGGACGGCACGGCGCTGCCGCTGCCGGTGTTCGCGATGGAGCAGTCCGGCTGGTACCAGGAATGGCTGGCCATGGATCCCGCGATCCGCGGCTCCATGCGCACCTACACCGTGCGGCAGGAACGCCTCGACGCCGTCTACCCGGAGATCGACGTCGACTTCGTGCTGCACTTCGATGCCGCCGGCAACGGCGGACCCGCCGCGAACTGGGCCCTGAACGCCAAGCCGGGGGACGCCCTCACCATCATCGGACCCAACAACCGGGCCGCGCACTGTGTCACGGCGGAGACCTACTCCGGCATCGAATGGCGGCCGGGCCTGGCCCAGCGGGTACTGCTTGCAGGTGACGAGACCGCCGTTCCGGCCATCAGCGCCATCCTGGAAAGCCTTCCGCCGTACATGAGCGGGCACGCGTTCCTTGAAGTCCCCGAGGCCGGCGACTTCCTGGATCTGTTGTCGGACGCGGACGTCGAAATCACCTGGCTGGCACGCGGCGCCTCGATTGGCCGCTCACTCCCGCACGGCGAACTCCTGCAGGAAGCCGTCCGCGCCGCTGTTCCCGAACCTGGCTGGGTAGGCATCAAGGCCGCCGCCGGCGGGGCCGGGCCGGAGCCCGATGACGTCAACGTGGACCGGGACATCCTTTGGGAGACCCCCGCCCGGATGGACGCCGCGGCGATCGGAGCCAGCAAAAACCCTGACAAGCCCGCCGGCGCCCTGCCGTTCTACGCCTGGATTGCCGGCGAAGCGGGCACCGTCAAGGAGCTGCGCCGGTACCTTGTGCGGGACGTGGGGATCGACCGGAAGCAGGTTGCGTTCATGGGGTACTGGCGGCAGGGCAAGGCCGAGCTGTAAACCGACGCTCCCGCAGGTTCTGCGGTTCCCACTGCGACGCTCCTGCACTTTTCGCGGTTCCCGCTGCGACGCTCCCGCAAGTTCTTCCGGGCTTCGCCCGCCACCGCTGCTTTGCCGTCGCTTAGACACCTCCTTCGGCCGCGGGCGGCCTCAGTCGGCGATGCGCTCCTTCGCAAAGCACCGGCGTCGGCCTTGCGGTCGGCTCACGTTCGGTGCGCTCCTTTGCAAAGCGGCGATTGCGGTCCTGCGGCCGGCTCACCTTCGGTGCGCCCCGTGTGGGACAAACGACACTCACCATGGCCGCCGCTCGCTGGGCCTATCACCTTGGGTTAACCTTCCCTTTCCCTGTCCGCTTTTTGGGGTGGGTAGTTTGGTTGGGTGGGTTCATTTCCTTTGCTTCCGGATCGAGGTGGGCGGCGGGTCTTCGTTGCCTTGGGGGATTCCTTCACCGAGGGCGTGGGGGACTACGATCCGCGGTTCCCGAACGGCGTGCGGGGCTGGGCGGACCGGGTCGCGGAAAAGCTCGCCAAAGCGCAGCCGGGGTGGGAATACGCCAATCTGGCCATCCGCAGCAAACGGCTGCGCCACATCATCACCGAACAGCTCGGTCCCGCCCTGGCCATGGAGCCGACCCTCGTCACCCTGTACGCGGGCGGCAACGACATCCTGGATTTCGGCACGGACATCGGCTCCCTCATGCAGGACTACGAGACCCTGGTGGCTGCGCTCGCCGGCACAGGGGCAACCTTGGTGCTGTTCACCGGCTTCGACGTCAAGGTCTCCGCGCTGCTGGAGCCGCTGAAGAAACGCAACGCCTTCTACAACCGGCGCGTCCGCGAGATCGCCGGCCGCTACGGCGCGGTGCTGGTGGACTACTGGTGCTTCGACGCATTCCATGACCCGCGGATGTGGGATTTGGACCGGCTGCATATGTCCAAGGCAGGCCACAAATACCTCGCCTCACAGGTCCTGGACCACCTCGGCGTGCCCCACAAGATCAAGCCCAAGGAGTGGGAGCCGCCGGTGAAACCGGGCTGGCGGGAGTGGGAACGCCGGCAGCGCCGCTGGGTCCACGACTGGGTGCTGCCCTTGTTTGGACGCAAGCTCCGCGGCGTCACCCTCGGCGACCAGCTCCGGCCGCGCTGGCCCGAACCCGTGAAGGTCCCGCGCAAGGGTGGCCTGAAGAAGCTGCTGCAGAATCAGCGCGACGGCAGCCAGGCGGGCGCCGGGTAGCCGCCAGGGCTCAGCTGTCCAGCAGGTTTTCGTAGCCCGGAGCCACCCTGTTGGCGTGGAACTCCATGACTTCGAAATCAGCCACACCATTGACGTAGAAAGGGTCCTTGGCCAGGGAAGCGTCAAGGCTGGCCCGGTCCGCGTTGGAGAGCAACAGGCCGCCGGTGCGGGGGATTTTGCGCCCAGCGACCATGAAGACACCCTCGTCGAAGGCCGTCTGCAGCCACGTCACGTGCGCCGAAAGATGGAACTCCACAATGTCGTCGGGGACCTTGTATGTCAGGGAGACTACGTACATGCGGCCAGCCTACCGGTAGCAGGCCGCGGACAGGCGGGAACTTTTCTGGAATTCCCCAGCCTGAAGTTGAATCGTCAAGCTTCCAGTCTCCTAGAATGTAGCCATGACCGAACCCCGCTGGCTCAACGCCGACGAACGCCGGGCCTGGCTTGCCCAGCTCAGCATCAACACCATGCTGCCAGCAGCCCTGGACACCCAGCTCCATGCCGCGGGCAAGCTTTCCCTGTTCGACTACAACGTGCTGGCGATGCTCTCCGAGGCCGAGGGGCGCTTCCTGCCCATGAGTGAGCTCGCGGCGCGCACCAGCGCCTCCCTGTCCCGGCTCTCCCATGTGGTCACCAAGCTGCAGAACCGCGGCTGGCTTGAGCGCCGGCCGCACCCCGGCGACGCCCGCGTCACCACGGCGCACCTGACCGAAGCCGGCATGGAGACGATTGTGAAGCTCGCCCCGGGCCACGTGGAGGCCGTCCGGTCGCTGTTCCTCGACGCCTTGAGCCCCCAGGACGTCGCGGACCTGGCCCGGATCGGCGAAAAAATCGTCGGCCGGCTCGACGACGACCACTGGATCCTGCGGGACAGCTAAGCGCGACGCTGACTGCGCCGCCGTCGGGCAGCCCCGTCTTTGTTGCTCGCGGCAACTGCTGGCAGACTTGAACCATGGATTTCACGTCCCGCTATGTAGCCCTTGGAGACTCCTTTACGGAAGGCGTCGGCGACGACGACCCCACCCGGCCCAACGGCGTCCGGGGCTGGGCGGACCGGGTGGCAGAGGGGCTCGGCGCTGCCGATCCGGGCTTCGGGTACGCGAACCTTGCCATCCGCGGCAGGAAACTCCGCCAGATCATGGCCGAACAGGTGGATGCCGCCGTCGCACTCCAACCCACCCTGGTCAGCATCTACGCCGGCGCCAACGACATCCTCCGGCCCAAGGTCGACATCGATGACCTGCTGGCCGAGTACGACGCCGGGATCCGCAAGCTCACGGCCACCGGCGCCACTGTGGTGATGTTCACCGGCTTCGACGCACGGGGCTCCAAAATTTTCGGCACCATGCGCGGCCGCACAGCCATCTACAACGAACTGGTTCGCGGCATCGCCGGGGACCACGGCGCCCTGCTGGTCGACTACTGGCGTTTCAGCGAGTACTACGACTGGGGCATGTGGGCCACGGACCGGATGCACATGTCCGCCGCCGGCCACGCGAACATGGCCAAGCGCGTCCTCACGGTCCTGGCCCACGAGCACTCGATAGACGTCCCGCCCATGACTCCGGTACCTGAACTGAGCCGCATGGACGCCATCCGTGCGAATGCCCGATGGGTCCGCGAATTCGCCGGCCCGTGGGTTGTCCGGCGCGTCACCGGCAAGTCGTCCGGCGACGGCCTGGAGCCGAAGTACGGCCAGCTAACCCACGTCTAGAACGGCAACCTAGGCGCGGAATCCCGGCGTTGCGAGCAGTTCCCCGGTCCGGCGGACGGCGAGCACATCGACGTCCCAGCCGTCAGTGGCCCGGTGCAGCATCGCGGTCCCGCCCGCAACGATCGCCGTCGCGAGCACATCGGCCGTGACAATGTCTGCCGCGGCCACGGAGACCTGGGTGAACTCGACTCCGCAGCAGCCCGCAGTCCAGATGTGGTCACCCCGCTCCGCCGAGCCCGACGTCGCAAGGGCCCGCCGGGTGCCTGGCCCGCCCAGTCCGTAGGCGGAAAGCAGCGCCGAGCGGTCCAGCGGATCAACGATGCCGGCCGCCCACGAAGCTCCGCTGCCTGGCACGGGCGAGCCCATCACCAGCACATCACCGCCGGCATTCAGGCACCAATCAGTCATCCCCCGGCTTCGCAGCGCCTCACCGGCCTGCCCGATCGCGTGGCCCTTGATGATCCCGGAAAGGTCCAGCACGCCGTCGGGCCGTTCCGGGGAGAATGAGCCCTCCGTCATGAGCCGCCAGCTGAGCGCCTCGGCGTAGCGATCCCGCATCCCGGCGGATGAGTCCCGAAGAGAAAGCTCCCCGCGGGCTAGCCGGCTGGCCTCCGAATCGGGGCGGTACAGGCTGAATGTCTCATCCGCGCGGGCAAACACCCGTTCGACGGCGGCAGCTGTGGCGTCGAGTTCGCGCTCCCCGTCCCCCGCTATTCCCGGAACGGCCCCGGCAGGAACGGTCAGGCTGATGACGGTGCCCATGGAGCCAAAGGTCCTGGCCTTCAGGGCAGAGCCGCCCAGCTCAGAGGTTGGCTGCATCGAGGGCCGCCTGCAGGGAGTTCAAGTACGCGTCGGAAGTCACCGTGGCACCGCTGATGGTCTGCACGTCCGCGGATTGGGATTGGAGCACCTCGGCGCGCAGGAGCGGGGCCGCCCGGTTGCTGATTTGTACGGACTTGCGTTCAGCATCGGTCAGCTGGAGCGCCGTGACGTCAGTGATCTTTCCGGCCTGCACGGTGATCTGCACCTGGACGGAGCCGAACCGGGTCTGGACGACTGAGCCGGCGTACGTCCCCACTGCCTTGGCCGAGGCCCCCGTGGTGCCCGAGGCGCCTGTAGTGCCCGCGCCCGACGAGCCGGACGAAGCCGTTGAGTCGTCCGTGCCGAGCGCTTCGGCGCCGGTGGTGCCAGTCGCCGCGCTCGCGACGGAGCTGCTTGTATCGGCCGTGTGGACGCCCGACTGCCAGCCTGCGATGAGGATGCCGGCGGAGGCCAGGGCTGCTGAAACTGCTGCGCGGGTTCTCACCAGTCGAACCTTTCGTAGTGGAGTTGGTCTTCCCGGACGCCGGCGGCGCGGGCGTCCTCAAGCACGCTTTGCGCCCAGGCGGCGGGCCCGCAGACGTAGACATCTGCATCGGCGACGTGCGGGTCAAAACTGGCCAGCCGGTGGCCGGCACGCGCGGAACTCTCCGGCAGCCAGGTCCGGACGCCGGCCGGGCGGGAGCCGGTCAGATGGAAGAGCGTGGCTCCCCGCTGCCGGCAGAGGTCGAGGATTTCCTCGCCCAGGTAAAGCTCGGATTCGCTGTGGCCGCGGAGAATGACAGTGGCGTTCCCGGGCTGGAATGGCGTGCTCTCCAGCAGGGCACGGATTGGGGTAATGCCTATCCCGGCACCGACCATGACCACGTGGTTGCGGCTCCGCGCGGCCGTGCTGAACAGCCCGTACGGACCCTCCAGCGCCACCTTGGTGCCGGGCCTGAGTGACGCGAGCTGGGCCGAACCCGCGCCCAGGTTGCGGACCGTGATCCTCAGCGTCCCTTCGCCGGCGGCGTCGAAACTGACGGGATCGGCGGACAGGCTGAACGGATGCGGGTGCCACCACAGTCCGGGAGCCAGAAACCGCCAGATAAAGAACCGGCCACCGCTGCCTGCCAGCTGGTCCAGGCGCAGGCCGGACATCTCGATGCTCACCACTCCGGGGGCCACCCGTACCACCCGCCTGACGGTCAGCTGGTGCCTGAACGTTGCTGCCAGCGGCTGGGCCACCCGGTAGTAGAGCAGGGCGGCGCCGGTTCCGATGCACAGTGCCAGCCAGTACCAGCGCTGCCAGGTGCCTTCGGCAAAGAGGCCGCCCACACTGAACTGGTGGGGGAGCGCGGTCAGGACCGCCACGTACGTCAGGAGGTGGACGGCGTACCAGAATTCGTACGGAAACCGCCGTCGGACGGCTACCAGGGAGGTGACGACGACGGCGATGAACAGGAGCATGGAAATGTAGGCCAGCCACATGTCCGGCACGAGGACCCACAGCGCAACCGCCTCGCTGACAGGATCCAGCCCTTCCGCCATGCCGTAGCCGATCGCAATCAGGATCCCGTGCGCGAGCAGCAGGTACAAGGCAGGCTTGCCCAGCTTGCGGTGGAACTCAAGGGCGCGGTCGTGGCCGACTGTGAGGTCGATGAGCGGGATACGGGCCGCCAGAAGCAGCATGAGAAGCACCAGGTCCATGCCGGCGAGGCCGGCCACAATCCCCAACGCGGTGAAGGAGCCGGCTGGAGTCGAGAAGCCGGCCATGCCGCCGTCGGCCAGCCACAAAGCGATGGCGCCCGCCAGGGACGCCCAGAAAAGAACCGTCAGCAGATCCGCTCTCAGCAACCGCCGCCGGTGCTGCCCCCTGAAGGGGTTCACAGCGCCACGGGAGCTGCGGCGAACCTCGGGTCGGCTCGTCAGAAGTTGTGTGTTCATGGACCCAGAATCGCCTCGCTGCCTATCATTTGGCTGTGAAATTGCTTCGTCGGGCATATGACCTCGGAGGGTTCCGGCCCACTGCCCGGGCTGGCCGACGGCTGCTGCCCTATACACCATTCAGTGACGGATTGGTCTTTAATTCGCCGAACTCGTAGACTTGGTAGGCGCTAGGTGGCGCGGAGCGTGCGCAATTGCTCCGGTTGGCAGGACCCGTGAAGAGAAATCGACGGTCTTGGAGGCCGGTAGTTAGGGGCTCAAGTTGCGCGCATTCCTGTATTCGCCCAGCATCCCGGCACTTCGCAATGGCTGTCCAACGGACCGCCATCGTCAGGTGCCCGTGGCCCACAATCTTCGCCGCAGTGAGGAAACCAGACGGTTTGCGCCGTCTGCCTGAATCCCGCGGACCCGGTGATTGGGGCGGGAGCCGGATGCGGACGCCGCCCAACGCACGGTCAGCGGGAACTCCGTTAGCCGTTTCATTTATTTTTTGAGGAGAGTCGTCATGGCAGCACACTGCCAGGTGACCGGAGCCGAGCCGGGCTTTGGACACAGCATTTCGCACTCGCACCGTCGCAACAAGCGCCGGTTCGACCCGAACATCCAGAAGAAGCGCTACTGGGTTCCGTCCCTGCGCCGCAACGTCACGCTGCAGGTCTCTGCTCGTGGCATCAAGACCATCGACGTACGCGGCATTGACGTAGTCGTCGCCGCCATCCTGGCACGAGGAGTGAAGCTCTAATGGCAAAGGATAAGGACGTACGTCCGATCATCAAGCTGAAGTCGACCGCGGGCACGGGCTACACCTACGTGACGCGCAAGAACCGTCGTAACGACCCGGACCGCCTGGTTCTGAAGAAGTACGACCCCAAAATCCGCCAGCACGTCGAATTCCGAGAGGAGCGCTAAACACATGGCTAAGAAGTCAATGATCGCTAAGAACGAACAGCGTAAAGTCATCGTCGAGCGTTACGCTGCAAAGCGCCTCGAACTGAAGAAGGCTCTGGTTGATCCCAACTCAACCGACGAAGTACGCGAAGCTGCTCGCCTCGGCCTGCAGAAGCTTCCCCGCAACGCCTCTCCGGTACGTCTGCGTAACCGCGACATCATCGATGGCCGTCCCCGCGGTACCTTCCAGAAGTTCGGCATCTCCCGTGTTCGCTTCCGCGACATGGCTCACCGCGGTGAGCTCCCGGGCATCACAAAGTCTTCCTGGTAATTCAGCACTCCTGAAGCCAGTGGCTTGAAGAAGGGCCGGCAACCGTTTGGTTGCCGGCCCTTCTTGCGTTTAACGCCTGGGAGCGAATGCCGGGGCGCGAATTCCTGGGTGCCAATCGAGGGCCCGGCCGCGGGGCCTGGCCGCGAGCGGCGGGGGTGTTCTTTCGGTGGTGCCGGCGGCGGTGTTGTTGGCTGCGGTTGGTGCTGTGGTGATGCAGTGCACAGTTCCGGGTTGGGGCGGCGGGGCGGGTGTTGGGGTGTTTTTGGGTGGTTGTGGCCTGTGGTGGCGGGGTTTTGGGGTGGTGGGGCGGGTGTGTGGGGTGGAGTTGCGGTGGGGCGTGGGTGGGTGTATTGTTTTCTAAGTCGCCGAGAGGG
>NZ_JBFUJJ010000020.1:0-59440 GCF_056401435.1 Arthrobacter sp. P4_F10
GCCCCAAACCGCATGCCGGCGGACCCGTCACCCCGGCCGCGGCCGTGGTGACCGTTCTCATCGGGGGGATGCCGGCCGCAGTCGCCAATTCCATTCCCGGTGGCATCGTCTGCGTTTCCCCTGCACCGAACGGCATCGCCAGCGGCAGCCTGACCGTGATGATCGGCGGCTTTCCCGCCGCTCGTGTGGGCGACCTGAGCCTGCACGGGACACCCATTGCTCCGGGTCCGGGGTGCCCCACCGTCATCATCGGCGGATGAGCACGGCCGCTGACGGACCCAGCCCGGCGGAGAACCGGACTAGGAAGAACATGGCGAAGCAGTCGGAGACGGGGTCACCCCTTGAGTCTCTGCCGGCCCCGCTCCGAGTGTCGGCGTCGTCTGAGGCACGGCGCATTCCTTCGGCTCGAGTCCTGCGGCCGTTACACAGGAAGCCGGACTCCCGCCAGATTCCACTGGTGCACACGTCACACACCCCGAGGGACTCCCGTCAGGTTCCAAGGTTGGGCACGTCACACATGGTGCCTGCGTTCCGTTGGGCTCGGCCGCCGGACACGTCACACAAGATCCAGGGGGTCCGTCGGGTAAGGCCGCCGGACAGGTCACGCACGGCGCAGGAGACCCGTCGGGCCCCGGCGGCGGACACGTCACACAGGTTGCCGGTGTTCCATTCGGCGCTGCCGACGAACACGTCACGCATGGCGGCGGCGGCGTGCCTGGTACCGCCGTTGGGGACGTGCAGGCTGGTGTCGGGGACTGCGTAGTCTCAGTGGGGGTCGGAGTGGGCGTCTGAGTGGACTCTGTCGGTGTCGGAGTGGACGACTCACTGGACCCAGTCGGCGGCGGACTAGGCGACTCACTGGACCCAGTCGGCGGCGGACTAGGCGACTCACTGGACCCAGTCGGCGGCGGACTGGGCGCAGTGGCGGAACCGGAGGACTGAGCGGTCTGCTGAGCAAAGGGATCAAGCGGCCCTGTGGGCGGGCCACAGCCCGCAACGCCAAATTGGAGCAGGATGAGCAACCCGATGCAAGCAGCGCATCCACGACGAGTACCCATATTGTGTCCCGCTCCGCTCGTAGACGGTTCGCCTGCTGAAATCCCTGCGCGAAAGGGGTCTGGCCCACTACGCATCCAGCTTGCGGTTCGCACCCGACTGAAGCACGCCTCGGCGGGGCACACTTTCGGGCAGACTTGACGGCCGTAATGTTTGAGACCGCGGACGGCTTGAGCCGCTGCCTGGTCGGGCCGCACAGTAGGTGACTGGTCCGCCGTCGGGCGTAAGCTCGTGCCATGGCGAGATACTTCGATGTGCACCCCGAGAACCCCCAAGCGCGTTCCATCCTCCAGGCGGTAGAGATCGTGCGCTCAGGCGGCCTGATCGTTTACCCCACAGATTCCTGCTATGCCCTCGGCGCGCAGCTGGGAAGCAAGGAGGCGCTGGACCGAATCAGGAGCATCCGCCAACTCGATAACAAACACCACTTCACGCTCGTCTGCAAGGACTTCGCGCAGTTGGGCCAGTTCGTCCAGATCGACAACGATGTCTTCCGCAGGATCAAGGCCGTCACCCCCGGCAGCTACACCTTCATCCTGCCCGCCACCCGGGAGGTCCCCAAGCGGCTGCTGCACCCGAAGAAGAAGACAGTCGGCGTGCGCATCCCGGACAACCACGTGGTCCAGGCACTTCTCGCCGAGCTCGGCGAACCCCTGCTGTCCAGCACGCTGCTGCTACCGGACGAGGAAGAGCCTCTTACGCAGGGGTGGGAGATCAAGGAGCGCCTGGACCACGTAGTGGATGCCGTGATCGATTCCGGCGACTGCGGTGCTGAGCCAACCACGGTGATCGATTTCTCCAGCGGCGTCGCGGAAGTCGTCCGGCGCGGCATGGGCGATCCTTCCCGCTTCGAGTAGCGGAAGACGCCCGGCGGCGACGGCACAGCGTACATTGCGGGCCGGGTCCGCTGCGGGCTGGGTGCGGTGCCGGCTAATCGTGGCGAGCTAGGCGGATTCCGCCGCGCTCGTCTGCCGGTTCCGCAGCCACCGACGGACGAGGTCGATGGCGGCGACGAGCCCGGCCAGGGGCGAGAGCACCGCTGCGGCATAGACGAACATCATCCAGGTCAGGGTGGTCACCGGGGCCTGGCGGGTGCTCAGGAGCGACAGTCCGCCGAAGAGGCCCAGGATCCAGAACAGGATGACCCCGGACAGCACTGCAGCTGCGGGGAAGTACTCGTTCGTGACGACTTTCTTCAAGGTTTCCATGGGCCCTCCTCACACCCGGCGGTGGGACTGCCCGCCAGGGTCATTCCAAGTATGGGGCCCGGCACGACGGAATTTCCCGAGAATCCCGGCCACGTGACCAAGCTAACTCCTCGTCCCGGCGGTGGCAGCCTTTTGTGCCCTTCAAATTGGCGCTGCCGGCCCGCCGGGGACGGGGATGCGGGGCGTCAGACCGCGGCCCGGACGCGCTGGAGGAAGGAATCAAGCACCCGTCCGGCATTCTCATGCATGCGCCGCGACTCCGCCGCCGGAAGCTGCCGGCTCTTGGGCGCGTTCAACCGCTCACCCAGGTAGAGCAGCGCCGCCAATACCTCGGAGAGTTCGGAATTACTTTCCGCACGCTGGCGCAGGAGCCGCAGATGAGCCTCCTGCAGGGCCGGGCCCGGGGTGCAGCCAAGATCGCGGTCAAAGAGCCTGCGGCAACGGTCATACGCCGCCAGGCCTTCCGCCGGCAGGCCGGCCTGTTCATAGGCTGTCACCAGAACCGTCCAGGCCCGCTCGTTCAAGGGTTCCGCCCGAATGGCAGCCTGAACCAGGTTGACGGCCTCGTCCGGTTTGTCCAGCAGGGCCGCCGTTTCGGCCGCGAGGATCTGCAGCGCCACTTTCTCGGCTGCATGGCGTGCGCGAGCCTCTTCCGCCCAGTCAGAGGCGAGCTCGAACCCGAGCAGTGGCTCGGCGGAAATCTCCAGGGCCTCGAGCATCAAAGGGTACGCCTCATCCGGAGCCAGCTCACCGGCGTCGCGGACCAGTCCACGGAACCGGAACAAATCCAGATCCACGAGGGTGGGGTCCAGGACGTAACCGCTGTTGGCCGTGCGGAGCGGACCGGTCTTGGTCTGGCCTGGCTGTATGGCACGCCGGATACCGCTGATATAGCTCTCGAGCGTCGCCACGGAGCCATCACTCGCGCCGGCGCCCCAGAGAAGATCGATCAGGCGGGTCTTGGACACGGGCGTGCCAAGGTTCAGCAGAAGAATTTCCAGTATGTGCCGGGGTTTGCATCCCCCCATGTCGGCGGCCGTCAACGCCACGCCGTCCCGGCGCACTTCGAATGATCCGAATAGGCGGACCGAAATGGAGGGTGTAATTTCCGTTGGGCTATCCACGATGTTCTCCGATTTCCCCAGGTAAAACGAACTCAATCGTCTGCGAAGAGCCGGATCAACATCGAAACCAGGCCGTACTGAGACACTGTTCCCTCCGGCTTTCCAATGACACCGTGACACGCCCGGCCGGGCGCAACAAGGCATGCCGCTACCCGATCTTTCGCCCAAAGAAAGACGGGTACAGGCGTCAGTACCGTTGAGTAAGGACGTGGAGCGGCGGGCAGGTATTTGCGGCGCCAAACAAGTAATTCCGCGGGCGGCCGCAATTTGGACCCAAGTAGTTAAGCAGGGCAGGAATTCGGCCTCGGCGGGACTATTTCAGCGGGTAAAATCGCCCTCTCTGGGCGGGATTTTCCCTACTGGTTGTCGGTCATCTCCGCGGGCACCGCCACCAGCCTGAGGTCCGAGCCGTCACGGAGCACGGCAAGTTCCAAGGGCTCCCCGATCGCTTCGGCGAACAGCAGTTTCTGCAGGCTCTCGGCGTTGGACACGTACATCTGTCCGACCTTCAGGAGGATGTCGCCGGCCCGGAGCCCGGCGCGCTCGGCCGGCGACCCCGGCAGGACTTCGACCACAAGCAGGCCCTCCCTGCGGCCTGTCCGGACGACGGCGCTTGGCTGCAGCTGGATCGGCGTGTTAACCAGACCCAGGTACGCCCGGCGGACACGGCCGTCCTTGAGCAGCGAAGCAATGATCCGCCGGGACGTGGCGTTGATTGGAACCGCCAGGCCGAGCCCGACTCCGGCCACGGCGGTATTGATGCCGACGATCCGGCCGCGGGCGTCCGCCAGCGCCCCGCCTGAACTGCCGGGGTTGAGGGCCGCGTCGGTCTGGATGACGTCCTCGATCACGCGCCGGCTCCGCCCGGACCAGACGGGGATGGAACGGCCAAGCCCGCTTACCACGCCGGCGGTGACGGAGCCTGCGAGCCCGAGCGGATTGCCCACGGCGATAACCAGCTGGCCGACCCGAAGGGATTCGGCGTCGCCCATTTCCGCCGGCGCCGCCGTGGGCGCCCTGCCATGGACCACGGCAAGATCGGAGAGCGGGTCGGCGCCCACCACGTCAACAGCCGTGCTGGTGCCGTCGGCGAAGACGGCATGGCCGGACTGGGCGCCGCCCACCACGTGGGCATTCGTGAGCAGATACCCGTCCGAGGTGAACAGCACGGCCGAACCCGCACCGACCCTGAGCCTGCCGTTGCGCCCGTTGCCGGTCATTTCGAGCGCTGCGACGTGCTGTGTGACAGCCTCGGCCACGCGGATGACCGTTGCGGAATAGGAATCCAGGGGGTCTTCGGACACCTCGGATCCGGATACCCTGCTGATGGACGCGGCCACTGTGCACCTCCTGCAAACCGGTACTCATCCAAGTCAACCACCGCCGCCCCGGCAGTAGTCCTGGAGTGCCTACGCCGTCAGAGAAATACGCCGGATGAAGCGGCTGCGGAGCAACAGTTCAGCCCGGCGCGGATCCACGGCTAGGCTCGGACGTAGATCCGCCCGACAGCCCAGGAGAACCTACGTGACACCAGCGTCCGCTTCCCCCGCTCCGCTGCCCCCGCCGGGCCTTACCTGGGGCATCAAGCGCAGCTTCATGGATTACATCTCGGGACTGCCTGACGGTGCCGTCTCCGCGGCCGACGGCGCCACGGTGACCGCGTCCGGGGAGTTCTGTTTCGCCCCCGCCGGCTCCGAGTACGACCCCGCCAGCGGCACGGGCGTGCTGCGCTTCCGCGGCGATGTCCGCGTTGCCGGACACCACGGAATGATGTTCGTCCGGCTGCTGGATCCGTGGGTCGAGTTCACGACCGGGCACGGGGTCCTGTCCATCAGCACGGGCGACGGCGGCGGGACGGACCGCTTGGATGTCGGCACCCTGCGTACGGCCGCGCCCCGCAACATGGAAGGGTTCCTGGTCTGGGAACGCGTCGAGGTGGCCGTATCCCAGGCCGGTTCGGAACTGTTCGACGGCCAGTACGCCGACGGCCAGGCGATGGACCCACTCGTCATCCGGGTGCCTGCGTAAGCCGGACGACGCCCGGGGATACGTGGCTCCTGCACTGGGCACCGGTCCGTCCGTCTGCAAGGATGTCAACTGTCGCGGCGCCGTCGGGGGCCGAAGTTCGTCAAAGGAGACCTCCATGGTTGAACCCGCCCTGATCGATCAAGAGGCCCGCCGGCATGTGCTCCAGGCGTTGGCGCCGGGCACAGGAATCGGGTGGGACGGGCCGGACCGGGCGGTCTTCGAAGAGCGCTTCGACCGCCATTTCCCGGCCCTGTTCCGGTTGTTCCACGATCTCTACGGCGCACGGCACGATTGGTTGGATCAGCTCACGGAACTCGTAATGCAGTCCGCCCGGTCGTGGGCCGAGAGGCCGGCGGAGCTCAAGAGCCTCGACGCCGAACGGGAACACAACACCGGCTGGTTCCAGGCCAACACCATGCTCGGCGGCGTCTGCTATGTCGACCGGTACGCCGAGGACCTGGCGGGTGTCCGCGCCCGGATCCCCTATTTCAAGGAACTGGGCCTCACCTATCTGCACTTGATGCCGTTGTTCCTGGCCCCCGAACCGCACTCCGACGGCGGCTACGCCGTCTCCAGTTACCGCGACGTCAATCCTAAGCTCGGCACCATGGCCCAGCTGCGTGAGCTTGCCGCCGAGCTGCGGGCGAACGGCATCAGCCTCGTCGTCGATTTCATCTTCAACCACACCTCCGACGAACACGAGTGGGCCCGGAAGGCGGCCGCGGGCGACCCGTCGTACAGCGACTACTACTGGATCTTCCCGGACCGGTCGATGCCGGACGCGTTCGAGCAAACTGTGCGCGAAATCTTTCCGGACGACCACCCTGGTTCTTTTGTCGATTTGCCGGACGGACGGTGGGTCTGGACCACCTTCCACACGTTCCAATGGGACCTCAACTACTCCAACCCGGACGTCTTCCGGGCCATGGCCGGCGAAATGTTGTTCCTGGCCAACCAGGGCGTGGACATTCTCCGGATGGACGCCGTGGCCTTCATTTGGAAGCAGCTCGGCACGCCCTGTGAGAATCTGCCCGAAGCCCACACGCTGCTGCAGGCGTTCAATGCCGTGTGCCGGCTGGCCGCGCCGTCGCTGCTGTTCAAATCCGAGGCGATCGTCCACCCCGATGAGGTGGCCCGGTACATCGACCCCGCCGAGTGCCAGCTCTCCTACAATCCCCTGCAGATGGCCCTGATCTGGGAGGCGTTGGCCACCCGCGACGTTTCGCTCCTCAACCAGGCCTTGGAGCGTCGTCACAATATCCCGGACGGCACGTCCTGGGTCAACTACGTCCGCAGCCACGACGACATCGGTTGGACGTTTGCGGATGAGGACGCCGCCGAGCTGGGCATCAATGCCTTCGAGCACCGGCGGTTCCTCAATTCCTTCTACGTGAACCGTTTCCCGGGAAGCTTCGCCCGCGGCGTGCCCTTTCAGGACAACCCCCGCACCGGCGATTGCCGGATTTCTGGCACCACGGCGTCGCTGTGCGGGTTGGAGAGTGGAACAGCTGCGGCGGTGAACCGGATCCTGCTGGCCCATTCGGTGGCTTTCAGCACCGGGGGCATTCCGCTGCTGTATCTCGGTGACGAAGTGGGACAGTCCAACGACTACCAGTACGCCGTCGAGGAAGGCCACGGAACGGACAGCCGCTGGGTGCACCGGCCGCACTACCCGGCCGACGACTACGCGCAGCGTGCGGACCAGGAAACCCCCGCCGGGGCGGTCTACGCCGGGCTGCGCCGGATGATTTCCGTACGGTCCGTGACGCCGGAACTGGCCGGCACCCTGCTGGTCGGGTTCGCCACGAACAACCCGGGTGTCCTGGGGTACCAGCGTCCGGGAGATGGAGCGCTGGTCCTCGCGCTGGCCAACTTCACCGACAGCCCGCAGCAGGTAGCGGCTGTGACGTTTTCCGGCTTCGCGGCCGGCGCCGTGGACATCCTGACCGGCGCCCGGCTGCGCCTCGACGCGGGGCTTGTCCTGCAGGCCCAGCAGTTCCTCTGGCTCCGGGTAACGCCCCGGCCGTGAGGTCCTGGTCCGCGGCTCATCGGCCTGACGGGCCGGGACCTAGCCGTGGTGGTCAAAAGTTGCGGCGTAGCGAAGGAATGTCGTGTCCGGCCGCACACTGGTTGAGGAGAGCGTGCGGCCGGAATCTATGGACGAACGGCCCCGTGATGGCCGGCGGCCGACCTTCTTCGGCCTATTTCCACTGTCCCGCATCCGGCTGAGAATGGACTGAGAGCATCCTATTCCGGGGGGACCGTGCGCGCCCGCGGACCGCTCCGGCCGCCGCCGGGGGTGTGGGCCCGGGCGGGAGACCACGGCAATGCCGCCGTGATGGTTGTCCGGATCCGCGTATTGACGCATTCTTGGAGCATGGCAGTGGGCAAACGAGCCTCATCCAGCCGTTCCGGCAGGGGCGAGATCCGTTGGGGCGTGCGGAAGCAGTCGACGGCGGTCGCCGTCGGGGTCGTTGCCGTGGCACTGCTGCTCGGCGGTGTGGTCCTCCTTATCCTGCTGCAGGCATCCCTGGCGCGATCGAGCGACGCCGCAGCCCAGCAGAAGGCGCTGGACGTGGTCGCCGAAATGGAGGATATGGACGTCGCGGATGCCCGCGCCTACATCGTTGATACAGCGCATGCCGGCCAGTTCGTCCAGGTGTTGGATACCGCCGGGTACGTATTGGCCAGCTCGGATCCCGAGGTCGCCAACGCCCCGCTCTCAGCCCAGCGGCCCGGCCCGGGCCAGACCATGACGCAAGACGTCTCGAGCCTGCCGAGCATCGGGGACACCGACGATTACCACATCGTCACCGTGGGAGCACGGACCGGCACGCTGAGCTATACGGTGGTGGTGGCCCAGGCCTCACAGATACAGGCCGACACCCTTTCCACGGTCGCGTGGTTCATGCTGGGAGCCACGCCGCTGCTTCTGGTCACCGTGGCAGCGTCCGTGTGGCTCCTGGTGGGGCGTTCCCTCCGCCAGGTGGAGCGGATCCGTGGCCAGGTGGCCCGGATCAACGCCGAGCGGCTGGATGGGCGCGTTGATGTGCCGCCCACCAACGACGAAATCCAGGCCTTGGCGCTGACCATGAACACGATGCTGGACCGGCTGCAGGCCTCGGACAGTGAACAGCGCAGGTTCGTCTCGGACGCCAGCCACGAGCTGCGCAGCCCGCTGGCCACGCTGAGGGCCGGAATCGAGATCGCCGCTGCGGACCCGACCGGGGCGATGTGGCTGCAGATGAAGGATGTCCTCGCCGAGGAGACGTCCCGCATGAGCTTCCTCGTGGAGGACCTGCTGACGCTGGCCAAAGCCAATGATGGCGGCCCGAAGGTGGAGCAGAAGGACGTCGATCTTGACGACGTACTGGACCAGGAGATCCGCCGGCTGCGGTCCACCAGCCGGAACCAGATCACAGTGGAGCTCGTTCCGGCACGGATCCGCGGCGACGCCCACCGGCTGGCGCAGGTCCTCCGGAACGTCCTGGACAACGCCGACCGCCATGCCCTGTCCCGGGTTGCCGTGAACCTGCACACCGCCGGGGACCGGGTCGTCATCACGGTCGACAACGACGGCGACCCCATTCCGGAGGCGGACCGGGAGCGGATCTTCGAACGATTTGTCCGGCTCGACGGCAGCCGCTCCCGGGAGGGCGGTGGCAGCGGACTTGGCCTGGCCATCGCAGCGGGAATTGTGGCAGCCCATCATGGGAGCATCCGGCCGACGGACGGACCAGCAGGTTACTGCAGGTTTGAGATGGCCTTTCCCCTTCCGGAACCTACGCAGACTGCGGAGCCGGTGGACGTCATTCCTCGCGAATCCCGGCGGCACGGGGTCCAGGGATCGGGTCGGCGCTGAGCAGGTAGCCCATGCCGCGCACGGTGGTCAGGGTGTGGATTCCGAACGGGACATCGATCTTGCGCCGAAGGTAGCCGATGTAGACCTCCACAACGTTGTTCGCGCCCTCGAAAGCCGGATCCCAGACGTTTTGCAGGATCTCCGCCTTTGAGACGATCTGGTCGTGCCGTCGCATCAGGTAGTGCAGGAGCCCGTACTCCCTGGCCGTGAGGCTGATGAGGGTATCGCCGCGGCGCACACTGTGGCTGACGGGGTCCAGCGACAAGGTGCCAAGAGTCATGATGACGGGCCGGGCTGGTGCTCCGCGCCGGATCAGCGCCCTGATCCGGGCCACCAGGACCAAGAAGCTGAACGGCTTGGTGAGGTAGTCATCAGCGCCCAGGTCGAAGGCATCGGTCTGGTCGTATTCGCCGTCTTTGGCCGTGAGCATCAGAACCGGGGTCCAGACTTTGCGTTGCCGCAATTCCTTCAAGACGTCATAGCCGTTCATCCGCGGCAGCATGAGGTCCAGAAGGATGGCATCGTACGCGTTCTCCAGCGCCGCAGAGAGTCCCCGCACGCCGTCGTGGGCGACGTCGACCACGAACCCCTCATTCTTCAGTCCGCGGCGCACTGTTTCCGCCAGGGCATGCTCATCCTCGACCATCAGAATCCGCAATCCGGCCCCCTCCCTTTGAGCCAGTATGGCCCTTGATGGGCCGGGCTGGAAGGAATCCGGTGCGTCTAGTGAGAGGGTGGTGCTAATTGCCGTCCGGTTAGGCCTGCGGGGCCGGCCCGAACAGCCAGCCCGAGACATCGCTGCGCAGGATCACATGGGGTCCTCCGGTGGAACTGACACTCCCGTTGGGGACGTAGTAGCCGCGCCCGGCCCCGGGACCGCCGGCGGCGCGGTCGATCGCGTCGGTGAGGCGCCGGGTCAGGTGCCCACTGGGGCCCAGGGACCGCAGTTCATTGAGTTCGTCCTGCGTGAGCCGTCCCAGCACTGCAGCGATATCGGCCATGGTGAATCCCTCCCGACGAATGGTGCGGATGGTGCCCAAGGTGGATGGTCCCTAAAGAATCAGGCTAGGGCACGCAAATTAACAGCACGTGACGCCCCGGTGACCAGTGGCGAACGAAGCGTGCAGGGCAGCGCCGCGGGCGGGCGCCTCCGGGTGTCGCGAGAGTCACTGCCACGACTCCCCCGGTCCCCAGCATTTACACGGCGTCATGCTGTACCGTTCAATCCGGAGATCCGGAGATCCGGATCTCCGGAGAGACACTGAATCACACCCCCAGCAACTGAAATGAGTACCACCAGGTGGCAACCGATTATGACGAAGTACGCTCCGACGTCGCGGAATCCCGCAACGCTTCCCTGGAGGCGCTCCGTTCGGCGAATGCGCCTGACGCCCGCAGCGTTGTCCGCGAACTCGACGAGGCCGATACCTCCGAAGGCGTGGAGCTTCCGGGAGCAGATCTTTCCGGCGAGGAACTGACCGTCACGGTCATTCCGCAAAAAGAGGATGAGTTCACCTGCTATTCCTGTTTCCTGGTGCGGCACCGGTCCCAACTGGCCAAGGAGAAGGCCGGCCACGCGTACTGCGCCGACTGCCTCAGCTAGCCCCCGGCAGGAGGCCCAGCCAGGCAGGAGAATTCGAACCTGGCAGGTGAAGTTCCGGCACGCTGCGCTACAGTGTCGGCCGTCCGCCGACTACACTGCTGTCACATGCTTCACAATAGTGTCAGGAGGTAGCCGGACATGACCCGCCGGGGCCAGGTCGGCTACGCTCCTTGATTGACGATGCGGCGAGTGCCGGCACGTGGCCGGAGGCTGAGTATGCGTAAGTCCAACAGCAGGTTGGCGGACCCTGCTGCTGCGTCGTCGTCGGCCCCCGCAAATTCCCCGGGACGTTCCCACGCTGGGGCGGCTGAGCCGGCAGATGGACCGACGGGCCCGCGGACGCGGATCGGGATGCCCGCCCGCCCGCGGAGCCTGCAGCGTGAATGGTCCAGGGCCTTCACGCTGGTACTCGTGGCCCTGGTCGCCGGGGCCGCGGTAACCCTCGTCGGCGTCCGTGTTGTCACGGACCATATGCAGCACGCCGCCGCGCAGCACCGCGACGAGTCGGAGGCCGTCGCCGAACTGCGGGCCGGCCTTGATGCCCACGAACAAGCCGGGCTCCAACTGTTGTCCGCAGGGGCAGTGGATCCATCCGCCTTTTTGCAGCAGCAAAAGGACGTCTCCGCCCAGTTCGATGCCGCCGCCGGGATCCTGCCGGTGGCGTACGGCATGCGGGACGCAGTCCGCGAGGCCCGGACCGCGTGGCAGGAGGGACTGTCCGCGCACGGTCTCTGGGGAAGCCAGGTGGCCAGTCTCCACGGCAACCGCGTGGCGGAGGCGCCGGCGTTTGCCGCATCGGGCGCGAGGGCCCGCGCGTTGCTGGCTAACGTCCGTCGCGCCTCGCTTGACGCGCTCGACGACGGCGTCGCTCACGGTGCCGAGCTCCAGCAGATGGTGTCGACCGGCCGCATAGCCCTTTTTGCGCTGGCCGTGGGCGGCGTGTTCCTATTCCGCCGACGGATGACCAGGTACCTGATGCGCCCGGTGGAGGGGCTGTACCGTGGGGTCGTGAAGCTGCAATCCGGCGACTACAGCCACCGGATCAGCGTTGTCCGCGACGACGAACTCGGCCAGTTGGCCGAGGCCTTCAATTCCATGGCCGCCACGGTGCATGACAGTCACCTGGAACTGACCTTCCGCGCCACGCACGACCCCCTCACGGGGCTGGCCAACCGGGCGGTTCTCGCCGAACGCCTCGCCGCCGTGTTTGGCCCCGGGGCTCCTCACCCGGAAGGCAAGGAAGGCTTTGGCGCCGGGCGCAGCGACCACCGCGAAGGCCTGTTGATCATCGACGTCGACGACTTCAAGGACGTCAATGATTCCCTGGGCCATGAGGGCGGCGACGCGTTGCTTATTCAGCTAGCCCAACGCCTCCGGGGCTGCGTGCGCGCCCATGACCTCGTCGCCCGGCTGGGCGGGGACGAATTCGCGATCGTCGTGATGGATGACTGCGGCACGGCGACGGACGACGTCGCCGGGCGTATCCAGGACGCGCTGCGCGACACCTTCAGCATCGATGAGGTCCGGCTCAAGGTATCCGTCAGCATGGGCGCCGCCCAGCGCGGCGCCGGGACTGCAGATCCAGCCGAGCTGATGCGGCAGGCCGACTTCGCCATGTACATGGCCAAACACGGCGGCAAGGGCCGCTACCAGCTCTTCGATGCCCGGGGCTACGACGAAATGACCTTCCGTGCCGCCCTCCGGGCGGACCTTGCCACAGCCGTGCAGGCCGGGCAGTTGCGCCTCGACTACCAGCCCGTGGTTAACCTGGGCACCGGTGAGATCGCCGGAGTGGAGGCCCTGGTCCGCTGGGAACACCCGACCCTGGGCCGGCTGGGACCGGCCGACTTCATCCCCCTGGCCGAGGAAACCGGCGAGATCGGTTCCATCGGCTGCTGGGTGCTGGACACCGCAAGCCGTCACGTCGCCGGCTGGCGCCGCTCCCCTGGCACGGCCGGGGACCTCTGGGTCTCGGTCAATCTCTCCACGCTTCAGTTGTCCAGCGACCGGAACCTGGCAGCCCTTGAGCGCATCCTGGCCCACCCCGCTTCGCAGGCCGACAAAGTGATCCTCGAGGTCACCGAATCCGCCCTGGCCACGAGCGCCGATGGCGGAGTCGCCGCCCTTAACCGGCTGAAGAGCTTCGGCGTACGAATCGCAATCGACGACTTCGGGACCGGGTTCTCTTCGCTCAGCACGCTCGCGGTGCTACCTGCGGACATTCTCAAGATCGACCGCGCCTTCCTGTCCGGGTTGCCTGGGGACGCCCCGGCCACAGCGATGCTTGAGGGGATCCTGGAAGTGGCCCGGAAACTGGACCTGGCCGTCATCGCCGAAGGCATCGAGGACAGCGGGCAGCTGGATCTCCTGCGCTCCCTCGGTTGCGACATGGGGCAGGGCTTCCTCCTTGCCAGTCCCAGCCCGTCCCCTGTTCTCGAGGCGCTGCTGGCCTCGGGGGCTCTTCTGCAGCCACCGGCCGGCCTGGACGCGCCGGCGAACGGCGTATGAGCCTGAGTTAGCGTTGCCCTTCAAGGGCAGGGAAGTCCAGCGAGGGCTCGTCCGCGGTGGCGAGTGTCAGGACGGCCTCCTCGACGGTTTCGTGGTCCTCAAGTTCGCGTTCAACGCGGCGCAAGGCCACGGCCACGTCGTGTTCGCGGAGGTCCCCCAGTATGTCCACTGCCGCCACGACGTAAAGCTTGCGCGGGCCGACGTACTCGAGATGCAGATAGGTGATGCGCTCGATTTCGGGGTGCTCCAGGAGTCGGCGGGCCATGCTGCCCTCGATATCGCTGGTCACTGCCTGACCCACCAGGAAGCGCCGGTTCCGCTCGATCAGTACGACGGCGACGCCGGCCAGCAGGATACCCACGAGAATGGACCCCACGGCGTCCGGCACTGAAGATCCCGTGACCTGGTGCAGGAAAATCCCGGCGAAGGCGATGAGGAGGCCGATCAGCGCAGCCCCGTCCTCGGCAAAGACCGCGCGCAGCGTGGGATCGGAGCTCTTAAGGACCTGTTCGAGGGTGTTCCGGTCCAGCTCGCGCGCCGCCTTCCGGGTCTGCCGGAACGCCTGGATGAAGGACACGCCCTCAAGGACGAACGCGACCGTCAGCACCACGTAGGCGATCGCATAGTCTCCTGCCGGCTCCGGGGTGAGCAACTGCTGGATGCCGTGCATCACCGACACCACCGCCCCGGCCGTAAACAGGCCAAAGGCGGCGACCATGGACCACACGTAGGCCTCGCGCCCGTACCCCATTGGGTGGGCCTTGTCCCGTTTCCTCGCGGCCTTCCGTTCGGCGATCAGCAGGAAGACCTGGTTGCCGGTGTCGGCCCAGGAGTGGGCAGCCTCTGCAGCCATGGACGCCGAGCCGGAGATGAGCGCGGCCACGGTTTTGGCCACCGCGACCAGAACGTTCGCTGCAAAGGCGATGAGCACTGTCAGCGATGCGGTCCAGGACTTCTTGCTGTCAAGCTTCACGCAATCTTCCCTCCCGTGGCTGTGGAATGCATGCCAGTGACTACGCTATCTCCCGCGCCCGGCGTTCACGGTGATCTGGTCCCATTCCTGCCTAGTAGGAGCACAATGAAACTAGTACGTTCATCCGCTCTTTTTCCACAAGCTGCTCGGAGTGGTGCGCTATGAATGCTCGCCGGACGCTGTCACCGCCGACTTCACCGCGCCGACGAAGCCCGGAACCTACCCGTACACCTGCACGTTCCATCCGGGCATGCACGGGGTGTTGATCGTCAATGAGCGCCCAAAGCCCCGAACAGTCAGTGCGAGTCTATGGATCCGGCATGACGTTGCGCGTCCTCACGGCCGCCGCCTTGTTCATTGACGCCGCCGTCCACATCCATCTGGCCCCGGGCTACCAGGCGGGGAACCCCGCGGGTATCGGCCAAGGCAATCTTTTCCTGCTGGAATCGGCCGCGGCTGTGCTGTCCGGGTTGTACGTATTGCTGCGCGGCAGCAGGGCCGCCTACGCCGTCGCGTTCGTCGTTGCGTTCAGTGCCTTTGCCGCAGTGGTGGCGTACCGCTACGTGAATATCCCCGCGTTCGGGCCATTTCCGGCCATGTACGAGCCCATCTGGTTTTTCGAGAAGTCCCTCAGCGCCGTCGCCGAAGGCGCCGGAGCCGTTCTGGCCGCCGTCGGCTTCGCCCGGGCCGGGCGGCGCACCACGTCCCCGCAGTAAGCAAGCCGGTACAGCAGACTTGCTAGCATGTGGGCGGGGTGGTTCAGGCTGAAGCCGATGACACAGGGCACGCGACAAAAGGGTACGACGTCTACAGGCACGGCCTCCACTGGCCCGCCTTCAGTCCCGCTGACAGTCTCGTCGACAGGCACTGAGTCCGATGCCGCAGGGCAGTCTGGCCTGGCATCAGCGGCCGCCCGCCGTGCCGTTGCGGATGCCGGGACCGCTGTCGCCGCCTATCTTGTGGCCTGGGCCTCGCTCGGCTCGACAGTCCTCACTGGCCCGGCTCCCTGGTTCCTGGCTCTGGCGGCGGGCGCAGCGGTGATCGTAAGGGCAGCTGGCTCCGTTCTGCGGCGGACACCCCGGTTTTCCACCCCCGCGGACCGCGTTACCCTGGCCAGGGCCGCCATCGTGGCGTGCTGCGCCGCAGAGACTGTGGTTGGCTTCATGGCCGGAGCCGCGGCAAGCTCTCTGGTGGTTCTCCTGGGCACGGCAGCGTTCCTGCTCGATGCCGTGGATGGCCGGGTAGCACGGTGGACGGGGTCAGCGACGGCCGAGGGTTCACGGCTGGACTCGGACACGGACGCCGCGCTTGTTCTAGTGCTGTCCTGCGCGGCGGCGGGAACGTTCGGCCTGTGGCCCCTGGGCATCGGGCTGATGTACTACGCGTTCCTCGCAGCAGCCTGGTTCCGGCCGTCCCTGAAGAATCCGCTGCCGTCCAGCACCGTACGCAGGATCATCGGAGCCACCCAGCCCGCGGCCCTGTTGTTCGCCCTGTTGCCGGGCGTCCCTCCGGCCCTGGGAGCCATGGTCCTGGGCGCCGCGCTTGGGCTGCTGGCCTTTTCATTCGGGCGGGACGTCGTCGAGCTGGAACGGCTCCGCCGGGCGGCCCTCAACGCGGCGGCCAGCTCCCCCGCCTCATGCGCCGACACCCCGGCGGGCACTTAACGCGGTGCGGGTCTCGGCGCCAGGTTCACCGCCGCAGGGCCCTGTATGACTGCGCCGTCCGCGGCAAACCGCGAGCCGTGACAGGGGCAGTCCCAGGTCGAGTCGTCCGCGTTGAACGCGACAGTGCAGCCCAGATGCGTGCAAATGGCCGAGGCGGCGAGGAGCTCCCCGGCAGGGCCGGCGTAGACGGCGGTCATTTCGCCGTCGATCTCCACTACGGCACCTTCGCCCGGACGCAGCCCGGCGACGGTCGGTTGGTCCGGCTGCGATTGGTCCGGGTGGCCGCTCTTCCCGACGGCCTGGCCGGTCGCCGGAATGCGGTTGGTGTCGAAGACCGCCGCCCAGGGGTTGTGCCGCCCCGTGAGCGTGTCGGCCAGGACCAGCGCGGCGGCGGTGCCGTTGGTCAGGCCCCACTTGCGCAGCCCGGTGATCACATGAACGTGCCCCGCCGTCGGGGTCAAAGTCCCGGCATAGGGCAACCCGTCGACGGGCATGGTGTCCTGCGTGGACCAGCGGAAGCTGGTCTCCCTGGTTCCGAGGCGCTCACGGGAGAATACCGCGAGGCGGCGGTACCGGACGGCAGCATCGGCGGTCTCGGCGGCCCGGTGGCCCTCGCCGCCGGTGAGAACGTAACGGGAACCGTCGACGTCGATCGCCAGGATTGAGCGCATCGGCTCGTCGACACTGATGAAGGTCCCGTCCAGGGGCGCCGCAGGTGCCAGGCAGGCAACGATGTACGAGCGGTGCAGGTAGCAGCGCTCGGCAAAGAGACCTCCGTCGCCGACGGGGACGTTGGTGGCAATGATCACCTCGCGTGCCCGGACCGTGCCGCGCCCGGTCTCGACGACGGCGGGCACACCATCGCGCACCGAGGTGACGCGCGAGTCCTCGAGCACGTGGCTTCCGCCCCCGTCCACTGCGCGGGCGAGGCCCTGCAGGTACTTGACCGCGTGAAGCTGCGCCTGGCCGTCGAACCGGACTGCGCCCCGGACAGCGAACGGCAGCGGCGTGTCAGAGGTAAAGACTGAAGGAAGGCCGAGCCGTGCGGCCAGGGCGGCCTCGTCGCGGACGCGGGTGAGTGCGTCGTCGGATTCTGCGTAGGTGTAGTTGGACACCCTGCGGAAGTTGCAGTCGATGCCCTCCTCTGCCACGACGCGCGCAATGTGCTCGATGGCGGCCTGGTTTGCCTGCCCGTACCTGCCTGCGACGTCGGGTCCATGCAGGTCAGCAAGTTCGGTGTAGACCAGCCGGTGCAGGGAGGTGACCTTCCCGGTGGTGTGCCCCGTGACGCCGGTGCCAATGCGCGCGGCCTCGAGGACCGCGACGGTGTGGCCGGCACGTTTGAGGGCCAGCGCCGCAGTCAGCCCGGCGATCCCTCCCCCAACTACGGCCACGTCGACCTCGAGATCCGAGTCCAGGCAGGGATAGCCAGTGCCGCCGGCCGTGGCGACCCAGAGCGAAACCTGTCGTCCTTCGAGCCGTTCACCCACGGCGGTGCCTCCCCTGAACTTCCGGAATCAGAGGCCCTCGACTGCTTCCAGCCGGCCGGAACGAACCGCGTCGGCGAACGCCTGGTAGTCCTTTTCGTTCTGGTCCGCGTACCGCTCGGAGAAGTCGGTGATCGACACGTCGAATTTGTCGCTCTTGCCGAGGTAGGCGGCGATTGCGATCGGGTCCCCGGACCGGGCGTGGGCACGGGCGAGGGTCCACCCGCATGCGTTGGCATAGAAATTCATGCCGAGCGGTTTCATGCCTTCCACAATGGCTGAGCCCTTCATGTCACGCAGTTGGCGCCAATACAGGTACCGGTTGTCCTGCACGCCCTTGGTCCACCCCAGGAAGATGTCACTCGCGGCCTGCATCATCCGCTGGCCCTGCACCACTCGCTCGCCCGGCTGCTTGAACCTGCTCTTCGGCAAGTGGTCCTCGAGCACCGACCTTGTGGCCTCCTTGACCTGGAGGAACAGCGGATCCTGCTCATCCCGGCCCTGGAGCAAGGCGATGAACGCCCGCGTGCCGACACTGCCGACGCCCACCACCTTGCGGGCGACATCGATGACTTCGAAGCGCTCCAGCAAGATACGTCGGTCGTCTGGCAGGGTCGCCCGGTAGGAACGGAGCTGCTCACGAACCGCCTTCTGAATCCCATCCGCAGACATGCCGAATGATTCACCCAGCTCCCGTGCGGGAATGACGATCGGCGGCTGGCTGACGATCCGGTACTCCCCGTCCACCCGCTCGGCGAGCTTGGAGAGTGCCTGCAGGCTGTCGCGGGTGTGGGCCTTGGCGACGTTCTGTTTCGCCACCTTTTCCATCCCGTGGGCTGCCTTCTTGAGGGCCTTGCCCTTTTGAGTTGCGACGGCCAGCTCGAGGGTTTCCATTAGCTGTTCCTCGGACAGGCGGGCGTACCAGATGTCCAGGGTGCCCATCTGCGCGAACTCTGCCATCGCCTCCCGGTACGCCCGTACGGCAGCGAGGGTGACATCATGCGTCTCTTCCTTGGTGTACTCGTTGTTGCGGGCCGCGATAGTGAAGCTCGCCGCCATCCGTTTGACGTCGTACTCGAAGGGGCCGGGCAGTGTCTCGTCGAAATCGTTGAGGTCGAACAGCAGGGTTCGCTCAGGAGATGCGAAGACACCGAAGTTGGACAGATGGGCGTCCCCGCACAGTTGGGACACCAGGCCGGCCCTGGGAGTGTCTTTCAGATCGGTTGCCATGATCTTGGCTGCGCCCCGGTAGAACGTAAACGGTGAGACCAGCATCCGGCCGTGACGCACCGGCACGAGGTCCTGTTCCCGGGTGAGGTTCTGTTCCTCGAGCAGCGCGACCGGATCGGGCCGGTCGGAAGCAGGCTTCCACCCGGTGTGGCTGGAGACGGGCGTCTTTTCCCGGCGGCCCTTGCCCTTCGCAGCACGTTCCTCGACGCTCGGATGCTTGACTTTTTTGGTCTCGGCCATGATCGGCGACCTCCCTATTAGGTCCGGAACCGCCACCGGCACTGCTTGCCTGGGTCAGTCCCCGCCGAGCGCGCCAATGCGCCTCGGCTCAAGCTACTGCGATTCTGGCCCCGAACCGGCCCATCGTCAACGCACCGCCGAACGAGCCTGCAGCGCAGGCACAAAAACACGATCTGTTCTTGTGCCAGGCGGCTTACCATCGATTCATGCTGTTCGGGTGATGCCACCCCGGGTCGTGGCGGGTTACGTTCATGACGAGTCGGGCCGATCCGCTCACGTCGCGTCAGTCGGCGCACACCCCCGCTAACAGTTGGAGAAATGATCATGGCCGAACAAGATACCCCCGTCCTCGACGCCCTCGCCGACATCACTGCCGTCTCGCTCGAACGCTCCACGCTCGAGCCTCGCGAGTTGATGCTGGCCCGGATCGCGGTACTCGTCGCCGTCGAAGCCCCTGCCGCCTCATACCTCCTCAACGCCGGCACGGCGGTGGACGTCGGCATCACGGCGGAGGATGTCCAAGGAATCCTCATCGCCGTTGCGCCCATTGTCGGCACCCCCCGTGTTGTGGCGGCGGCCGGCAACATCGCCGCTGCGCTCGGCTTCGCGATAGCAGTAGCCGAGGCTGAGCTCGAAGCCGAGCTAGAGGCAGCCGAGGCCGACGCCCAGCCCAAGGACTGACCCGCCAGGTGGTGATAGCCGCCGTAATGTCTGACTCTGGCTGCCTCCCGGCGTAGACTCCTCGCAAATAAGCGGACTGGCGTGCCGGCCCCCGCACTGCGCGCTCGCCGGCGTCGCTGGTCCCTGCGACGCATCGGTCACGATGCCCGGATCCAGGGGTGCCACTGTGAATAAGAACCGTCTGGAGGCCTTCAGCGACGGCGTGCTGGCCATCATCATTACCATCATGGTGCTGGAGCTTCATGTCCCGGCGGAACCCACATGGTCGGCGTTGCTCCACGAGCTTCCAACGGTGCTGAGTTATCTGCTGAGCTTTGTGTATGTGGGGATCTACTGGAACAACCACCACCACATGCTGCATTTGGCCGGGCGGATCAACGGTGGAGTTCTCTGGGCAAATCTGCACCTGCTGTTCTGGCTCTCCCTCATCCCGTTTACCACCCGATGGATGAACGACGCCGGCCTGGCACAGGTCCCCGTCCTGGTCTACGGACTGAATCTGCTGTTCGCGGCCATTGCCTACTACATCCTAAAAACGGCGCTGATCAGCCAGCAGGGACGCGGTGGTGCCCTGGATCAGGCCATGGGACAGGACTGGAAAGGCAAGGGATCGCCTCTCTTGTACATCGTGGGGATGGGGCTGACCTTTGTGAATCCGCTCCTGGGGATCGCCGCTTACACGGTGGTCGCCGCGATCTGGCTGATCCCTGACCGGCGTGTGGAGCGGTTTGTCGCGCACACGTGAGTCTCAAGGCGCACGTGAGTCTCGAGGCGGCTACTGCCGGACGCGTTGGGCCAGCGAGGCGCTCAGGAACCGCAGATGCGCCGGGGTGGGCCGTACCACGTTCGCCGCGTAGCCGGAGTGCTTGCCAAGGTACTTCTTGATGTAGGGACACACAGGAACGATTGTGAGGCCCGCGGCGACAGTTTCATCGAGTGCCTGTGCGGCCAGCATCCCGGCCAGCCCGCGGCCGCCATATTCCTCGTTGATCTCCGTGTGGTAGAAGATCCGCTGGTCTGCCGCGATGTCATCCACGTAAGCGGCCTGTCCGATCAGTGCGTCGGCGTCGAACACTTCGAAGCGGCTGCGTTCCGAGTTGTGTCGGATCGTGATCGTGGTCAATATGGTCTCCTTGAGCGGGGCGGATTGGCCCGGCAGGCGGGCTTGTGGATGCAGGACCTGCCGGTGTGGACAGTTCAGCCGCGTGGCCGGATGCGGGCATTCGGCAGGGCCGGAGCCGGGAGGGCCGCAGCCTGCCCGGGCGGAAACGGGCCGAACCGCAGGTCCGTGCCTGCCCCCGCGGCCGAGGCCGGGCCAGAACCGTCCGGGGCACCGATTTCCGCCTGCCATTGGTCCCGGAACGCGACGATCTCGTCGTGGCTGCGTCCGACGAAGTTCCACCACATCACGATCTTTTCGCCCAGCGGCTCGCCGCCGATCAGGAGGACACGGGCACCGTCACTGCCCGCGGCCAGGGTCAGGGACGCATGACCGGCCGGAAGGTACGCCAGGTGGTCCTTGGCGACGGCGTGTCCGTCCAGGACAAGGTTGCCCGAGTCCACCAGGAGGCCATGTTCAAAGGACACGTCGGATTCGAGGGTCAGTTCCGCCCCTGCCTCGAGCAGGATCTCCGCGCCCAGCAGGGGCGTGTGGGTTGCGACTGGCGAGGCGGACCCGGCGAGCGTGCCCAGGAAGACGCGCATGGTCCAGCCGATTCCGGTGACCGGTTCGGGGCGATAGTGCTCGAACGTGGGTGCCATGTGGCGTGCGGCGTCCGGGAGCGCCACCCACAGCTGCGCGCCGTGCAGGACCGCTGTGTCGGGGGTGGAAAATTCCGAGTGGCTGATGCCACGGCCAGCGGTCATGAGGTTCACTTCGCCCGGGCGCACCGTTGCGTGGAAGCCTGCCGAGTCCCGGTGTTCAATCTCCCCCGTGAACAGCCAGCTGACGGTCTGCAGCCCGGTGTGCGGGTGGCGCGGGACCTGCATGCCGCCGGAATCGCTGACCGGGTCCGGGCCATAGTGGTCCAGGAAGCACCAGGCGCCGATCAGACTGCGCTGGCGCTGCGGCAGGGTGCGCCGCACGTCCATCGCGCGTGGGCCGCCCAACGGGACCTGCCGCGGAACCAGTATCTCGACGCCGACGCATGTCATGTCTGTTTCACAGAGGATTTCCTGCGGCGCAACTTCGGTATTGCTCATGATGACAGCCTAGCTTCGCACGGTCCGCAGGTCAGCCGCCATGACATGCCCGGCGCCTGGCCGCTCGGCTTCAGATCCACGCGGAGCGGCGCAACGGGGGTTCATCACCGCCCGGGCGCTGGACCAGGATCTGGTTCACGCCGGTGAGGCCGGCCTCGAAGCCAAGGGCGCTCGCGGCCATGTAGAGCCGCCAGATCCGGGCCCGTCCCGCGCCCGCGGAGCGGACGGCCTCGTCCCAGTGCTCCTCCAGGTTCCGCACCCAGGCCCGGAGCGTCAGGGCATAGTGGCGCCGCAACGCCTCAACGTCCAGGACTTCCAGGCTTGCTGATTCGAGCGCCTCGACCATGTCCGAAAGGCTGAGCATCTCGCCGTCGGGGAAGACATAGCGGGGAATGAACGAGTCCGGGTCCGGTGATGTAGGTCCGGCGTTCCAGGAGATCGCGTGGTTGAGCAGCCGGCCGCCCGGGCGGAGCAGCCGGTGCAGCCGGGACGAATAGTGCTCGATCTGTTCGCGCCCTACGTGCTCTGACATGCCGATGGAGCTGATCGCGTCGAACGGCCCGTCGTCCACATCGCGGTAGTCCTGCACCCGGATGTCCACCCGCTCCGTCAGCCCGGCGTCCGCGGCCCTTTTGCGGGCCAGTGCCGCCTGCTCGACTGAGAGCGTGACGCCGACGACGTCGGCCCCGAAGTGTTGGGCGGCGTGCAGCGCGAAGCTGCCCCAGCCGCACCCCACATCCAGCACGCGCATACCCGGCTTGAGGCCCAGCTTGCGGCAGACCAGGTCGAGCTTGGCGGCCTGGGCGGCTTCAAGCCCGGCTTCGTCCGATTCCCAGACGGCGCAGGAGTAAACCATGGACAGGCCCAGGACGAGCGCGTAGAAGTCGTTCCCGACGTCGTAGTGGTGTGAGATGGCCGCGGCGTCGCGCCCCTTGGAGTGACGCCTGCCGTACCGGCCCACGCGGGCTTCCTCCGGCGGTGGTGCCGGGTTGGGCCCGAGCGCGCCGAGACGGACGGCAGCCTTGAGCAGCGCGAACCCTTCGCGGGGAGACGGCGGCCGGAACGGTCCGGGCTCGGCGAATTTTCCGGCCGAGCTGAGGGCGGCGAAGGCGGCGAAGATGTCGCCGGGTGCGTCGATTTCACCGGCCACATAGGCACGGCTCAGTCCGAGCTGCCCGGGGGACCACAGCATCCGGCGAAGTGCCCTCCGGGATCGGAATACGACAAGGGGAGCATTTTCCGGGCCCGCTTCCGAGCCGTCCCACGCCCTCAGCCTCAGGGGAATCCCGTCGGTGCCAAGGATGATCGCCAGTGCGTCGGCCAGCCGTGAAGCCGCATTCGTGGATGTCCCCATGTCCAGTGCCTCGATTCTCGTGACTCGTCTCCAATGCCGTGGGCTGCGCCCGGCAGTTCCAAACATAAGGGCGGAACATGGCCCTCAACCAGAGCTTAGGTCCCCATTCCTTGCCCACCGCGCTTTTCCCATCGTGGCGGGGCGGCCCTGCCGGCTCTGGCGCTTGGGGATGCGGTTGCCTATGGTGGGTCCTATGTCTGAGTCTTTCTCGTCCCTCGTGGACACGTTCAAGAATGTGGGTGTTTCCCGGGCGTACGGCCCCGCCATGAACATCGCAGGGGAAGAGGTCATCCCCGTCGCGGTGGTTACTTTCGGCTTCGGCGGAGGCAGCAGCACCGAAGACGCCCAGACCGGCGGGGGAAGTGGCGGCGGGGGCGGCGGCTTCGTCTTACCCCTGGGTGTCTATGCCAAGAGCCCGGCCGGCCAGATGACTTTCCGGCCCAACACCGTGGTGGTGCTTGCGGCGCTGGCCCCGTTGGTGTGCGCCGTCGGCATTTCGATCCGCGGCATTCTTCGCGCCGTCCGCTCCCGCCGGTAGCACCGTGGCCTAAAGGCCAAGGATTCCCCAAGCCGGGCAGTGCATCGTTTGGTTTGGGCAGCCTGGGTCTCGGGCAGCTCTGTGGACGGGCCTCGGATGGACATGATCGGCCATGAACTTATTCAGAACTGCATGCGCAGCTTCCTTGGGCGGGGCACTCCTCATGACAGGATGCGCTGCACCTGTCGCCACGCCGGGACCGACGACCACAGTGACGGCGACTCCCCCGCCATCGGTGGTGGTCTTCGATCCGCAGACCAGCGGCAAGGTTCTGGCCGAGCGGATCAAGGCCCGCGCCAAACCCAAGGAGCCCGGCATCACGATCTCTGATGTGGAGTGCAAGAACTTCCCGAACATCAAGGTGAACACGCATACGGACTGCCAGATGGTGGTCAACGGGGTCAAACGGGGGTATCGGGCCACGTTCACCCAGCGTGACGGTCACTACGAAATCAAGGCCCAGGAACTCACCTGGTAGCAGGCGGGGCGTACGACATGACGGGTTCCCGGTCGTCGTCTGCTTCCACCCAGGCCGCGAAGTCCTTCAGTGACATGAAGCAGTAGTAATCGCAGTAGCGCAGGTTCTTCTTCTCCGACTTGCTCATGCCGGTTATTCGATGCGGGCGCCGTCATGGATGGGATGACTACGGTCTAGGGGGCCTGGGCCAGCCGCTCGCCTTGGCTCTTGCCGGCGTCGGCGATGGCGATGGCCAGTTCGGAGAACACTTCCTCCGGTGTACCGGACGCAGCCAGTTCGGTGAAGTGCGCGTATTCGGGCATCGATCGGTAGGCGGCCCTCAACGAGTGGAGCTCACCGAGCGTTTCCATGTCCGTGCCGCGCGCCAACACTCTTTGATGCGCCTGTTCAGGGTCGATCACGAGGTGGACCACCACGTCAGGCTTTGGAAACTTCGTCAGAAGGAAGGGAAGCAGCCGGCCACGGGGAAGGCCCCGCGCCTGGCGTAGCGCAAGCTGGCAGTGCAAGTGGCGGTCCATGATGACCAGGCCCGGATGCCTGTGCGCCCTGGCGTGGGAAACCACCACATTCGCCGTGCGGATCGCTGTCTCTACGGCATCGGCCAGCCGCGGGTGAAGTTGTATGCCGAACTGTGCGCTCAGCAGTGACATCCTGCGCCGGCCTGCGTAGTTTCTAAGCAGCAGCGCCTTCTTGCCCGCCCGCCGTTCGGCGGCAACCGTTGCCTGTGCGGCGGTGGTTTTCCCCGATCCGTCAATTCCCGTCAAGACAATCAGCAATCCGGCTCCTTCTGGTGGTGGCGGTGTTCGTGCCCGGGTGAGCCACCCGGTGCCTTTCCCGATGACAGGGCGGCGTCGAGGGTAAAGGCGGACGGTCGTGTGAAAAGTCCAAGGCCCGGGACTTAGCGGGCTCCTGGGTGCGCCGCAGCCTCCGCTTACTACTACCAACGGTAGAGGTCGCTAAATCGTCCCCGACGGGCAATACGGGTCCGGATCGTCGGCCCTTTCTCGGGTTGATCCCAGCTGATCATCGGCGAGTAGCTGCAGAATTTGTGGCAGGTCAGCTTTGGTCGCGTGCCGGAGGCTGAAGGTTTCAGAGCCGACGGCGGCAGCCATTAAAGCGGGGACAGCGGAGGAACGGGAGGTCATGACCCCAGCATTCCATGAAGGCCCAGGGGCTTGCGACTAATGCTCTCTGTGGTGCCAGCCCCGCCGCAGGGATTCAGACAGTTCCTCCCAGGCACACCGATGGAGCGGCCAACTGTTGGGTCTAGTGCTGCCTGTCGCAGGGCTCCGATCACCCTGGCGGGTTACTGACCTCCCCGACGGCTGCGGCGCCGGGCGTGAATGAGCGTGTGCGGATGCACACCCAACCGCTTCTATCGCGAGGCGAGCCGGTCCGCGTTGTTGCTCATGCGTTCGAGGACGCTGACAGCCATGGCATACTCATCCGCTCCGATGCCTGCCGTGAGCTCACGGCGGGCAGCTTCCGCCAGCCCGGTTGCCTCCGAATGCAGAGCGGAGCCGGCCTCGGTCAGGGCGAGGCGACCATCCAGCAGGAGCACCAGCCCCCGCCGAACCAACGCGGCCAGGTCCCGCTCCTGCCCTCCGCCGCCGTCCGCTGCGTTGAAAGGCCGCAGGATATCCCGCATTTCCGCCGGCGTGACGGGGGCGGAGCCCAACGTGTTGAGGACCTGCCACTGCCTTCTGGACAGATGGACACCGGCCAGCGTGGAATCGAGTTGTGCCTGCAGCGACGCATCCAGGCGCCGGACCCAGTAGCCAATGGGCATGTTCACCTTGCCATCGTCGCAGGAGCCTCATGCCCGGGCAAGGTCGCGGGCGGAGCCCGACTCCGGATTTCAGGGGATCATCCCGGCTAGGGTCGCCTCGTGGTTGAAGTGGTCAGCCGCTGTTGCGCGCCCGGCTGGGCTGGACCCGCGGCGGTTCCCCGGGCATCTTGGGAAAGTCCGGCGGGAACGGCAGCTCCCCAAACCCGGCCTCGACATCCCTGTCCCACCATTCCAGGAGGAGATCGACGGTGCCCGCGCTGCCCGAATGCATGCCCTCCCACGGATCGCCGGAGGCTTTGAGCCGCTCCGGCACGGTGACGATCGTGAAGGCACCGGGATCGACGGCTTCGAGCTCCTCCCAGCGGATCGGGCAGGACACCGTGGCATTGGCGAGTGCGCGCGGGCTGTAGGCCCCCGCTATCGTACGGTCGCGGTTCGCTTGGTTGAAATCGGCGAAGATGCGGGCGCCGCGTTCTTCCTTCCACCAAGCGGTGGTTACCTCCTCGGGCAGGCGCCGCTCGAGTTCGCGCGCCGCCGCGATGACCGCGTGCCGCACATCCAGGAACTCCCGGGTCGGCTCGATCGGGGCAAAGACATGGAGCCCCCGGTTGCCTGAAGTCTTGATGAAGGCGTCCAGCCCGGCCTCCGCGAGAACGCGCCGCAACTCCAGCGCCACCGGAACGGCCTCTGCGAACCCCGTACCAGGCTGCGGGTCGAGGTCGATCCGCAACTCGTCCGGATTATCCGGGTTGCCGGCCCGGGAGGGCCAAGGGTGGAAGACCACGGTATTCATCTGCACCGCCCACACCGCTGCGGCGATTTCGTCGATCACCAGCTGGGGGTGCGAGCGTCCGCTGGGATAGACGACGTCGACCGAACGGATGAAATCCGGGGCGCCTTTAGGCGGGTTCTTGGAGAAGAACTGATCGCCGTCCACCGAGTCCTTGAACCGCTGGAGGGTCACCGGCCGGTCCCCGTTCGCCGCCAGGAAGGCATCGCCGACGTCCACCATGTACCGCGCCAGGTCCAGCTTGGTCAGTCCCAGCTTGGGCCAGACGACCCTCGCCGGACTCGACACCCGCAACTCCCGGTCGCCGTGCGGACCGCTGACAGTGAGGTGGACTTCTTCCTTGGCCATGGGGACAACCTACCCCGGCGGCGGGGACAGTTGAAGGGCGCAGCCGCCACAGCGAGCGGAGAGCGCGAACCGGCGGGCGGCGTCGTGGTCACGGAAGTGGAGGCCCGTCATGGAGACCGGTGTGGCAGGGGCCGTGAAGCGGAACTGCCCTGGAAGCGGCATGATGGACGCATGACAACGCCCGAGTTCCCGATCACCTTTGAGGTCGGCGACGCCACAGTGTCGGGCGTCTTTGCCGAGCCCGACGGCTCCTACGCGTCCTTGGTTGTTGCCCACGGCGCCGGGGCGGGAATGGACCATCCGTTTCTCGTGGGCTTCACCCGCGCCCTGAACGCTCTGGGTGTCGCCACCCTGCGTTTCAACTTCCCCTACCGGGAGGCGGGACGGAAATTCCCTGACAGGCCGCCAGCGGCAATCGCGGCTTGGCGGGCGGCCATGGAGGCCGCTGTGTCCCGGTCCGCCGGCCGGCCGCTGTGGGCCGCCGGGAAGTCGTTCGGTGGGCGCATGGCCTCAATGGCGGTGGCGGAAGGCATGCCGGCTGCCGGGTTGGTCTACCTGGGCTATCCGCTGCACCCGCCGGGCAAACCGGAAAAACTCCGCGACGAGCACCTCTACGGGCTGACTCTGCCGATGCTTTTCCTGCAGGGCACGCGCGATACGTTCGCCACCCCGGAACTGCTGGAGGCCGTGGTCGCCAGAATCGGACCTCACGCGACCTTGGAGTGGCGCGAAGGCGGAGACCACTCCTTTGCCGTTGCCGGCGCGAAGCGTAGTGCCGACGAGGCGGGGGCGTCCCTGGCGGCCACGGTAGCTGAGTTCTTGAAGACACACGGCGAATATCCCGCGAGCGTGCTCCCCTAACCGACGTTGCCGAACCGCCCCGCCCCGTGGCGCACATGCGCTTCGATGGCGTCGGCCGCAGCGACGGCCCCTCCCGCGCTGCGGACAATATCGCTCATTGCGGTCACGTTCCGCCGGACCCGGGCGTCGGTGTGGAGCGCGGCGGCCGCGGCCCGGAGCGCGTCGGGCCCGACGTCCTCCGCCGCAAGGTGCCGGCCGAGACCCAGTTCTTCAAGCCTGCGGGCGGTGGCCACCTGCTCCGGTTGCTGTGGCACGGCCACTAGCGGGACGGCGAAATAAAGTGCCTCCATGGTCGAATTCATGCCGGCGTGGGTAATGAAGACAGCGGTTTGACGCAGTATCAGCAGTTGAGGGAAGAAGGGCCGGACCTGGACGTTTGGTGCAATCGTCCCCAGATCGGCGAGGACCGTCTGGTCCCCGACGGCCATGGCGACGTCCCACTCGCTGCCACCGAAGGCCTCAAGGCACATCCGGAAGAAGTCCGGCCGGCGGTTCAGTGGAGTGGTCCCCAGCGATATGAAGAGCAACGGACCCGTTCCCTCACGGACCCATGCACCGTCGCTGTCCCGGCCGCCCACGCTGGGCCCCACAAACCGGAACCGGTCATCGAAGGTGGCCCCCATGGGCTGGAACTCGCGGGGAAGGAACACGATGTTGAACGGCGCCGGCGGGCCGTCGAACAGCCGGGGCGTCCGCACACCTTGCTCGGCCGCGAACTCCGCCAGCAACTTGCCCATGGCCAGCGCAACCTTGGCCATCTCGTCGGCGCCTTCCGGTGGCGGGGCGGGCATCAGCGATCTCAGCGAGAAATGTTCGTTGCTGGCATAGGTGGGCATGAGGGCAATGGCCGGGGCCCCGATTTTTTCTGCGGCCATGCTGCCGCTGAGCGTCATCGCGTCAAAGCAGACGGCGTCCGGCGGGTCCTGCCGCAGGCGATCCACCAGCGCCGGAAAGCTGGATCTGAGGTCCTCGAAAACCCGGTTCATGATCGGCAGCATCAGCTGCGCCTGCGCCCGTTGCCCGGTCCCCAGCGCCGGCATCGACGCCATCCAGTTCCCGCCGGAGGCGTGAAAGGCCGCGCCCGCGTTGCGGATCCGCGGCCCGAAGTCGGCCGACGTGAAGTACGTGACCCTGTTCCCCCGGCCTACAAGCTCCGCCACCAGCGGCAGGGTCGGGTTCACGTGTCCGTGGGCGGGAATGGAGACGAACGCAAGATGCATGGCCATCACTCTTCATCGCTGGGCTAAATTCCCGTTTGGCCGGTCCGTTTGACCGGCCTGTTTGCCGGCGTCCCGCGGGCCTGGCGGTCCGCCGGCGTCGTGCAACTTCATCATGCCCCTGTTGCCCGGGCGGCGCGAGTGGTCAGCCGGCAGCGCCGGGCTGCTGGTCCCGGCGGTCAGTTCCGGGGCTTGGTCCGGGCTGTCGCGGGCGCGGTCCACGGGTCTTCGGGCCAGGGATGCCGGGGATAGCGGCCGCGCATTTCCGCCCGGACCTGGGCGTAGGGCCCGGACCAGAACGATGCGAGGTCGTCCGTCACGGCCAGCGGCCGGCGGGCCGGCGAGAGCAGGTGGAACAGCACCGGCACGCGCCCATCTGCCAGCCGCGGCGTCTCGGCCCAGCCGAAGCACTCCTGCAACTTGACGGCCACTACCGGCCGGCCGGTGGTGTCGCCCGCGTCCGGGTAATCGATCCGGATCCGGGATCCGCTGGGGACCGCCAACGACTCCGGTACCAGTTCCCCCAGCCGGGCCGCCTCGGGCCACGGCAGCAGCCGGCTCAGCGGGCCGGCGAGGTCGATCCCGCCCGTGGATGTCCCGCCGGCCAGCGCCGCTAGCTCCGGGGCCAGCCATTCGTCCAGCCGGGCCAGCAGCGCCGGCTCGGAAACGTCGGGCCAGGACCCACCCAGCTCCCGGTGCAGGAGGGCAAGACGGCGGCGCAAGCCATCCGCCGCCGCCGACCAACCGATGGTCGCCAGCCCCTCGCTCGCCAGGGCGCGGGCCACAGCTGCGCGGCCTTCGTCCGCGGGAGGCCGTACCGGGGTGGACGAAAGCACGATCGCGCCCAGGCGGCGCTCCCGCCGGGCCGAGACGCGGCCCTGGCTAAACCGCGCCTGCAGGGTTTCGCTGAGGAGGTTGCGGGCGGCGGCCTCCGCGGTGCCCGCCGTCAGCGGCGCCGCGGAGCGGATGACGGCGCCGGTCCCCGCGGCGTCGCGCCCTTGCGCGCGCGATACTTCGGCCACGCCCAGCCACTCGTGCCCCGACAGGGGGCTGCCGGCCGGCAATCCGGCGCGCGTTCCGGACGTGAGCAGGTATTGTGCCGGCCCCTCCCCCGGTACACGGCGCGCCACGCGGTCCGGAAAGGCCAGCGCGACGACGAACCCGACCGCTTCCGCAGCGCCCACCGCCCCAGCCGGCGCGACGCCGGCTGACTTCTGGGGCCCGACGCCAGGGGACTCCTGGCGCGCGATCGACTCCATCCGCCGGACGTCTTCCGCCCACCGCCGGGATCCGGGATCCCTGCCCGTCCGCAGCGCGGCGACCAGGCGGGTCAGGTCTGCGCCCGGGGCACGCTGGTCCCCCGAGACCAGGGCGACAGCCTCGGCCGCCGTGCGGTGGCCCACCGTCGCGGCGCCGTCCAGCAGGGCGCGGGCAAGCCGGGGGTCCGTCGGGACTCGGGCCAGGATCTTGCCCAGTTCGGTTGCGTGACCGTCCGGAGCGATGGCGCCGAGTTCCCGCAGCACTTCAACGGCCTCGTCCATGGCGGCTTGGGGCGGCGCGTCCGGCAGGGCCAGTCCCCGGCCGCCGGGGGCTCCCCAGCACGCCAGAACCAGGGCGGCGCCGGTCAGGTCAGCTGCCGCAATCTCCGGCGTAGGGTGGGCCGGCGCGGCGCCAAAGGCCCTCTGGTCATAGCAGCGGATCACTGTGCCCGGGCCCTGGCGTGCGGCACGGCCGGCGCGTTGTTCCGCGGACGCCCGGGAGCAGGACACAGTCACCAGGCCCGACATCCCACGGCCGACGTCGCGACGCGGCTCGCGGGACAGCCCGGAGTCGATGACCAGCCGGACGCCGGGGACGGTGAGGGAGGACTCGGCGAGTGCGGTGGAAACGATGATCCGGGCAGCCCCGCCGGGTTCACGCCCGGAGACGGCGCGGTCCTGCTCCGACGGGCCGGCCTGGCCGTGGAGTTCCAGGACCTCAGCGCGGCTCCGGCCGCGCAGCCGCGCGGCAATGTAGGAGACCTCCCACGCGCCAGGAACGAACACCAGCGCGTCAATGTCCCGTCCGCCGGCCAGCGCGGCGGCGTGCCCCGCCGCGGCCGTGTCGGCCACGTGGTCCAGGAAGGCCCGGGCCACGCCGCGTTCGTCCAGCCGCGGCACCGGCGCGGGGGCCCATTCCACGTCCAGCGGGAACAGCGCGGACGGACAGTCGACAACCGGTGCCGGGCCGCCGCCGTCGTTTCCGGCCGCCGCTTCACCGATCAGGGCGTCTCCGATCAGGGCGGCGAAGCGGGGCGCGTCGAGAGTCGCCGACATGGCGACGAGCGTGAGGTCACCGCGCAACTGGCGGACTTCGATGAGCATGCCGAGGAGGAGGTCGGTCTCCAGCCCGCGTTCGTGGACCTCGTCGAGGATCACGGCGTCGGTGCCCTCGAGCCCCGGTTCCGCGAGGAGGCGGCGGAGCAGGATGCCGGGGGTAACGAACTCGATTACGGTTCCGGGACCCGTCTGGCGTTCCCCGCGGACCGTGTAGCCCACCCGGTCACCGAGCCGGGTGCCGTCCAGGGTGGCCAGGCGCCGGGCGGCCGCACGGGCAGCGACGCGGCGCGGCTGGGTGACCACGATCCGCGGACGGCGCCCGCGCCCATCTCTCCCGCGGGTCGCGGTGTTGCTGTTCGCGATGTTAGCCAGCAGCGGCGGCACAAGCGTCGTCTTGCCCGTGCCAGGAGGAGCCTGCACCACCGCGGACGCCCCGGCGCCTCCGCCTTGCAGGGCCGCCGCGAGAGCCCCCAGCGATTCCGCAAAAGTCAGGCCAGCCCCGATGACGCCGAGGTCGAAGAGGCCATTGGAGCAGGCTGGGTCGAGGGGTGCGGTCGCGGAGGTCACGCCTCCATTGTCTCCGCAATTCACCCCCGGGCGCGCCGGCTGATCCGCACGCCGCGTCCCTGGGCAAACATGCGGGAGTCCGGTCCGCCGGCCTGCCCGACGTCCCCGGAGCTACACGCTCGCGGTCAGGATCGTGCTTCCGCTGGCGATGGCTCGGATTTCGACACGGCGGATGTCGGCAAGCCGGACGACGGTGGTCGCCGTCGGCGTGGCCACCGTCCCGGGTGTTGCCGCCCAGGTGGCCACCTGTGTGGTGACGCCGTGCGAGTCGACAACCACCAAGCCGTACTCCTCCGGGGAGCGCGGACCGCCGGGTCCCTCCGGCCCAGGCGCGTCAGCCGGCGCAGCCGTGTATGTACACTCCCAGTCGATCCGTGTTCCCCACGGCTGCAGGGTAAGGGAGCCCCTCGCAACCAGCGAACTGTCGACCACAGGGGTGAAGTTCAGCGCCGTCGGAGATACGGCCTGCGCCTGCACGGCCTGCGGGGCAGGGGCCGTGACCGCAACGGTGACAGCGCCCGACACGGCGGCCGCGCCGACCACCAGTCCTGCGACGGCCAGGCGCACGCGCCGGCGTCCGCGCTGGACCGTTTTCGCCAACCCGGGAAGCACTCCCGGCGTCGGCCTGGCGCGGTCGCTCTGCCCGAGGGCGGTTGCCTCCTCGGGTGAAAGTGCGGCCAGCAGTGACGGTATTCCGGCCAGTTCTGCCACGGCGGCCCTGCACGCGGCGCAACCGGACAGGTGTTCCTCGAACTCGTGGCGCTCGGAGGACACCAAAGTTCCCAGCACATACGCGGCATCCCAGCTCCGGTACTCATCCCTTGCGTCTTGGATCATGGCGTCAAGCCTCCTTCCTGCAGAGCCAGTCGCAGCGCCCGCAGCGCGTAATGCAACCGCGACTTTACGGTTCCTTCCGCCAGCTGAAGGCTTTGCGCGATTTCGGCCGTTGTCTCCCGGCGGTAATACGCGTGGATGACGACGGCCCTGTGCTCAGCGGACAGTCCGGCCAGTGCATCCGACACGAGCCACCCGTCCAGGATCCTGTCGACCCGGTCCGCTTCGGGAATCTCCGGGAGCTGTTCGGTCCGAGTCTCGTGCCGTCGCCGGGCGCTGCGCCGGTCATCGATGACAAGATTGCGGGCAACCGTGTAGAGCCAGGCCCGCACCGCCGTCTCCGGGCGCTGCAGAACCGCCGGGTGTTGCCAGGCGCGGATCAGCGTTTCCTGCACGACGTCGTCGGCCAGGGTACTGTCACCGGTCATTCCCATGACGAATCGCCACAGCGCCGGGCCGTAGGCCTCCTGCAAGGAACGCAGCAGCTCGGCCTCCTGATCGGACATTTCCGCCTCCTTGCATGTACTACGACGCCGGCCCGCTTTCCGTTCACCGGCCCCGCCGGCATCGTCCCCCTCTCGGCCTCGTCCCGTCCGCGGCCGGAAGTTGGGGCCGTATTGAACCCGCGGGCAGCCGGGACCGTTCTAGGGACAGCCCGGCTGAACGCGGCCGGCCTTCCCCGAGGAGCGAAACCATGAAGATTTCTCGCCCGGCGTATGCTGCGGCTGCGCTGGGCACGACGCTGTTGCTCGGAGCCTGCTTCGCCGGGCACACAGCAATGCCGGCACCTGCCCCTGGCACGGTCACACCGGCGCCCGCGACGCGGAGCCCCTCGCTGTCGCCCAACGTCCACGCAAGCCCCAGCCCGGCTCGACCACCCGGCCTTGCACCGCCAGCCCCCGCTCAGGCTCCGGTAGTCCCGGCACCGCCCGCCACGCCTCCCGTGGTGACGCCCCCGATGATTCTGCCACCGCGGCCAGCCCCGATGGTCCGGCCGCCCGTCCCCGCACCGCGACGCGTCGTTCCGCCGCGGCCCATGGTTCCGCGGCCCATGGTTCCGCCCGCCCCCGCACTTGGCGGGAACGACCATGATGCCGACAACAACGGAGGACCGGACGACGGTGACGGCAACAAATAGGTCCATCGGGGCGCTTCGAGCACGATGTCGAAGGTCACTGCTGATCGTTGGGGTGCTGGGGACGACGGCGGTGCTGGCCGCCAGCGGCTGCGGTTCCCGCCCCGGGAACCAGACACCGGGTGCCGCCCCGTCCGGCGCAACACAGTTCTCCTGGTTCCACGCCGGCCCTGCCCCGGCGGGGTGGCAATCGATGGAACTGCCGGACGCAACAGCGGTGTTGTCCATCCCGCCCGATGCAACTCCCACCCCGGGCGACCCCGGCACCGTATCTGCTACCGTCACGGCGCCGAACGGTGATCTCAAGATTTATCTCAACGCAACGCCGCAACAAGGCGAGGAGTCGCAGTCCAATTGGCCGGAGTTTCGGCTCGCCCACCTCACGGGCGAACACGCCGCGTCTGCGAACCGGCTGGCGGACCGTGCCGGAATGCCGTTCCGCGGTGGCCTCGGCTCATGTGTGGAGGACACATATGTAACCCGCATCGGCGGGCACAAATACCGGGAGATCGCCTGCCTCGTTGCAGGAACGCGGGGCGGCAGTGTCCTGGTAGCCGCAGCTCCCGCCGACTCCTGGGACCGTTACAGCCCGGTACTGCAGCAAGCGGTGGAAGCATATGCCTCCGGGTAGTGCAGGCCACCCAATCGACGACGGCCGCCAGCCGGTTCGGTCCGGCAGGTTGGGTTTAGGCCGATTGGCTTCGGCAGGTTGGATAGGACCGGTTGGATTGGACCGGTTGGATTAGATACAGCGAAGGCGGGAGACTGGATCAACTCGATCACGAAAGTGGGAACCACATGATCAATCTCAAGCAGGACGCCGAGGGTTTCATCCGTATGAACAGGCACTTCCCGGAAAAGTCACTTATCAGCATCACTTTCACGGATGGCTCAGAGCAGGTCTACTCCGGGCGCAGGCTCAACGGCATCTACGACGAGGCCCTGGCCGAGTACCGGGCCCAGAACCGCCTGGACGCCAAAGGGTTCTCGCGGGCCCCCAAGAAAACGGTCCACCCCGCGAACAAGATCGAGTTCGTTCCGGTGCACGCTGGAATGGACCCCTAACGGCGCCCCGGCATCAACATCCGCCTGGGACGGTCAGCCTCGGTCGGCCGGGCCGGGCTGCCGCGTCACCTGCCGGATCAGCCGACGCCGATCGCGCCCGGCCCGTGCGCCGGGCGGCGGAGGGCCCTGGCGCGGATGCGGAGATCATTGTCGTGCACCCGCCGGTCGACGCCAGGCACAGGTGTGGGGGCGGGCTTTGTCCGCGGTGCCGGTGGAGTTGCGGGCAACTCTTCTGGGCACAGGTCACTGATCAGGCCCATGCCGGCGTACTCGCGCATGGCGGTGATGCCGGCAACCGCAGCGGGCTTGTTTGCAAAGCCCTTTGAGACGGCCAGTATTGCCCCGTCCGGGGCCCTGAGCCGGAACCTAATGCAGGCATCGGCATCTACGAAGAGTTCAAATGTGCCGGCCATGACGATCCTCCCGATTCGCGGGCTCCCCGTCCGGACATCATTGCCACGGAGAGACGGGGAAGGCTTCGCTGCTGCCCACTGGTTTGGTTTGTCCTTGCGGCTGAACAGATGACGTCAGCCCGTCCTATTAGTCTCGCTGGGGCCTTGAAACGCCCACAAGGCCGGGCACGTAAATCCTAGGTAAATAGCAGCCAACGGTCCCGCGCGAGGCCGCTGCGGGCAGCAACAATGCCGCCTCCGCGGTGACCCTACAGGGGCGGCCAATGGTCGCGGCAGTAGGCAGCGCGGCTGGCGCCCGGGGACGGCGGCGGGAGGACCCGGTCCCAACAGGGGGCGACGGCGACGGCGTCGACCCGCTCGGAAGGCTCCGCCGCCGCTGCGCGGCCCGCATCGCCAGGAAGCCAGGTCATGACTGAATCGTTGGACAACGTACCCCCCATTGTTCTTGGCTGAAGGCGCACCGGCTCGCATCACGGACCGCCATGCGCCTCACGCCAGAGTAGCCGGGAGCACTGACGCGAAAACAGGGACTTTGGACCGTATCGGGCGAACCCCGCGGGCGCCTAGGCCTGCCGCCCGCATGCCGCCCCGGAGCAGCCGTCTTGCGGCCAGAGGCGCGGAGCGAAGCGGCAGAAGTGTTTCATCCATTGGAAATAGAGGTCGTGGCGGCGGAGAATCCGAGGCAGTCTTGGGGACAGCCCGCAGTCCCCTGACAGGAAAGAAGGATGCGATGTCCCTCAGCGTTGAGGAAATGAACAAGCAGCTCCCGGTGGCCAATGCGCTGCCGGGCGACGCCGTCCCGTACTACATGGCGTCGGGCGAGGGCGCCCGTTATGAGATCAACGGCCAGCTGGTCACGGTCATCGCCCGCGCGGCGGACACCGGTGGGATGTTCAGCGCCGCCTACATCTCCGGCGGCATGGGGGCCGAATCGCCGTTTGTGAGCCACGCGGTGGAACACAAAACGCTGTATGTCTTCGACGGCATTCTGCACGTCTGGCTGCCTGGCGAAAGCCGGATCCTGGCTCCCGGGGATTCCGTGGTGATCCCGCCAGGAACCCCGCACGCGTACCGGATGGCGAGCCACTACACCCGGTTCCTGAACTGGATGACCCCCGGAGGCGCCGAAGCGTACTACGAACGCGTCGGCACGCCCATCGATTCGCACGTCCCGCCGGTCAGGGCGGGCCGGAAGCTCACCTTGCGGGAGTGCGCCGAGGTGGGCGCGGAGTTCGGCATGACGTTCCCCGACGTCGAACGCGTGGCGCCGACCTTCCGGCAGGACGCCGGACTGCCGGCGGCCCAGAGCCCGTACTTCCTCAGTGCCGGCGAGGGCGAGCGGCTGGTCAGTTACCAGACCATGTTCACCTACCTGTCCCGGCCGGCGAACACGGGATCGAACTACTTTGCCGTCCACACCAAGGGCGCCAAGTCGCCCTACATTCCGCTGCATTTCCATGAACAGCACACGGAAAACTTCCTGTGCACCGAGGGCCGGATGTGGATCTACGCCAACGGCCGCGAGGTGCTGCTCACCAAGGGCGACTTCCTCCACGCACCGGCCGGAACCATCCACTCGTTCGCCTTCGACTCCCACAACACCCAGATGGTCGGTTTCCTGACGCCGTCGGTCTTCAACGGCTTCTTCGAGTACTTCAACAAGCCCACCGAGGACTACATGTACACCGAGGGCGGCACGCCCTACATGGACATGGAGGGTTTCGGCCGGGCCCAGGCCGAGATGGACCTGACGGTGGTGGGTCCCCCGCCGCAGCGCCGCGCCGCGCTGGACATCTAGTCCGGCCAAGGAACTCAGCCCAGCAAACAGCCAGGGTCCGGAACTCCTCGGAGTTCCGGACCCTGGCTGTTTAGTCGGTGGCTGCATATTCGGTGACTGCGGATTCAGCTTCCAGCCCGGCCCGTTCCCCGAAACCGGCCGGCCTCCTGATGCTGGCGGACGAGTTCGCGGCCATAGTCGTTGCCGTTGGGCGTCCGCATCACCGTGTGCATGTGAAACGGCGCGGGGGTGTCGTTGCTGAGGAAGACGCCGGTATGGTGATCCAGCTCCATGACCAGCACGGGGCTTTGCAGGCGGAAGTAGAAGGAGTCCGATGCCTCCCACCCGCCGATCCAGCAGAACCAGGTCTCGTCCCAGTGGGCCGCGATCTCCCGCCGGCGGGCGGACCGCGGCCCGTCGGGGAGGAACGCGATGAAGTCTGCCACGAGCTCGTCCAGGACCACCCGGGCAGCGGCGGGCATCGCACTGACCGGGATGCCCTCGTAGGGAATCACGCGGTTGTCCTGGAAGCAGCCGGCCAGGTGCCGTTCGTCCCCGGGGTGCAGCCGGCCTTCGGGCATCCCCGGATCCTGCATGTTCGCGAAGAGTGTGGCCTGCTCCCGCAGCGGCCCGGGCATTGACTCCATGAGGCGCCGCGCCAGGGCGATCCGCTCCTTGAAAACCGCCACGCCCTGGTGCGGGCCAGCGTCAATCACGTCCGGTTCAGCGCCCAGGAACACCGGGGCAACCACCAGCTGGGTCCCGGCCACCACGACGTTGAGCGCCACGTGGTGCCCGAAGAGCTGCCAGCCCCAGGGGGCCGTCTCCGACGGTTCCCCGTAGAGGGCGAAGTTGTAGCTGTACTCGTTCATGAGCTCGGGCAGCTCCACGAGGTCACCAAGGAACCCGTTGATCCGCATCAGGTTCCGGACCAGCCCGTATCCGGCCGGGCTCAGGCTCGCTTCCAGGACGGCCAGGATCCGATCCCGGATGGCGGGGGCCAGCTCGTCCAGGCGGAGGCCCGTGTCGTGCTGCATGAATTCCGGGTTGGCCCAGCTCTGCCATTCGTGCGCGTCCACGCCGTAGCGGAGCCGCCGGGCCTCTGCCGGGGTGAGGCCGGCCAGCAGGTCCCGGGCGGCGGCTGTCATGGCGGCCGCGGGTGCTTCCTCCCCCGCCGGTGCCGGCGCGAGGGGATACAGCCCGGCCCGGCGGACGCCGTCGCTGGTCACGCCTGTGAAGGGCTCGGGATACTGGGCGGCCCAGCCTTTGATCATGGGACCTGCGAAGGGGTCGGTCTTCGCCGCCTCGGCATAGCCCCGGGCATCCAGGCCACGGATCTGCGCCACCCGCGGGTGGTCGGGCGGGTAGAGATAGTCACGGAAGGATGGCTCGGACACGTGAACTCCTGTCGGGGTCTTCGGATGGTGTTGCCAGCGGCCAGCCGGCGGCCACGCCAATGGCCGCGGCGGCCTTCACCGGGTCGGTCCCCCGCCAGGCGACGTGCTGGTCCGGGCGGACCAGCACCGCGGCGGCCTGCCAGTGCGTGGCCATGGCGGTTCCGTGATGGTCGGGGCCGACGCCGACGACGGCCAGCGGGATGCCGCGCATCGCGGCGGCGGCCTGGGCCGCCGCGTACGCCTGCCCGGCAGTGCTGCCGCCCATGCTGTCGCGGTCCACCAGGAGGGTGAAACCGGTGCCCAGCAGGTCATACAGCGACGTTGTCTCGTTGAGCCAGGTGTGGGGCAGCAGCGATCCCGGGCTGGCGGAGGGGACGTAGCTCACGGGGTCCTCGGCGGGTACGGGCCGGCCGTCCGGAACCACCAGCGGCGAGGAGCCATACCCGTAGCCCAGCACCAGCCCGAGCGAGTCGAACTCACTTTGTTTGACCGCCAGCGCGTCTTTGGCAACCTGCCGGGCCGCCTCGCCGTCCGCATCCCCCCGGCCTAGGGCCGGATCCGCGAAGTGGTAGGCGAGCGACTGCCCGTTGGCGGCGGCATCCCGGATGGTCCGGGCCGCCACGGGCCGCCGCTCCAACTCGTAGCTGCCCGGCAGGGCGGGGCCGCCCCAGCCCTCCAGGGCGGCGGCGATCTTCCAGGCCAGGTTGGCGGCGTCGCCGATGCACGTGTTGAAGCCGTGGCCGCCCCAGGGCGGGTTCAGATGCGCCGCGTCACCGACAAGGAACACGCCATCGTGCCCGTACGCCGGGGCGAGCAGCATGCGGGCGGTCCAGGGGTCGGTGGCGATGACTTCGACGTCGACGTCGGCCCCCACCAGTGAGCGAACCAGATGTCCGGCGTCGGGTGATCCGCTGCCGTCCACGCCCTGGATGATGGCCCACCAGGTGTTCCCAAGATCCAGCCGCCCCACCATGCCCGAAACATCCGGTCCCAGGACCCAGTACTGGACGGCCGGATCCAGGGCGATCGCGGCGGCGAGGCTGTCGGAACGGAACAGGACACTGATGTTGGAGAGCTCGGCGGAGCCGCCGGCCAGGCGGATGTTCAGGCGGCGGCGCACGGTGGAGGAGCCGCCGTCGGCCGCGGCGACGAAGCTGCAGTCGACCGCTTTGCGCCGCCCCGTTGCGTCGGACACTGCCACGCGCGAGCCGAAGCGCCGCGGGCCGAAATTCGAGGCTCCGCTGCCCTGGTTGATGTCGAGGTCTTCAACGCTCAGGCCGGTCAGCAGCGTAATGAGCGGGGAATCGGCGACGGCTTCCCGGAGGACGGCCTCCATGACGGGCTGCGGGACCTGCTGGCCGCATTCGGGCTGGGGGCCGTACCGGCCCGGGACCAGCTGGAAGGCTTGGCGGAACCGGGTGACTTCGTGGCCGGTCAGGGCGGAACAGAAGATGACGTCCTGGGCGTACGCGACCGGCAGCGGGGCGGCGTTGCGGAGTTTGTCGGCCAGCCCGAGGCGGCGCAGGTGGGTCATGGTCCGCGCGTTCGTGGTCTTGGCGCGCGGCCGGTCCGGGTCAATGGTGGTCCGCGGCTCGATGACGAGGCTGCGGATCCCGCGGTGTGCCAGGTCCAGGGCGAGGAACAGTCCGCTGGGTCCTCCGCCGGCGATCAGCGCGGGCACCCGGTCCGGCAAGGCATCGAGGGCCGCGTTGCTGACGGCGGTCATCAGGCCCTGGCCCGCAGTGCTGGCCCGCCCACGGGCGTGGTGAGCGTTCCCAGGGTGTCGATTTCCACCTCGACCGTGTCGCCGGGCTGCAGGAGCCACGGCGGGGTGCGTACGTAACCCACCCCTTCCGGAGTTCCCGTGGCGATGATGTCACCAGGATGCAGGGTCAGTGTCTGGCTGATGAGCGCGATGATGGCGGGCACGGAGAACATCATGTCCCGGGTGTTGCCGTTCTGGACCTCGGTGCCGTTGACCCGGGTCCGGACCTGCAATCCCTCGCGAAGGTCCCCGGCCTCGTCACGGCTGACCAGCGGCCCGAGGGGTCCGCTGAAGTCGCCGTTCTTGCCCAGTGTCCACTGCGAAGTGAGTTTCTGGGCCCGGCGGGCGGTGAGGTCATTGAACGTGGAGTAGCCGAAGACCGAGTCGGCGGCCGCAGCCTCGTCGGCGGATTCCAGGCGCTGGCCGATGTAGGCGGCCACCTCACCTTCCCAGTCCAGGCCGTCTTCGCCCGCGGGTACAGGGACCGGCACGTTTCCCACCGAAAGGGAGGCCGTCCAGCGCCCGAACAGTGTGGGGTAGGGAGGCAGTTCCTGGTCCTTGTAGCTGCCTTCCGCGGCGTGGGCCTTGTAGTTCAGGCCAACGCAGATCACCCGGGCCGAGGCCGGGACCAGCGGCACTTCGGTGACGTCGGCGCGCTCCAGCGCGCCGGCGGAGTCATTCGTCAGCGCGTCGGCTGGCAGGGAAAGCGCTTTCTCCTGCCAACCGGCGGCATCGGCCCAGAAGTCAGGAACAGGGGCCAGCGGAACCACCCGTTGGCCGAGGAGGGCAGCCGCCCATGAGCCGCCGTCGTGATTAATGCCGATGTACTGCATGTGTTGGGGCCTTTCTGGTGCCGCCCGGAAGGCGGGGGTTGGTAGGTGGGCACGGCAAAGTGAGGCCCCGCAACTGGTGAACCTGTGCAGATGTGCCTTTGCAGGCGGGCCGATCATTGGAGTGCTGTTGTGCAGTGGCCGGTCAGGTGGCCTGAGTGTCCGGGGGCCGGGATTGCCGGAGAAAGAACGAGACCGTTGCCCCCATCGCCTTCTCGGCCGCGGCCTGGCTGTGGTCCGGGAGGATCCACATGTGGTCTGCGTCCTCAATCAGGAGAAGTTCGACGGCGGCGCCGGCACCTTCCAGCGCGGCAGCCAGCGATGCTGACTGGGTGGGCGGAACGAAGCGGTCAGCGGTTCCGTGGGCCAGGAAGAACGGCGGCGCCGAACGGCTGGCGTAGCTGATGGGGCTGGCCGCTGCCGCCTTCGCCGGCTCGTCTGTCAGCACGGCGCCGACGAGGAGTTCCTCGCGGGATCCGGGGTCGTCGGCCCGGGCGACGGCGGCGGGGAGGCTCTGTTCGGCCATCCTGCCCAGGTCCGTGGGCGGGTACCAGGCTGCCACCGCGGCGACGGCAGCGTCAGCATCGGCGCCGCCGGCATTGGCGGTCAGACCCACCAGGCTGGCGAGATGGCCGCCCGCGGAGTCGCCCCACGCGTAGATCCGGTCCGGGTCCACGTTGTAGTCGGCGGCATGGTTCCGCAGCCAGCGGACGGCGGCCTTCGCGTCGTGCAGCTGGGCCGGGAAGTGCGCCTCGTGGCTAAGCCGGTAGTCGGCCGATGCCACCACGAATCCGGCGTCAGTGAGCTTTTCGAAGGCGCTGATGCCGAATCCGTCCAGGACCGGGCCCAGGGAGGAGCGCTCCCCCACGCGCCAGCCGCCGCCGTGGAAATGGACCACCGCGGGGCGGGGAGCCGCCCCGCCCTCAGGACCGGGAAGGTAGAGGTCCAGTAGCAGCGGGCGGGATCCTTCGTCGCCCGCGCGGGCGAATTCGATGCCGCTCAGCACCCGAGCTTCCGTCATCGTCGACTCCCTCCGTTTTCCTGCGCCGGTTCACTTGTGCGCCGGTTCCATGATGCCCGGCGTCTCCCCATAAGACTGTCGGATCACCGGGCCGCCGCAAACCACGGATTTCAATCATTGAAAGGGCTTTGCCGAGGCCAGTTCCGCCGCAAGGAATGCCAGCCCCTGCTGCACGATCGCCAGCGCCGCCGAGTGGTTGAGGTACCCGTGCGTCGCCCCCGTTTCCAGCCTGAATGCCACCTGAGCGCCGGCCGCGCGGAGCGATTCCCCGAACAGCTCAGCCGAAGAACGCAGGTCATCGTATTCGCAGGCTATGACCGCCACCGGGGGCAGCCCCGAAGGATCGCCATGGCCGGGCAGGGCATACGAGGACGCCATCCCGGCGGGGCCGCCGATGTAGTTCTCCACCAGTGCCCGGCAGTCGTCCCCGGTGAAGCGCAGTATCCGCGGCAGCCCGGAAAGCACCCTGCCGTCGGGCACAGCGGCCGGCTCCAGAGGGGGAAGCTCGGCGTGCAGGAACGGGTACGCCAGAAGCAGCTTGGCGGGCAAGGCCAGGCCGGCGTCCTTGAGATACATGGCGGCGCCGACGGCGAGGTTCCCGCCGGCGCTGGCGCCGCCAAGGCACAGGCCTTCCGGCGCCACCCCCAGCTCCTCGGCGTGGGCGGCGGCCCAGCTCCACGCCGCAAGCGCGTCTTCGTGCGGGACCGGGAAGTGGACGCCGTCGCGGGCCAGACGGTAGTCGACGGAGAACACCACGCCGCCGGTCCGGTGGGCCAGTTCACGCCCAACCTGGTCGGCCTCCCGCATGTCCAGGGTCCCGCCGGCGAACCCGCCGCCATGCAGCCACACCAGGCCCGGCAGCCCGGCACCGGACGTGAGCCCTGCCCCGGCGCCTCGGCCTCCGTCCAACACCTGCCTGCCGGGGCCGTAGATCCGGATGGGCACGGGCCCGTTGGGCCCCGGCGCCTCCACCGAGCGGACGGAAATGTCAGGGGCCGTGTAGGGCAGACCCGCACCGCTGAACGCCTCCAGCCGCCGCATCCCGGCAGGGTCGGCGAGGAGCTCGGTGAAGGAGGTGGCTTCAGCCACGTGGTGCATGAGACCGGCCAGCTCCACATCCAGGCTCATGGCTGAAACACCGGCTCGCGGGCGCCTGCGGCAGCTGAAGGAACCGCGCAGCTGAACGAATGCGTCCCGGACCCGATCTCGATGCCGCTGTTCCCGCCGTCGGGCAGGTACACCGCGGCGGTGCAGCCGGCCGGGACCGTCACGGACAGCGAGAATTCCTGGCCCGCCAGCTCCCAGCGCACCGCAGCCTCCCCATAAGGGCTCTCGTGCCGGGCAGCGGCCCACGCCAGCCCCCCACCGGGCCTCGGCCGGATGGCGAGTTTCCGGTAACCGGGTTCGGCCGGCGCCAGGCCGGCCACATTACGGTGCATCCAGTCAGCCACGGCACCGAGGGCGTAATGGTTGAAGGACGTCATTTCTCCCTCATTGATGCTCCCGTCCGGGAGCATGGAGTCCCAGCGTTCCCAGATGGTGGTGGCGCCCATTGTCACGGGGTACAGCCAGGACGGGCACTCGGTCTGGAGGAGCAGGCGGTAGGCCGCCATCGCCTGGCCTCCATCGCTGAGCGCGTCGCAGACCAGCGGGGTTCCCACGAACCCGGTGGCGATGCGGTAGCCGTCGGCTTCCACGGTTTCCGCCAACCGGGCGGCCGCGGCGGCGTGTTCCGCCGGTTCGAGGAGTCCGAAGCGCAGGGCCACCGCGTAGGCCGTCTGCGTGGATGGCCGGAGCCGGCCGGCGTCGTCAAGGTAGCGCTCCCGGAACACCGCCCGGGACCGGGCGGACAGCTCGCGAAGCCGCTCCGAGTCCGTGTCGTGCCCCAGCAGTCCGGCAGCCTCGCCTGCCACCGACGCCGAGTACGCCAGGTAGGCCTGCGCCACGAGCTGCCAGGGGGTGCGCGCATCGCCGGGTGAGTCCGGTGGTGCGGCCGGGTCCAGCCAGTCGCCGAACTGGAAGCCGTGCTCAAAGCGCAGCTCCGGGCCGGCGGCATGGGCCGCGGCTTCCAGCCAGGCCATCATCCCCGGCAGCTGCCGGCGGAGGAACCCGAGGTCCCCCGTGCGCTGGTACAGCACCCAGGGAACAAGCACGGCGGCGTCACCCCAGGCGGCCATCACCGGGCGGTCCGGGAACGGCGGCTTTTCGGCCACCACTTCCGGGACCACCAGGGGCGGCGGCCCGTCTGTCCCCTGCTCCGCGGCGAGGTCCTTGAGCCAGGACGTGGTGAAGCCGGGGATCCGGTACAGGAAGGACGCGGTGGCGGCGAAGATCTGGAAGTCGCCGGTCCAGCCGAGGCGCTCGTTGCGCTGCGGGCAGTCCGTGGGCACGTCGACAAAGTTCCCGCGCATCCCCCACACCACGTTGGAGTGGAGCTGGTTCAGCATCGGATCGGAGCATTCAAACGTGCCGGTGCGCTGCAGGTCAGAATGGATCACGACGGCGGTGAACGCTTCGGGGTCCAGCTCGCCGGGCCAGCCGCTCACCTCCACATAGCGGAACCCGTGGATGGTGAACTCGGGCGCCCAGGTCTCGCCGCCCGAATCTCCGCGCAGGATGTAGCGGTCGGTCTGCTTGGCTACGCGCAGCGGCCTGACGCCGAGTTCGCCATGCTCCAGGACCTCGGCGTGCCGCAGCACCACTTCGGTTCCGGCCGCACCGGTCACCTTGAAACGCACCCGGCCCACCAGGTTCTGGCCGAAGTCCAGAATGGTCTTTCCGGACGGCGTTCCCAGTAGTGCCTTGACCGGCAGCTCGTCGGTGGCCCGGACGGGCGGGCCGTCGGGCGCGACCAGGACTGCGGGATCGAATCCGCCAACCACGACGGCGGGCTGCAGCGTGACGGTGCCCGCTCCGGTCTCAGGTCCGGTCCCGGCCCAGCCACGGTTCCCGAGCCGCGCATCGAAGGTTTCGCCGTCGTACAGGTCTGCCGACAGCACCGGCCCGTGCCCGGCCAGCCACGACGCATCCGAGCCAATCACGCTGACTGCCCCGCCGGCGTCGGTCATTTCCAGCTGGGCGATCACGGCGGTGCGGTTCCCGTACGTGTTGCGCTTCTCCTGGAAGCCCAGGTTTCCGCGCCACCAGCCGTCCGCGAACTCAAGGCCGATCACGTTAGTGCCTGGCCGGAGATACTCAGTGACGTCGTAGCTCTGGTAGCGCAGGCGGTGGTGGTAGCTGGTCCAGCCCGGGGTCAGGATGTCCCGGCCCACGCGGTGCCCATTGATGTGCGCCACGTAGACGCCGTGGGCGCTGGCGTAGAGCCGGGCGGAAGCCACCGGCCCGGCCATTTCGAACGTCCGGCTCAGGCGCGCTGCCGGCTCGTTGGCGTCGCTGGCCTCGTCCCAGGCCGGCCGGATCATGGCTGCCTGCCAATCTGACGCGTTCAGCAATCCCGCCTCTACGTAGGCAACGGGGCTCCATTCGGAGGGCGCGTCGCCGCCGTTGCCCCAGACACGGACGCGGACGGCGACGCGCTGGCGGCTCTCCAGCGGCGGTGCGGGCCAGGGCTGCAGGAGCTGCTCGCTGGTCTCGGTGCGGCCGTAGCTTGTCCAGCTGGCCTCATCGGGGCCGAGCTGGAGTTCGTAGGCGGTCTGAACCCAGTCAGGTATGCCGGCGGCGACCTGCCAGGAAAGCCGGGGCCGGTCCTCGCCGATGCCGAAGGGCTCCTCGTGGTGTTCGAAGCGGGGGGTGGAGGGAACGGTGGCCATCGGGAGGGCGGCGTCCTGGAACGGGAAGCGAAGGGTGTTTGGAGTCAACGTCGGCTCGTTTCGTCACGAAGGGGAAGACTTGGGCTCCCCCCAGCGTCCCGGGAACGGCAATGCGCCCGCTAGCGACGTTTCATTGACTGGAAACCGGATGGGAGAGCGGGCTTGTGCCGCTGCCGAATCTGACCGGGCATGACGAATTTGCCTGTTCAATGCAGAAACAGTCAGGGCAGAATCCTCAGTCCACGCAGAGGCAGAAGGGGTGGCTGGCCGGGTCGAGGAAAACCCGGAAGGTGGTGCCCGGCTGCGTGTCGGCCTTGGTGGCCCCCAGCCCGACGGCGACCTTCTCGCCTTCGTCCAGGTCCTGCACCATAAGGTCCAGGTGCATTTGCTGCGGCATCACCTGGCCCGGCCATTCCGGCGCCCGGTAGCCGTCCACCTGCTGGAACGAAATGCAGTCGCTGCCGTCGTCCGGGCGGATCTCGGCCCAGGCACCGTCAACCTTCACGTTCCAGCCGAGCAGGGCACCGTAAAAGGCTGCGAGGGCCCGGGCGTCGGGGCAGTCAATGACGAGACCTGGGAAGCGTGCGATAGCCATACCGGAATGCTACCGCCGGAAATTGGGCCCGCCCCTAAAGCCCCCGGACGAAATAATCCACCGCCGTGCCGAGGATGCCGTCCAGTTGGCCTTCGGCACCGAAGAAGCAGTGGTCACCGCCCCGGATGGGGATGAGTTCGTGGCGGACGTTCGCATCAGCGAGCGCCGCGGCCAGCAATTCGCTCTGGGACAGCGGCACCAGGCCGTCGCTGTCGCCGTGAACCAGCAGGAACGGCGGCGCGTCGGCACTGACATAGCCCAGCGGGCTCGCGGCGGCCAGCACGGCGGCGTCAGCGGTGCCGCCCACCAGCATGGGACCCGGCTCGAGGGTCATGCCGTCCGGCACCGCCGCGCTCAACGGCCCGTTCATCATGGCCGGGGGAATGTTCATGGCCGGCATGTCCGGCAGCGAGGACACGCCGTAGAAGTCGACGACGGCGCTCACGGCGCTGGAGTGGCCCTGGACTCCGAGGCCGCCTTCCAGGTCGTCGCGGCGGCCGGTCAGTCCCAGCAGGGCGGCAAGATGCCCGCCGGCCGACTCGCCCCAGGCGCCGATCCGTCCGGCGTCGATACCCAGCATGTCTGCGTGTTCGCGGAGGTACCGGACGGCGGCCTTGAGGTCGTGCAGCTGAGCCGGGAACGGTGCTTCCAAGGCATGGCGGTAGTCCACGGTGGCGCACGCGATCCCGGCCTCGTTGAGGAGCCGGAAGACGGAATCCCTGGCGAAGGTGGGCGGCAGTTCGCGGCGGTCACCGAGCTGGAACGCACCGCCGTGGATCCACACGACCAGCGGAACCGCGCCGCCGGTGTTCCGCGGCAGCCAGATGTCCATGGCGAGGCGGCGGAATCCGACGGTGATCGCGTAGCTGACTTCGCGGTGCACTGCGGAGTCCTCTGATACAACTTCGGCGTGGCCCGGGGGCAGGAACGCCGGGAAGGCCGGGGCCGGCAACCCGGCGGGTCCCACCTGCTCTCTTTCGCCGGGGACGGTTTCCATGGCTGTGGCGGGGTCCGGGGTCACGATGCGCTCCTTGCAAGTTGGCTCTGGTGGTCGTTGCCGCCGGCAGGGGCGGTGAGGGTATGGGTTCCGGGCCCGACGGCGGTGTTCGGCTGGCCGGCGAGGCGGACTTCCGCTGTGGTGCCGGACGGGACGGTCGCAACGAGGGTGATCCCGCCGTCGCCAATTGCCCAGCTGACGGCGATGAGGCCCTGTGGGCCCCGGTGCGACGTGGCCGCAGATGTGATCCCGGCGCCGGGACGCGGCTCGATAATGATCCGTTCGTAGGCCGCACTCCCGGGTGCCTGACGCAGGCCCGCCATGTAGCGGTGCAGGAACGAGACAACGGCGCCCTTGCTGTAGTGGTTCAGCGACTGGCGCGCTGTTCCGTCCGCGCCTATTCCGTCCCATGCTTCCCACATGGTGGTGGCACCGCGGTCCACCATCACCAGCCACGAGGGCTCGGAGTCCTGCATGAGCAGCTCATAGGCGAGGTCCAGCTGTCCGTTATCGGCGAGTACGGGCAACAGGTAGGGGGTGGCCAGGAAGCCGGTGCCAAGGTGCGTTCCGGCGCCGCGGACGAGGGTGACCAGCTGTGTGACCACCGCGGACCGGCCGCTGTCCGGAACCAGGTCAAAGGCCAGCGCGCGCACGCAATTGGCCTGGCTGGAGCCGCTGGCGGCTCCGGCTCCCACCGTTCCGTCTGCCACTGTTCCGTCTGCCACTGTTCCGTCTGCCCGTAGGTATTCCTGCTGCCACGCGCGGCGGACGTTATCGGAGAGCTCCCCGAGTTCCCGGGCTTTGTCCTCCTTGCCCAGGACGGCGGCGATCCTGGCCATGATGGCGGAGGAGTGCCGGTAGTAGGCGGTGGCCACGATGCCGTTGTCGGCGGAGCGGGAGGCGAAGAGGTCCGGCGCAGGGCCATCTGGTTCCATCCATTCCCCGAAATGGAAGCCGGTGTCCCAGAGGTACTGCTCATGCGGGGCCGGCGTGGCGTGCGCCGCCGCCCTGGCCGGGTGCCGGTTGCCCTCCGCGGTGCTGCGGATGAAGCCGAGCCAGCGTTCCATTGCCTCCCAGTTCTGTTCCAGGATGCCGGTGTCACCGGTGGCGAGATGGATCTCCCAGGGCACCATGACCACCGCGTCTCCCCACCCTGAGGACCCGTTTGTGAAGGCCATGAAGTCGGCGCTGGTTACCTCCGGGCCCGGCGAGGGAGAGATGTTGGCGACCACCCCGTTGTCCCATTGATCGGTCCGGACGTCCCTGAGCCACTTCGCCGTAAAACCTGCCACGTCGAAGAGGTAGGCGGCGGTGGGCACAAACAGCTGCCAGTCTCCGGTCCAGCCGGCCTTTTCCCGTTGCGGGCAGTCGGTGGGAACTTCACAGGCGTTGCCGCGGAAGCTCCACTCCACAATGTCGTGGAGCTTGTTGAGCCTGCCGTCGCTGCAGTTGAAAGTGCCCAGGCGCTCCAGGTCGGTCTGGACCATGCATCCTACGATGTCCGCCGGTTCCAGGTCTGCGTCCAGGCCCTGCACGGCAATGTACTGGAAGCCATGGGTGGTGTGGCGCGGTTCGAACACCTCGCCCGGGGCTCCCGAGGCCACCACGGAATCCACCTGTCCGGCGCCGAGGAACTGCCCCGGACTGCGGAAATCATGCGGACGGAGGTGCTCCTGGGTGACGTCGCCGTCAGAGCCCAGGGCTTCGCCGTACACCAGCGTGACAGTCTCGCCGGGGGTGCCAAGCCGGCTCAGGCGGATCCAGCCGTTGATGTTCTGGCCCAGGTCCACGATTTGGTTGCCGTTGGCTAGCCGCCTGATGGCCACCGGGCTGAGCTCTTCCACGATGCGTGTGGGCGGTGCCACCGGGCCGGTGAGGGTGGCACCGCCACCATTGCGAAGAACCGCGCGCCCTGCCCCCTGATGGCGGCGGCGAAGATCCACCCGCTGGCCGGCCATAAGGTCAGCGCTGACGATCTCCGTCGCGGAAACGTGCCAGGAGTCGTCGGTGCCGATGACCGTCCGTTCTCCGCCGGACTCCAGCTCCAGCTGGGCCAGGAAGGCCGTCTGCGTTCCGTACATGTCGGCGTCGCGTGTGTACCCGAAGGTGCCGCGGTACCAGCCGTCGGTGAGGACGGCCCGTACGGTATTGGCGCCGGGCCGGAGCAGGGCTGCGATATTGCAGGTCTGCACCTGGAGCGTGCTGTGGTAACTCGTCGAGCCCGGTGTGAGCTGCTGGTCCCCCACCCGCACGCCGTTGATGAAGAGCTCATAGATGCCGTGGGCCGTGGCATAGGCGCGCGCCGTTTCGGGGGCTTTGTCCAGCGTGAAGGTCTTGGACAGCGCATGTCCGGGGCGCTCCCCTGGATCCTGAACCGCCGGTTCGTCGGGGCCGATCCACTGCGCGGTCCAGTCTCCGGGATGCAGCAGGCCCAGTTCCACGGCCATCGGCTCGGACCAGGCGGACAGGACTTCGGTGCCGTCAGAGGCCACGTTCCAGGTCCGGACCTTCCAGTCGAAACGGTCCCGGGAGCCAAGGTCCGGCCCTGCGTAGGGCACAAAGCCATGGGTGCCGCCGTCCACGCGCCCGGTGTCCCAGCCGTTGCTGGTGGTGAGCTGGTAGGCGGTCTGCCGGAGCGTGCCGTTCGGCGGGGTCCAGCTGAATCTAGGCAGCGTATTGGTGATCCCGAAGGCTTCGCTGAGGTGATCGGTCCGAAGGCGCGTCGGGTGGTTCATGCGGGGGAAGCTCCCTGACGTTGTGCTGATCTGGCTTAGGCGGATCTCAAGTGGGGCTGGACGCGGGCATCAGGCGTAGTGGCAGGCGACGTCGGACGCGCCCACCCGGCGGAGGGCCGGACGCTCGGCGGTGCAAAGCTCCGTGGCGAGCGGGCACCGCTGGCTGAAGGGACAGCCCCCCGGCGACGCCGCCACCGCAGTGGCCGTGCGGACGCCAAGGGATTCGCGCAGTATCCTCCGCTCGGCCTGTTCCGCGGGCCTCGGCACGGGCGAGGCCGCCACGAGAGCCTGGGTGAACGGGTGCTTGGGCGACTCCGTGACCGCTTCCGAGGGCCCGCTTTCCATCACTTGGCCCCGGTAGAGCACCACAACGCGCTGCGCCAGGAACTGGACCACCGAGATGTCGTGGGCGATGAACAGGTAGCTCAGGCCGAGCTCGTCGCGGAGGTCGGCCAGGAGGTTGAGCACCTGGGCCTGGGTGGAGAGATCCAGGGCGCTGACGGCCTCATCGCAGACCATGAGCCTCGGTTCGCAGATCAGGGCACGGGCAACTGCGATCCGCTGCCGCTGGCCGCCGGAGAACTGGCTGGGATAGCGGTCCACGGCCTCGCGGGGCAGCCCCACGCGTTCGAGCATGGCTTCTGCTTTCCCGCGCGCCACTGCGGCGGTGACTCCGCGGATCCGCAGCGGCTCGGCCAGCGAAGCACCGATGCTCTGGCGTGGGTTCAGCGAGGAGTTGGGGTCCTGGAAGACCGCCCGCAGTTCACCGCCGAGGGCGCGGCGCTCTGCAGCATCGGCGTGGGTGATGTCCTTGCCCTGATAGCTGATCGTGCCGCCGGCGCTCGCCTGGAGGCCAAGGATTGCCTTGCCGATGGTGGATTTTCCGGAGCCGGATTCCCCCACCAGGCCTACGGTCTCGCCGGGACGGATGGAGAAGCTGACGCCGTCCACCGCTGCCGGGGACGCTGCAGCGTTCCGGCCGCGGCCGTACCGGACCAGCAGGTCTTTGACCTCCAGTATGGGCTGCTCCGGCGCAACTGGCGCCGTGTCCTGCCGTTCTGCCGTCTCGATGCTCATGCCAGGTCCTTTTCGACGATTTTCAGTACTCGGTGAGTGGGCACTTCGGTGGCAACCCATGCCAGGCCCTCCACCGCCAGTTCGTCCGCCTTGACGCAGCGGACCAGTCCGTCCTCGGAGCCGGAGGACAGCAGCGGCACCGGGGCGGCGCACGCGGAGCCGGCGAACTGGCAGCGCGCCATGAAGCGGCAGCCGGTGGGCCAGTCCTTTGGCTGCGGAACCTGGCCGCTGATGGTGGCGAGCCGTTCAGGCATGTCCGCCGCGGTGTTGGCGTGCGGGTCGGCGGCCAGTAGCGCCAGGGTGTAAGGGTGGCGGGGGTTGTCGAGAATATTGGCGGTCCGTCCGCTTTCCACCACCTGGCCGGCGTACATCACGGCGACGTTGTCGCAGATGTCCGCCACGACGCCCAGGTCGTGCGTCACCATCACCACGGACATCCCGGTGTCCTTCACCAGGGAGCGCAGCAGCGAAAGGATTTCGGCCTGCACGGTGACGTCCAGCGCTGTGGTGGGTTCATCGGCCACCAGCAGCCGGGGCCGGCCGGACAGTGCGAGGGCGATGGCAACGCGCTGGGCCATGCCGCCGCTGATCTGGTGCGGGTAGGTCTTGAGAATGCGGTTGGCGTCCACGATGCCCACTTTTTCGAGCAGGCCGAGGGCTTGGGCCCGTGCCTCGGCTCTGCCGACCTTCCGCAGCCGGCGGATGGCCGCGGTGAGCTGGTAGCCCACGGTGAACATGGGGTCTAGGGCCCGCATGGGTTCCTGTGAGATCAGGGCGATGTCCCGGCCGCGGATATTTTCCAGGTCGTGCTCCGTGGCGGCGGCGAGGTTCTTGCCGTTCCACAGGATCTGTCCGCCGGTGGCGGCCACCCCGGCCGGCAGCAGTCCCAGCAGGGACAGCGCCGTCATGGTCTTGCCGCAGCCGGACTCCCCCACCAGGCCCAGCACGGTTCCCTGCCCGACATCGAACGAGACGTCCGTGACCAGCGGAGTTCCGCCGTCGACCCCTACAGAGAGTCCGCGGACGCTCAGTTGGCCTTTCGCCGGGATGGCTCCCGTGTCGGCTGCCGCACCAGCGGCGCCCGCAGCGGCACCCGCCTCGGCTACCGTACGCGCACGCCGGCGGCGCGCCGCTGCCGACGGCAGGTGCGAGACGTAAGCGTTCGGCGCCTTTCCCAGGGCGTTGCCAATGGCGTTCGCGGCAAGGACGGTCAGGGCAAGCACTGCACCGGTGGGAACCATCAGCCACGGGGCGTCGTAGACGTGCTGGGAGGCGCCCTGGATCATGCCGCCCCAGCTGGGTTGTGGGATGGGCGGGCCGAAGCCGATGAACGCCAGGCCGGCCTGAATGAGCATGCCGACGGCGAAGATGAGGGCGGACTGGACCACGACGGAGTTGGTCAGTCCGGGCAGGACGTGGCGGAGGCTGATCCCCAGGGCGCTGACGCCGTCCACCTTGGCGGCGTCCACGTACAGCTGTGACTGGAGCGACTTGGCCTGGCCCAGCATGACGCGGTAGATGCCGGCGGAGATGAGGACGCCCAGGATGGCCATGATCAGCGGGATGTTGGTTCCCACGGCCCCGATGACCGCCAGGATGATGACGGTGCCGGGCAGGGACATCATGACCTCGGTGGCACGGCTGATCGCTCCTTCCGTCCGGTCTCCGCCGGCTGCCACCATCGCCAGGGCGGTTCCAAGCCCGACGCCGACAATCACCGTGATCAGTGAGGTTCCCAGGGTGCCGGCGGCGGCAGCGAAGATCCGGCTGAGGAGGTCCCGGCCGAGTTCGTCGGTGCCGAGCCAGTGCGCGGCGGTGGGACCGGACAGGACAGCGGTGAAGTCCTGGTCCTCCGTTTTGTAGGGTAGCCACCATTGGGCTGTCAGCGAGGCAACCACTATGGCGGCCAGCCATACGACGCCGGCCGCACCTCCGGGAGAGGCGAAGAGCCGGTTCGCGGAAAGTTTGCCAAAGGCGGCCCGCGGACCAAACTTGGGCCGGCCGACTTTGGGCGCTCCGGACGTGGGCTGGACGGCCGGGGCTGCGGCGCTGTCGGCAGGGGCTGGGGCGACGTTCGGGATCATGAGGCACGCAACTTCGGGTCGAGGAACTTGGTGGCGAGTTCCAGCACCAGGTTCACTGTCACCACCACGACGGTGGCGATGACCACCACGCCTTGGACGGCGGGGGCGTCGTGGGTGCTGACGGAGGTCTGGACGGCCTGGCCCAGGCCCGGCATGGCGAACAGCTGCTCCGCGATGACGGAACCGCCGAACAGTCCGATGAACTGCAGTGCGATGCCGGCAACGATGGGGAGGCTGGCGTAGCGCAGGGCGTGGATGTAGAGGATCTTCCAGGTGGGGGTGGCTGTGGCGCGGAGCGTGCGGATGTGTTCCTGCTGCAGCGCCTCGAGCATGGAGGCCCGGGTCTGGCGGGCAATGAACGCCGCGCCGCCTACGGCCAGCGTGATCACGGGCAAGGCCAGGGACAGGCCCCAGTCCTGCGGCGAGACCTCGAAGGGGACGTAACCAGTGGCGGGAAAGACCGAGGACTGGACGGCGAACAGGTACACGAAGATGATGCCGATCCAGAAGGCAGGCAGCGCCACGGCCAGGCCGCAGATCCCGCCGACGATGCGGTCTGTGATGCCGCCCCGGACCGCCGCCGTCACGCCCAGGCCAATGCCGAGGACAGCGCTCAGCACTGTGGCGCCGGCGGCCAGCGACGCGGTCACGGGCAGCCTGTTGGCCAGATCCGCCGAGACGGATCGGCCGTCGATGAGGGACGTGCCCAGATTGCCTTGGACTGCGTCTGCGAACCAGCGGAAGAACTGGGCGAGGAGCGGGTCGTTCCAGCCGAGCCGCCGATTGACCTCGTCAATGGCCTCCTGGGAGGCGCCGGCACCCAGGGACACAGCGCCGGGGCTGCCGGGCATCGCGTGCACCAGCATGAATGCCAGTACCGCGACCACCAGCACGGTGGCCAGCGCCATCAGCAGACGCTTGGTGATGAATAGTGCCATGGTGACCTCCATCGGTCAGGACCTGCCGGACGGCTGCCCCCCTTGCAAAGGCGGGGTGGCCATCCGGCAGGGTTCAGTGATCAGCTAGCGGGTGCGTAGGACGAGAGCAGCGGGTACGCGTTCGAACCCGCGAACTTCACCTGCTGGACCTTCTTGGTGTTGTAGCCCTGGTTGGTGAGTGACTCGTAGAGCGGGATCATCCAGCCGGATTCCACCAAGCGGGTGTTGAGCTTGGTGAGGGCGGTCTTCTTGGCGGCGTCGTCCTTCGCGGCTGCGGCCTCGCCCGTGGCGGCCGTCAACTGCTCATCGGAAGCCTTCTGCACATTGGTGAACCCGTTCAGGACCACGCCGTACATCAGGCCCACCGGGTTGTCCCAGCCGAGCGCGGCGTAGCCGAGGGGTGTGGTTGCGACGGCCGCGAAGGCTTCATCGGTGGAGGAAGCCATCTTGATGTTCATTTTGATTCCGACGGCGGCCAGATCCTTCTGGACGGCCTGCAGGTCCGTCTGGGTTTCGGCGCTGCCAACAATGGTGAACTCGAAGCCGTTACCGTAGCCGGCCTCGGCCAGCAGGCTCTTGGACTTCTCCGGGTCGTAGGCAAATGTGGATTCCAGTTCCGCCGTGAACCCGGCGGAGTCTTTGGGTAGGGCGTTCCAGGCGGGAATGTCACCCTTGTGCAGTGCCTCTACCAGGGCCTTGCGGTTGATGGCGTACTGGAACGCCTGGCGGACCTTCTCGCTGGCAAAGGCGGGGGCGGTCTTCCCGGTCTTGTCGAAGGAAACCATGGTGTGCAGGGTTCCACCGATCTGGGACACGCCGAGGCCCTTGGACTTTGCGAAGTCCACCGTGGGTGAGGTGAGCATGGCGACGTCGGCCTGGCCGGAGACGAGAGCGTTGGCGCGCGCCTGGGGATCCTGGATGACGCTGAAGGTGATCTTGTTGTAGGCGTAGTCTGCGGCGTCGGCGTTCTTGGCGTTCTTCACCATGACGTACTTGTTGCCCTTAACCGTGGAGGGGTCGAGCGTGTAGGGGCCGGAGCCGTCCGGGGTTGCGGCGAGGCTGGCCGTGTCGGCAACACCGGTCTTGCCGACAACCATGCCCATGGTCGAGGCGAGGTTCTTTTCGAACCCTGGCTGCGGCTTGGCGAACTTGATGGCCACCTGCGTGGGACTGACAACACTCACCGACGTGATTTCCTGGGCTCCGCCCTGGGCGATTGCGGAGTAGGCGCTGAGTGCAGGGTCGCTGCGGCGGTCCAGGTTAGCCTTCACCAGTGCCGCATCCAGGGTAGCGCCGTCCGTGAAGGTGACGCCTTCCTTGAGGGTCAGCGTAAGGACCGTATTGTCCGCGCTGTAGCTGAACTCCTTGGCCAAGCCCGGTCCAACAGAACCGTCCGGCTGCAGGGTCATGAGGTTTTCGTAGAGGCCTTCAAAAAACTGCCGCTGCGCGTCGGCGACACGCAGCGGATCGAAGCCGAAGGAAGCGCTGTCGCTGTCGACGGCGATGGTCAGTGTGTCTTTGTTGGCGGCGGTTGCCGCCTGGGACCCGCCGCCACAGGCGGTGAGCGAGCTCATGAGAAGCGCCCCGGCCAGAACGGCCGCGCTCCGTCGTGCGGTGGAGTTCAGAAGTTTCATGTAGTGCGCCTTCGCATTCTTTCTCAGCAAACGGGGGTCAACATCCGGGGAGCCTGGCGGCCTGTATGCCGATCGTCCATGACCAGCTTCCGGGCCGTTGCGCCGGAGCCCCTCTCGTCAGATGGGTCTCGGTGACCGGCTCACTCAAGGATCACGGCGACGCCTCAAACGGAAACACGAGAATGTCATTGATTGAAAAAGTATTGTGGTGGGGGTCACTCCGGACGGGTCCCGGGTGGACGCGCAATGTCCGCGTCAACAGCGATGAGCCTTTCAACCAATGAAAACGGCCACCCCGCCCCTGACATTGACCACGGAGGATGGACAGTCAGCCCACGCACAGTCGCTTGGCGCTCAGATCGAAAGGAACCAGATGACCGACTCTTTTGCCTTCCCGCACGATTTCCTGTGGGGCGTCGCCACGGCAGCCCACCAGGTCGAGGGAAACAACGTCAACAGTGACTGCTGGTTCCTTGAGAGGCTCCCCGGAACGATCTTCGCCGAACCGTCCGGAGACGCCGTCGACCACTACCACCGATACCGCGAGGACATCGCCCTGATCGCCGGCCTGGGGTTCACCAGCTACCGCTTCTCGCTGGAGTGGGCACGCATCGAGCCCGAAGAGGGCTGTTTCTCAGTGGCGGAACTCAATCATTACCGCCGCGTGCTCGAGACCTGCCATGAACACGGGCTCACCCCGGTAGTCACTTTCCATCACTTCACTTCACCCAGATGGCTCCTGGCGGCCGGCGGCTGGGAGGACCCGCAGACCCCCGAACGGTTCGCCCGCTACTGCGACCGGGCCATGCGGCACCTCGGCGACCTCATCGGCGTCGCCTGCACACTCAACGAGCCGAACCTCCCCTGGCTGCTCAAGGAGCTCGGTCTCGGCGGCGAGGCCCCCGAACGCAGGGCAGAGGTGCCGCTGTGGGCGGCCGCAGCAGACCGGCTCGGGATCGACGCGAGCCGCGTGGCGCCCTTCCAGTTCACGGTCTCCGAGGCCGGCTTCGACATCAAGCTCGCTGCACACCGCGAGGGCCGGGCCGCCATCAAAGCGATCCGGCCGGAGCTCCCGGTCGGGTGGACCCTGGCCAACACCGACATCCAGGCAGCCGAAGGCGGCCAGGACCGGGCGGACAGGATCCGTCGCGAGGTCAACGAACGCTTCCTCGTGGCGTCCCGCGACGACGACTTCGTGGGGATCCAGACGTACGGCCGGACGGTGTTCGGCCCGGACGGAGTGGCACCGGTCCCCGAAGGTGCCGAGACGAACCAGATGGGCGAGGAAATTTACCCTGAGGCCCTCGAAGCGACCATCCGGGAGGCAGCCAGGATCGCCGGCATCCCTGTCATCATCACGGAGAACGGCCTGGCCACCGACGACGACGCCCAGCGGCTGGCGTACCTCCGCACGGCGGTAGCCGGCGTGGCGTCCTGCCTGGCCGACGGCATCGACGTCCGCGGCTACATCGCCTGGACAGCCTTCGACAACTTCGAGTGGATCTTTGGCTACGGTCCGAAGTTCGGCCTCATCGCGGTGGACCGGGCCACGCAGGAACGGACCCCAAAGGCGAGTGCCAAGTTCCTCGGCAGCCTTGCCGGGACGAGGGTGACTGAGTCCGTTTGAACCGGCGCCGGCCAGTTGACGCCCCACCCAAGAGCGCCGCAGCCATGGGGCATTAGCTAGAAGTTTCATTGGGCGAAACACTATTGTGGTGGGGGTCACTGGCGACGAACTAGGAACGGTTGAAATGACAGCAGTCCCGCAAAGGGATCCGGACAGCGCCGGGCCCACACCCCCCGCACCTGCACGCGGCAAGCGGCCAAAGCAGGGCGAACCCGTCATCGACCGTGCCTTGAGCCTTCTGGCTGTGTTCACGGACCGGCGTCGCGCCCTGACGCTCTCCGAAATGGCCAGGTACGCGGACATGCCAGCGCCGACGGCGCTCCGGCTGATCGCCCGGCTGGTGGCCTGGGGTGCGTTGGAAAGGCTCGACGACGGTCGATACGTCGTCGGAGTACGGCTGTGGGAAGTCGCGTCACTGTCGCCTCGGGGCCATGGCGTGAGGGAAATCGCGCTGCCCTATCTTGAGGACCTTTTCGAAGTAACACGCCATCACGTCCTCCTGGCTGTGCTCGACAAGGACGAGGCCGTGCTGATTGAACGGCTGTCGTCCAAGCAGGCTACCGAGGTGGCGTACCGGGTGGGCGGCCGGGCACCGCTCCGGTCCACCGCCGTCGGCCTGGTGTTGCTGGCCGGTGCGGACACTGCATTCCAGGAAGCCGTCATCAAGCAACCCGCTGATGAGGAGGCCGGCGTGGACGTCATGCCGGAGGGGCAGCTCAGACGCACGCTGTCCGACGTGCGCCGCACTGGCGTCGCCATGATCAGAAGGTCAGCGCCCTCCCGGACCGTCTCCGTGGCCTCCCCCATTTTCGATGCCCAGGGCGCCGTCGCCGCAGCACTTTCCATCGTGGTTCCCGACGGCGCGACTCCCCCGAACGTGCTGGCGCCGGCAGTCCAGGCCACAGCCAGGGCGGTCTCCCGAAATCTCGGGTTCAACGCCGAGGCCAGCGCCGGAGTGCGGCACCAGGCGCAGGCGTAAGGCAAAAGCACTTGACGTGAACGGTGGCGGAGTCTAGGACTGGCTTTGTCCAGTCCCAACCACCAGCCTAGGAGTTGTTATGGAGACCACGCCCTACGGAATCGTGCACTTTTTCCGGGGAGGCACCAAGGAGCAGTACGAGGCGTCGCTTGCGGCGGTCCATCCAGGCGAGGGGCGCCTGCCGGAGGGTCAGATCTTCCATGCCGCCGGGTCTTCCGAGGGCGGTTGGACCATCATGGCCGTCCATGACTCGAAGGAGAGCTGGGAGAAATTCCGGGACACGATCCTCATGCCCCGGATGCAACAGGGAATTGAGGGCGGCTTCACCGCTCAGCCCGAAGAGACGGTCATCGACCTCTACAAGGTACTGCCCTGAAGCCGGGTAAGTCGCACCGACTTATTCCAATTTCTCGCCGATAAGCCGCTGAACGTCCGCGGCCTGTCGGCGGGAGACTCAGGAAGGTATCGGACGGACCACCAGGACAGGGCACGGCGAGTGGCCGGTCACCTGGGCGGAAACCGATCCGATGTGCAGGCCCGCGAAGCCGCCGTGGCCGCGCGAGCCGACCACCACCAGATTGGCTTCCCGTGCGGCGTCAAGAATTGCCGACGCCGCCGAGTCGCTGTGGACGGTCCGCGTC
>NZ_JBFUJJ010000021.1:0-72257 GCF_056401435.1 Arthrobacter sp. P4_F10
CTTCTTTGAAAACCAACGACATTCCGTGGATGCGTCTGATCGGGCGCATCCACGGCCTGGAATCCGAAGGTGAAACCCCATGAAAGCAGCACGATTCCACGCCCGCGAGGATCTCCGGATCGAGGAAATTCAAGAGCCCGAGCTGCGTCCGGGAACGGTGAAGATCGCCGTGGCCTGGTGCGGTATCTGCGGCACCGACCTCCATGAATTCCTCGAAGGACCAATTTTCACCCCGCCGCCCGGCCACCCCCACGGGCTTACCCACGAGGCCGCCCCGGTCACCCTGGGACACGAGTTCTCCGGCACTATCGAGGAGTTCGGGGAAGGTGTCACCGGCCTGGCCGTCGGAGACAACGTCGTCGTTGAACCGTACGTCGTCTGCAATGAATGCGGTCCCTGCCTCAGCGGACACTACAACCTGTGCACCAAGTTGGGCTTCATCGGTTTGGCGGGCGGTGGTGGCGGCTTGAGCGAGAAAATCGTTGTCGACACTCGGTGGGTGCACCCTGTCGGCGACATCCCCCTGGACGAGGCCGCACTTATCGAACCCCTCGCGGTGGCGTACCACGCCGTCGGCAGGAGCGGCCTCACAGCCGGGGACGTCGCCGTCGTCGGGGGTGCCGGACCCATCGGGCTCCTGACCGCCGCGGTCCTCAAAGGCATCGGCATCACCACGATCGTTACTGAGCTGTCGGCCGCCCGCAAGGAGAAGGCGGCTTCGTCGGGGGTCGCGGATCACGTTCTCGACCCCAGTGCCGACGACGTCAAGGCGCGCGTGCTGGAACTGACCAACGGCGCGGGGGCCAATGCGGCGTTTGAATGTGCCGGCGTGAATGCCGTGTTGGACACGATGCTCGACGTCGTGAAGCCGGCGGGGGTCGTCGTGAACGTCTCGATCTGGGGACACCCGGCCACAGTGGATATGCAGAAAGTGGTGCTGAAGGAAATTGATCTGCGCGGCACCATTGCATACTGCGGCGACCATGAAGCGGCCATCAAGCTCGTCCAGGAAGGAAAAGTAGACCTGAAGCCCTTCATCACCGGGAGAATCGCCCTGGACGACTTGGTGGATAAGGGGTTCGACACGCTGATCAACCACAACGACACTGCGGTGAAGATTATCGTCCACCCGTCGTGATTCGAGTCTCAGATGGAATAGTTGCAAACGCTGTGCAGTTACGTTCAACGAACCAATCCATTGTGAAAGGAACTGCGCATGCTGTTTTCCCCGATGACCCTCGGCGAGCTGGAGCTGCCCAACCGACTCGTCATGGCGCCGCTTACCCGCGTCCGCTCCGGCAAAGAAGGAATCCCCGGCCCGCTGGTGGTCCAGCACTACCGCCAGCGCGCCTCGCTCGGCCTGATCGTCAGTGAGGGCACGTACCCCAGCCACGCAGGCCGAGGCTTCCCGGGCCAGCCCGGGCTCGTGACCGACGAGCAGCTCAAGGGCTGGGCCAACGTCACAGCCGCCGTGCACGCTGAGGGCGGCCGCATCTTCGCCCAGGTCATGCACGCCGGCCGGGTTACCCACCAGGACACCACCGGTGGCTACGAGGTAGTCGCCCCCAGTGCCATTGCCATCGACGGCGAGACCCGCACGTACGAAGGCAAGAAGGCGTTCCCTGTCCCGCGCGCCCTGGCCACCGAGGAACTGCCGGGCATCGTCCAGGAATTCGTGACGGCCTCCCGCAAGGCAGTGGAGGCAGGATTCGACGGCGTCGAGCTTCACTCGGCCAACGGTTACCTTCTGCACGAGTTCCTCACTCCGGCCGCCAACCAGCGCGACGACGTCTACGGCGGCTCCCCGGAGAACCGGGCGCGCTTCGTGATTGAAGTGACCCAGGCCGTGGTGGACGCCATCGGCGCGGATCGTGTCGGCATCCGCATTTCGCCGGAGCACAATGTTCAAGGTGCCCTCGAACTCGACGCAGCAGATGTCCGGGCCACCTACGCCCACCTCGTGGACGCTCTGGCTCCGCTGAAGCTGGCCTACCTCAGCATCCTGCACAAGGACCCCACCAGCGAGCTGGTCCAGGACCTGCGCGCACGGTTCAACGGAACGTTCCTGATCAACACCGGCTTCGGCATCGTCACCACACGCGACGAGGCGACCGCGCTGGTCGCAGACGGCCACGCTGACGCCGTCGTCGTCGGACGCCCCGCCATCGCCAACCCGGACCTGGTCCGCCGCTGGCGCGAAGGCCTGCCGGTCAACGAGGCGAATCCGGCCACGTTCTACACCGACGGCCCCGAGGGCTACACCGACTACCCGGCCTACCAGAACTAAGGCAGCGCCAGCACCGCCACCGCTGGACATGTCCAGCCGTGGCAACGAAGAGTGGGCAGAACACCGTTCTGCCCACTCTTCTTCGCGTTAAAGAATGGGCATGTCCGGCGTCCTATAGGATCTGAAGATGCAACCAGCTTCCTCCGGGAGTCGCCCTGAGGGCCACTACGCGGGCCGTCCCGTCAGCCGCCAGGTCCTCGCCGACCACGTCTACGAGGAGCTTTTGGCATCACTGATGGACGGGCGGCTCGAACCCGGGGCCGCTGTGAGCATCGATGGCACCGCCAGGGAGCTCGATGTTTCCCCGACGCCGGTGCGCGAGGCGCTTGCCCGGCTCGAACACACCGGAATGGTCCGCCGTGTCGCGCTCAAGGGCTACCGGGTGGCGCCGATGTTCACCCGGGAGGACTTCGCCGAACTCATGGAAGCGCGGCTGGCCATCGAGCCCGTCAATGCCCGCCTGGCGTGCGCCCGGCAGACACCGGCGCACCAAGCCGAGCTGGCCAGGGCTGTCGCCGACCTCAAGAAGGCGCCGCGCGGCCCGTCGTTTGCCGAATACCGCGACTATCTGGAAGCCGATGAGCGGTTCCACCGGTTGATCGCGGAGCAGACCGGCAACCAGTTCATGGTGGCTGCCTATGCGGCCCTCGGCGGGCAGGTCCAGCGCTTCCGCCTGTTCGGCGGCGTGGGCATCACCGACGCGGAGCAGGCCATCGCCGAGCACCAGGCGGTCCTGGACGCGCTTTCCACGGGCGACCCGGAGAAGGCCGCAGCTGCCATGGCCGAGCACGTGCGGAAGGTGCGCGGCCGCGCCATCGCGGACGCTCCCGCCGAATAAACTCCGTTCCGCAGTCGGTCCGCAGGCGGCACCGCAGACAGCCCCGCGGACGGCCCCGCGGACGGCCCCGCGGACGGCCGCTGCAGACTCCTGTAAAAGCTTTTTTGTGACCCCCTTCACAGTAGATAGAAGACCCTATAGGATCTTCGATTGTGACGGCTACGGTGCCGGCATGGGGAGTCACGAGGGAGTGAAGAGTGCAAACAGAAACTTTGGCCGCAGGGCCCAAGGAGTCAGCGACACGCCGCACCATCAAGAATCTGCGGTGGTGGATCCTCGGCTGGGCGCTGGCCGCCGGCATCATCAACTACATGGACCGCAGCGCGATCTCTATCGCCGCGCCGCAACTGATCAAAGACTTCGGAATGACCCGCACGGACATTGGCCTCCTGGGCACGGTGTTCTCCTGGACCTACGCTTTTGCCCAGCTGCCCGCGGGCTGGCTCGTGGACAAGCTGGGCGCCCGCCGGATGTACTTCCTGGCGATCGCGGGCTGGAGCATCGCGACAGCGCTGATGGCCGTCGGCACCAAGATGTGGCAGTTCATCACCTTCCGCTTCCTGCTCGGCATCACCGAAGCCCCGAACGGGCCGGCGTCGGCCAAGCTCACCGCTGACTGGTTCCCCCGGGCCGAGCGCGGACAGGCCACCGCCATCTGGGATAGCGGGTCCAAATGGGGACCCGCCATCGCGCCGCCCGTCCTGACCGCCATCATGCTCGCCTTCGGCTGGCAGGCCATCTTCGTATTCCTCGGCGTCGCAGGCCTCGTGCTGGCGCTGGCCTTCTTCCTTTACTACCGCGCTCCCGAAGAGCACAAACGCATCAGCTCCAAGGAACTGGACTACATCGAAAGCCAGCGCACCACCCAGCTCCTGACTGCCAAGAAAGTCTCGTGGCTCGGACTTTTCAAGCACCGCCAAATCTGGGGCATGATGGCCGGCTTCTTCTGCGTCATCTGGATCTGGAACATCTTCATCGTCTTCCTGCCGCTCTACCTGCAGGAAGAACGCGGTGCCAGCATCGCCAGCTCCGGCTGGCTCGCCGCCGTCCCGTACCTCGGCGCAGCCATCCTCGGCATCACCGGCGGCTGGGTCATGACACGTTACTCGAAGAAGGCAGGCCGCGATCCGCTGCTGGCCAAGCGCCACGTGATGTCCGTAGCCGCCGTCGCGGCCGGCATCCTGATCTGCCTCATCCCGTTCGTGGATTCCCTTCCGCTCGCCATCGCTGTCATGACGGTGGCGCTGGGCTTCGTCGCCACCATGCAGGCGGCCGCCTGGGCCATGCCCGGCGACATCGTGGATAACTCCCAGGTTGCCTCGGTCGGTGCCATCCAGAACTTCGGCGGCTACTTCGGCGGCGCCTTTGCCCCGCTGCTCACCGGCGTGATCGCCGATGCCACCGGCTCCTACGCGCCGTCGTTCGTTATCGGCGGCATCATCGCGGCCCTGGCCGCCGTGGCTTACACGGTGCTGGTCCGCGAACCCATCAAGGACAAGACCGCAGCAACGCAGGCAGAAAGCCGAACCGACGCATGAGCGCAGCAACAAATGCATTGACCACGACGGCGGTCGCCAACTCGGCGACCGCCCCGGCGGCGGGAACCACCACGGCGGAAACCATCACAGCGGGAACCGCCCGCCCGCCGTTCACCGTGGCCGTCACGGCCGACGCCGCCCGGACGGACGGCAGCTCCATCCACGGCGACCTGGGGCTGCAACGACTCACTGAGAATGGCATCAGCTGGAACGTCCTGCCCAGCTACACAGACCCGGTTCCGCTGCCCGACCTCGCCGGGGTCCAGGCCGTTCTGTCACTGGGACACATCGCTTTCGATTCACGCACCGTGGACCACGCTCCGGACCTGAGGCTGATCGCCCGGTTCGGGGCCGGCTACGAAACCATCGATTTGGACGCCTGCATCCGCGCCGGCGTCGTTGTCACCAACACCCCGGATGCGATCCGGCGGCCGTTGGCGGTGGCGGGGCTGACGCTGCTCCTGGCGCTCTCGCACAAGCTCCTGGCCAAGGACAGGCTGACCCGGACCTCTGACTGGGCGCAGCGCGAGCACTACCGCGGCGCGCCGCTCGTGGGCCAGACGGTCGGCATCGTGGGCTTCGGCAGCGTGGGCGCTGAGCTTGCCCGCCTGCTGGCCCCGCTCGGGATGAACGTGGTGGGCAACAACCGCAGCGGCCGCCATGCGGAGGCCGCCGGGCTCGGCGTCGAGCTGCTTGGCCTGAACGAGCTCCTGGAGCGCTCGGACTACGTTGTCCTCTGTGCCGCACTGACCCCAGCGACCGAAAAGCTGATAGACGCCGCCGCGTTGGCCCGGATGAAGCCCAGCGCCTACCTGATCAATATCGGCCGCGGAAAGCTCGTGGACACGGATGCCCTCCGGGACGCCCTGCGGGACGGCCGGATCGCCGGCGCCGGCCTGGACGTCTTTGAGCCGGAACCCCTGCTTCCCAATGACGAGCTACTGACCTTGGACAACGTGGTGCTGTCGCCGCATTCCCTGTGCTGGACCGAGGATTTCACCCGGGACGTCGCGGCCAGCGCCATTGGATCGATCCTGGCCGTCGCGGCGGGGGAGCGCCCTGCCAACGTCCTGAATCCGGAGGTCTTCGCAACCGCGGCATTCGCCGCAAAGCGCGCGTAACCCGGGATGTGACCTTGACAACATCCCCCCAGATAGTAAATCCTATAGGAAACAGGATTCCACGAAGGAGTGAACCCCCATGGCTTATACAGCCGAAAACTGGCCCATCACCGCAGCGCTCCTGCAGTTCCCGGGAACCGACGCGCAGGGTAACCACATCAACGACGCCGACGCCTCCGCCTGGGCCGAGGTCCTCACCGAGGTCAAGGACGCCGGCTTTGCCAACGCCGACCTCACGGACAGCTGGGTACGCCCCGGCGACCTGAGCTCCGCCCGCCTTGCCGAGTTCAAGCAGACTGCGGACAACGTGGGCATCGGCATCCCCGTCATCTCGGCCATCCGCCGCAGCGTCATCGAGGCAGCCAACTGGGAAGCCAACCTGGCGTACAGCCACCGCACCATCGACGCCGCGGCCGAGCTTGGCTGCGAGGTCGTCTCCTTCGGACTGCACCAGGCCATCACCGCCGAGCAGCAGAAACAGCTCTGGTTCTGGACCGTCGAAGGCTACAAGGACCCGGTGGGGGATAAGGAAACCTGGGGCAAGGCTGTGACCCGCCTGCGGGAACTCGGCCAGCACGCGGCCGAGGTCGGCGTCCTGCTCTCGCTCGAAATGTACGAGGACACGTACCTCGGCACCGCGGATTCTTCGGTCCAGCTGGTCCACGACATCGGCCTGGCCAACGTCGGCATCAACCCTGACATCGGAAACCTCATCCGGCTCCACCGCCCGATCGAGGACTGGCGCGAGATGGTGGCCAAGACCCTCCCGTACTCCAACTACTGGCACATGAAGAACTACATCCGCGACGAGGACGTGGCCCGGGACACCTACGTCGCGATGCCGGCACCGATGGAAAGCGGCCTCATCAACTACCGCGAGGCGTTCAAGGTGGCGCTTTCCGTCGGCTTCCAGGGCATCCTGTGCACCGAGCACTACGGCGGCGACGGGCTCAGCGTTACGGCCAGCAACCAGGACTACCTCCGCCGCCAGGTCCTGCCGAAGGCCGACGGCTACGCCCTCGGCCAGAGCCAGGTGGCCCAGGGCCGGCAGCAGCCCGCAGCCACGGCACTTGCCAGCGTCTGACCCGGCGTCTGACCCGGTGCCTAACCCTGGCGCCTGAAGCTGGCGCCTGGTGCGGCCGTCAAGCCATTTGGGGGCGGCCGCACCACCCCAGATCTACCCCCAGCAATACTTCTCCAACACGGATTCAATGAGGAACCATGACCCAGATCTTCGACAATCCCGCTGATTTCGCGGATGAGGCACTGGACGGCTTCGTTGCGGCCAACCGCGGCTACGTTGCCCGTGTCGACGGCGGCGTCGTCCGCTCCACCGAGGTCCCGGCCGGGCAGGTCGCCCTGGTGGTCGGCGGCGGCTCCGGGCACTACCCGGCCTTCGCCGGCCTCGTCGGGCCGGGCCTGGCCACCGCCTCGGCCTGCGGCAACATGTTCGCCTCGCCCGCGGCCGGCCAGGTCTACCGCGTGGCCAAGGCCGCCAACGCCGGCGGCGGCGTGCTGCTGAGCTACGGCAACTACGCCGGCGACGTCCTGCACTTCGGGCAGGCCCAACTGCGGCTCAACGCCGAAGGCATTGAAACCCGCACAGTCCTGGTCACCGACGACATCGCCAGCGCCCCGCTGGACCAGATCGAGAAGCGCCGCGGCATCGCCGGGGACCTGACAGTCTTCAAGATCGCCGGCGCCGCCGCCGAGGCCGGACTGAGCCTGGACGACGTCGAACGGCTGGCCATCCGGACCAACTACCGCACCCGCTCCCTCGGCGTGGCCTTCGACGGCTGCACCCTGCCCGGGGCGGACGCGCCGCTGTTCACTGTCCCGGCGGGGCATATGTCCCTCGGCCTGGGCATCCACGGCGAACCGGGCATCTCCGATCACCCCATGCCCACCGCCTCAGAACTGGCCGAACTCCTGGTCGGCCGGCTCCTGGCCGACAAGCCAGACGACGCCGGCACCCGCGTGGTCGCAATCGTCAACGGCCTCGGCACGGTCAAGTACGACGAGCTCTTCCTGCTGTTCGGCAAGATCGAGAAGCTCCTCACCGCAGCCGGGCTCACCGTGGTGGAGCCCGAATGCGGCGAGCTCGTCACCAGCCTGGACATGTCCGGCCTGTCCCTGACCCTGCTGTGGCTGGACGAGGAACTCGAGCAGTACTGGGCCGCCCCGGCGGACACCCCGGCGTTCCGCAAGGGAAACCTGGCGCCCCGTGCCCGCCGCGAGCTCGCCGGTCCCGAAGCCGCCGAGACCGCCGACGTCGAGCGCCCCACCGCAGCGGCGGCAGCCCTTGGCCGGCTGGCTGCCGACCTGCTCGGCCAGACGCAGAACGTGATCATTGAGCATGAGGAAGAACTCGGCCGGCTGGATGCGATCGCCGGCGACGGCGACCACGGCATCGGCATGCGCCGCGGCGTGGACGCGGCAGTCACTGCGGCTGAGCAGGCTGCGGCGAACGACGGCGGCGCCTCGCCGTCGCGCATCCTGACCGCTGCAGGGGAGGCCTGGAGCGAACGCGCCGGCGGCACCTCGGGCGCACTCTGGGGCTCGGCGATCATCGCGGCCGGACAGGCCCTGGGCAACCAGGACAGCTACAGCGGCGAGGACGCGGCTGCCGCGGTCACGGCCTTCGTTGACGCGATCACCGAGCTCGGCAAGGCCGAACTGGGCGACAAGACCATGGTGGACGCCCTCGTGCCGTTCCGGAACGCCTTCCTCACCGCGTTCGACGCCGGCACCCCAGTGGCTGCCTCCCTCGCCGCGGCAGCGGAAGCCGCCACGGCCGCCGCGGAGGCGACCTCCGGGTTGCGTCCGCTCAAGGGCCGGGCCCGCCCCCTCGCGGAAAAGAGCCTCGGCCACCCCGACCCCGGTGCGGTGTCTTTCGCACTCATCGCCACCCGGATTTCTGCACACACCGACACTTCCAGCACAGGAACCCGGCTCGCTACTTCCGAGCCGGCGGAACAAGGAGCACAAGCATGAGCACAACAGCAGGCTGGCGCATCGTCGTCGGCAACGATGAGGCCGGCGTCGAATACAAGAACGCCCTGAAGGCGCTGCTCGAAGCCGACCCCCGCGTCGCCTCCGTGCTGGATATCGGCGTCGGACCCGACGACTCCACCGCCTACCCGCACGTGGCTGTCGACGCGGCCCGCAAAATCGCCGAGGGCGAAGCCGACCGGGCGCTGCTGATCTGCGGCACCGGCCTGGGTGTGGCCATCGCGGCCAACAAGGTCCCCGGCATCCGCGCTGTCACCGCCCACGACAGCTACTCCGTGGAACGGTCGGTCCTGAGCAACAACGCCCAGGTGCTCACCATGGGGCAGCGCGTCATCGGGCTGGAACTCGCCAAGAAGCTCGTGGGCGAATGGCTGAGCCACCGCTTCGACGAAAACTCCTCTTCCGCCGCGAAGGTGGACGCCATCTGCTCGTACGAGCCCGAATACACGAAGGCAGTCTGAACATGACCGAATCAACAGCTACCGCAGCGGCCATCAACGCCGCCCGCAAGATCGCCGTCGTCGGCTCCGGCTACATGGGCGGCGGGATCGCGCAGGTCCTGGCTCTCGGCGGCGGCCGGGTTGCACTGGCGGACGTGTCCGCCGAAGTCGCCCTGAAGAACTACGAGCGGCTCCTGGCCGAATCTGACGAATTCGTTGCCGCGGGGCTTTTCCCGGAAGGCTCCACCGCCATCCTGAAGGAAAACCTCTGGGCCGCCAAGGACATCGAGGAAGCCGTGGCGGACGCGGACTTCATCGAAGAAGCTGTCCCCGAGGTCATCGAGATCAAGCACCAGACCCTCGCCCGCATCAGTGCGGCTGCCCGCCCGGATGCCATCATCGGCTCCAACACGTCCACGATCTCCATCGCGGACCTGTCCGAGCCGGTCACCAATCCGGAACGCTTCCTGGGCGTGCACTTCTCCAACCCGTCGCCCTTCATCCCAGGTGTGGAAATCATCCCTCACGCCGGTACCTCGGCAGCCACTGTCGGCGCCGTCCGCGACCTCGTGCATGCGGCCAACAAGCAGACCGCCGTCGTCAAGGACGTGACCGGATTCGTGCTCAACCGGCTCCAGTACGCGCTGTTCCACGAGGCCGCCCAGCTGGTGGAGCAGGAAATCGCGACCGCGGAAGACGTCGACACCCTGGTCCGGACCACCTTCGGCTTCCGTCTGCCGTTCTTCGGGCCCTTCGCGATCGCCGACATGGCCGGACTGGACGTCTACAACTTCTGCTACAAGTCGCTCCAGACCGACTTCCCGGAACGGTTCGCCACCCCGAAGATCCTCACCGAGCTGGTGGAGGCCGGAAAGCTGGGCACCAAAACCGGAGCTGGCTTCCTGAACGTCCCGGCGGAGCGCACGCCGGAACTGATCGCGTACCGGAACAAGGCGTACGTGGCCATGCAGAAGCTCATCGACGAGCTCGGCCCCGCTCCCATCAACTGAGTCCGCACCTTCCACTTTCACTTCAGGAGCCTTCCAATGAGCACTTTCCCCGCAGAACGCACTGCCATCATCACCGGCGCAGTGTCCGAGCGAGGCATCGGCCGCGCCACCGCCAGCTACCTGGCGGCCCAGGGCTGGAACATCGGCATCATCGATCTCGATGACGCACTCTGCAAGGCCGCGGCCAAGGAACTGGCCGCCGAGCACGGCGTCAAGGCCTTCGGCGCCGGCGCCAACGTTTCCGACGAAAGCTCGGTCCGCGCGGCAATCGACGCCATCGAGGCGGAGCTGCCGCAGATCGTTGCGCTCGCCAACGTGGCAGGTGTCAGCTCGCCGGTTCCCTATCTGGAGCTCGATGCCGCCGAGTGGGACCGCGTGCTCAACATCAACCTCAACGGCGTCCACTACGCCACGCGCCGCGTCGCAGAATCCATGGTGAAGAACAGGATCGGGCGCATCGTGAACATCTCCTCTGTCTCCGCGCAGCGCGGCGGCGGCACGTTCTCCAAGACGCCGTACTCGGTGGCGAAGGCCGGCGTGATCGGCCTGACCCGGGCCACGGCCCGCGAACTGGGCGAATACGACATTACGGTCAACGCCATCTCACCGGGCCCCATCGACACCGACATCATGGGCGGCACCCTCAGCGATGAACGCAAGGACGAACTCACCAAAGACCTCGTGGTCAACCGCGTTGGCTCCACCCGGGACATCGCAGCAGCCATCGCCTTCCTCATCAGCGAGGACGCCGGTTACATCTCCGGCCAGACGCTGAATGTGGATGGCGGACTCTACATGCACTAAGGAAGAAGCATCGTGGCACAACACAGCCAAACCCCCGCTGCCTCCGGATTCGCGGCCTGGAGCAAGGGACGGAAGATCTACCTCGCCGTCGGGATCCTGGCCTGCCTGGCGGGCGTCCTGATGATGGCTTTTTCACGCTAGAAGTTGTTCCCGGCCGGATCCGGCCTGGCCTCATTTGGCCAGGCCGGATTTTGGCCTGGCCTCAGTTGGGCTGGCCTCACTTGACCTGGCCGGATCCGGCCGCTCTCCACGCAACTGATTTACCCCACTGAGTTACACCACTGATTGCTCGACGAGGAGTTTTTTGATGACCGTAACAACAACGTCCACCCGGGACCTACTGGAGACGCCAGTCCTTAAATCGGCTATCTCCAAGGCCTCCCGCCGGCTCATGCCCATGCTGGTGATCCTCTATGTGGTCGCCTTCCTGGACCGCACCAACGTGGGCTTCGCCGAGGCCGCTCTCGGCGTGGACAAGGGCATCACCGCCGGGGCCTACGCCCTGGGCGCCGGGATCTTCTTCATCGGCTACGCCCTGTTTGAAATCCCGAGCAACCTGCTCCTGACCAAGTTCGGGGCGAAGGTGTGGCTGGCCCGCATCGCCATTACCTGGGGCATCGTCTCTGCCTGCTTCGCGTTCGTCCAGGGCGAGACGTCCTTCATCATCCTGCGGTTCCTGCTGGGTGTCACCGAGGCCGGGCTGTTCCCCGGCGTCATCATGTTCCTGGCCGCGTGGTTCCCCAACAAGGTCCGCGTCAAGATGTTCGCCATCTTCTACCTGGCCCAGCCGTTCTCCCAGATGCTGGGCGCCCCGCTCTCCGGCTGGCTGATCAACATCGGCGACCAGGTCCCCGGGGTCCAGGGCTGGCAGGTCATGTTCTTCGTCGAAGGCATGCTGGCGGTCATCGCCGGCATCGCCGCGTACTTCTTCCTGATCAACAGCCCGCAGGATGCCAAATTCCTGGACAAGGGCGAGAAGCGCGCGCTCCTGGAAGTCATGGCGCTCGAGGACACCGTCAAGGAAGAGTCCGGGCCGCGCGGCGTCCTGGCCGCCATGAAGAATGGCAAGGTCTGGTACTTCACCATCATCTACTTCTGCCTGCAGATCGCCGTCTATGGCGTCACGTTCTACCTGCCGCAGCAGGTGGCCCAGCTGACCGGGCAGAAGGTGGGCATCGCCGTCGGACTGATGGCAGCCATCCCGTGGTTCTTCGGCATCTTTGCCTGTTACTTCATCGGCAAGGCCGCCAACACGGTAGTCCGCCGCCGGGTCTGGGGCACTGGGCTGTTCATCTCCACCGGTCTCTGCATCTTCGGCTCCGCGTGGGCCGGCGCAAACCACATTCCGGCACTCGGCATCATCTTCATCACCCTGGCCGTGTGCTCCTTCCTTTCCATCGGCCCCATCGCCTGGTCCTACCCGACGGCGTTCCTCACCGGAACGGCCGCGGCCGCGGGCATCGGCCTGATCAACTCGCTCGGAAACCTCGGCGGCTTCGTGGCGCCGATCCTGCGGACCTCGGTCAACCAGATCACCGCCTCGGACACGGGCACCATGGGCGTCTACGCCCTCGGCGTGCTCCCGTTCCTGGCAGCGGCCATGATGTTCGCGACCCGCCGCTTCAAGAACAAAGCCGACGAACTGCTGGAGCAGTAAGGCCTCCCAGCCCCCGCCTTCCAGCGCCCATCAACTGGATCCAGCAGAAAGCACCAACACATGCAGCAGAACCCCAGTAGCCAGACCTCCAGCAACCAGATCCTGGTGGGGGTCAGCACCAAGATGTATCTCGGCTACCGGGACAGCTTGGCCTGGCTGGAGCGGCTGCGGCACGAAGTGGACGCCCGTCCGGCCCTCGCGGCCGGGCGGGTTGTCCCGTTTGTCATTCCGTCTTTCCCCGTCCTGCCCGCGGCGGCCCGGCTCCTGACCGGTTCGCCACTCTTGCTCGGAGCCCAGAACTGCGGCTGGGCGGACGGGCCCTGGACTGGGGAAGTGGCGCCGTCCATGCTCGTGGAACTCGGCGTGCGGCTCGTGGAGATCGGTCACGCCGAACGCCGGCGGCATTTCAACGAGGACGACGCCATGGTGGCCCTCAAGGTCCGGGCCGCGGACGACGCCGGGCTGACGCCGCTGCTGTGCGTGGGGGAGACTGAGCGCGGGGAGCCCGCCGCCGCCGCGGACTTTGTGCACCGCCAGATCGAGTCGGCCGTCGACGGCGACTGGGACCTGGCCGGCCGGCTGGTGGTGGCCTACGAACCGGTCTGGGCTATTGGTGCGGCGGAGCCGGCGGACGCTTCCTACGTGTCCGCCGTCGTCCAGCGGCTCCGGGCTCAGCTCGCCGTGGCTGGCGTGCCAGGATCGCCGGTCATCTACGGGGGCTCGGCCAAGCCGGGACTGCTGCCAACCCTTGAAGGCGTCTCGGGCCTGTTCCTGGGCCGGTTTGCGCACGATCCCGCGAATTTTGGCGCGGTGCTGGATGAGGCACTCCTGCTGGCCGAAGGTCTCCACGCGCCGGCACCAACCACCGTGGGACATGTTCAGCCTTGGTCCTGAAGAGTGGGCAGGATGCCATTGTGCTCACTGCTGGCGGCTAAGAATGGGCATGTCCAAAGGATTGCCATGAATAACCGCGGACAGGTTGTGAATCACCGAGGGACATGTCCAGCCTTGGCCCTGAGGATTGGGCAGGACACCCTTGTGCCGACTGTTGGCGTTAAAGGTTGGGCTGGCGGACTAAATTCTCAAAAGCGGCAGATGTAATGTTTTCACCAAGGTTGCCAAACGCCATGAGGGCATCCGCAAGCTTTATATAAGTTACTTAACCGCACTCTCGGCCTCTGCAGCTTTATTATTTGCCCAACGTGTATCCAAAATGCTCAAGAGTGTAGATGCGATTATTAAATTCAACACGCGTGAACCCCTTATAGGGTGCCTCTAAGCCATTGAAAGCAGTTCCAAAGACTAGCAGCGCCTCCACGGCAATTTTCATCCAATATTGCTTTTCGTTGTCGTCGTCGAATGTGCGATTGACTAGATGCTTAGCCCTACTTTGAGCTCGGGGGGCACTGCCAAAGGTGATAAATTTGAACAGTGTGAACTTAAGTCCACTTTCAGGGTCAACGACGTGTTCTCGCGACGTGGTAAAAGGGATTCCGCCGCTTGCATTTAGCAGCTCGAAAACTTCGGTGGTGTAGGGGCTTCCTGTTACTAACCACTCGAGATATACACCGGCGTCGGCATCTGCGACTCGAGGCACCAGATTGTCCTCGGTTTTTTCGACTCTAAACATGCAAATCTCCCCCCAGGCTAGCGAAGTGCCAGCCCCATTGAACTCCAGCCAGTGGGCCGAGCCACGACTATCATCACAGCAAGGAGTGCTTCCTGTCATTACTCCAAACGATGATTTTTCATGATTGCTATCTGCCGAAGTTTCCCGACCTGGTCGGATCCGGGGAACCGGGAGTTACCGTGTTTGCAGCAACAAGTGCAGCACTCCATTTTTTCATTCCGGGCTCCAGGAATTCGGGCTGATCTTGGCGTCGTATTTGGCCGGAACCCCGGTGGGAGTGAGCCCGTCCTCGATAGCACTCCGAAACTCAGGAGGCCACTGACCTCTGGCACAGGCCGATGAAGCCGCCCAGCTGCTCCAGACCCTCGGGGTGGGCGGGGAGGTAGTTGGTCAGTTCGGGCGCGCGGACGATCACGGCACGCCATTGGCCGCGGGACACCGCCACATTGATCCGGTTCCGCGAGAGCAGGAACTCCATGCCCCGCGGAGCCTCGGCCACCGCAGAACATGCCATGGACACAATCACGACCGCGGCCTCCTGGCCCTGGAACTTATCCACGGTCCCCACCCGCACGCCGGAGAGATTCGCGGCGTCCAGGGCATCGCGAATGACGTTGACCTGTGCGTTGTAGGCAGCCACCACCAGGATGTCGGCCGCCTCCAATGGCCGGGCTCCGTCTGCGGTGTGCCAGGAAAGGCCCAAATGGCGGCGCACCTGCCCGACGACCTCGGCAGCCTCCTCGGCCGACGACGTCGTGTTCCCGCTGTGCGGCACCATCACCGTCTCAATCCCCGCGGGCACACCCTCCAGACGGCGCAGATCCGCGGGCGGGGCGGAACGTAACCGGCCTTCGTAGGACAACTCCGAGACGGCCAGGCACAGCTCTGAGTTCATCCGCCACGAGTCGGCCAAGAAGTAGCCAAGCTCGGGCGGCAACGTGGCGTGGCCTGCGGAAATCCAGCCCAGGGCAGACTCGTCGACCGGCTCGGGGTGCCTGCCCTGGCTGACCTGCGGCAGCTGCTGCGGGTCGCCGAGCAAGAGCAGCCGGCTGCTGGCCTGGGCCACGGCAAGGGTGTTGGCCAGCGAGAACTGGCCGGCCTCGTCAATCACCAGGAGGTCCAGGGAGCCGGCCGGGACGGTGGTGCCGGTCATGGTCCACGCCGTGCCACCGACGAGGGCGCCTCCAGGCGCACCCAGCAGCTCCGCAACGTCCTTGCCGGTGCGCCGGGCCCACGGCAGGGCGTCGTTGTGCTTCACGTCTTTGGCCACGCGCGCCGGGTCGACCCCGGCCTTCGTGACAGCGGTCTTCAGCAGGTTCTCCACCACCGCGTGCGACTGGCCGACGACGCCGATTTTCCAGCCGCGGGCCACGAGCCGGGCGATGACGTGGGACCCCACATGGGTCTTGCCCGTTCCGGGCGGACCCTGCACCGCCAGGTAGGAGTGGTCAAGGGCCAGCACGGCCGCCGTGATGGCTTCAATGAAGCGGTCCGGTCCGGCACCAGGCTGCGGCAGTGAAGCTCCGGCGGCCAGCCTCGGCGGCTGACGCCGGACGAGGTCAAGCGCAGGATGGCGGGGGAGGGAGCCGGACCCCAGGCCGGCGACCACCGTGTCAGCGAGGGCTGCCAGTGCTTGCTCGAGGCTCTTGGTGGCGAGGGGTTGGTCTTCCGTCAGCGCAATGGGGAGGTCATTGTAGGGCGGTATCTTCCGGTGCAGCCGGTCCCGGATGATGACGGTGTCCTTGCCGTCCTCATGCCCCAGCTCCAGGACCTCCGTGCCGAACCATCCGCTCCGCCCGGTTCCGTTCTTGCCGGTACCCTCCAGCCCGGCGGGAAGAGGCAGCTCGTACATGCGGAACCACTTGCTGCCCTCGCGGAGGTCCGACCCGGGACTCACGGAGCCGGTCAGCTTGACCCGCCGCTCCGGAAGTTTGGTCCCCGTCTGTTGCCAGTCGTCGAGGAGTTCCGCGGATTCGACGAGGAAAACGTTCCGGTCCCGTTCGTGCGTGTCCGGACCGTGCTCACACCGGTCGAAGTGCGCCCACCAGAACGACTTGCGCTCCCGGCGGTGATAGCTCACGGCCGCGGCCAGCATGGCGACGGCCTTACGGTCGTCCTCGGACAGGCCGCTGCCCGGCTCAGCAAATTCCATCAGTGCCAGCTCAGCCGGGGCCAGCGCGGCATCGGCTCGTGCCGAGCCGTCGTCGTCGGGGCCGTCCTCTAAGCCCGCCTCCGCGCCGTCCTCCGCGCCGGACGCCGCGCCCGCCTCCGCGCCGTGCGGCTCCGGCCGGCGTTCCTTGGCCAGCCCGAGCAGCCAGTTCCGGAGCTCCAGCGTGGAGAGGCAGTCGTATTCGTTGTAGTCGGAGATCCCGGCGAGGATTGTGGTCGCTTCGTCGGGCCGCTCATTGTCCCTCGCGTCGCAGAACCGTGCATAGGCAATCACGGAGGCGCCGGCATCCTTCACTTCGCCAGTTCGAAGGTTCGCCCGCATGTAGAGCGGCTCGAGCTTCTTGATGCTGTAAGAGTTCTCGGAGATCCTGATGCTGTTCCGGACCGTTTGGTACAGGTCCACCAGCAGGCCTTCGCGGAGCCACTCGTCCACGATGTCCTCCCCGGCAACGTGCATCACCGAGAGTTTTCGAAGCGCCGTTTTTTCATACGGTGCGTAGTGGTAGACGTGCATGTCCGGGTGGTCCCGCCGGCGTTTCTCGACGTAGTCAAGGAAATCGAGGAACGCCTGCTTCTCCGCCTCCCGGCTGTGGGCCCAGAATGGCCGGAAAATCCCCGGACTGCCGGGCTCGGTGGGCGCCTCAATCACGCCGAACAGGTACTCGAGCCCCCACACTCCCGTGGCGCGGTCCTGCCACAGCGGATCGCCTTCGAAGTCGAAGAAAATATCGCCCCGGCTCGGTGGGGGCAGCTCGGCCAAGGTGTTCCCGGGCAGGACGCCGTAGCGGATGGTGTGCTCTTCGCCGTCCTTGCGGTAGCAGACTTCGCCGTCGGCAGGGCCAACGCCGCTCTGCATCCGCGCCTGTTCCTGCAGGCGCAGGAGCGTAGGGGTGGGCTTGGTGAGGGTCGCTTGCGCCAGGTCAGTGACTGAACTAATCCCACGTTCGTGGAGGTTCTTGCGCTGCACGGAGTTCATCCGGGCCACGAGGAGGAGATCGTCGGTGGCTTTGACTTGCTCCTGGCAGTAATCGCAGCGGCCACAGGCGGTGAGCCCGGGCGCGCCCCAGCCCACTGTTCCCGGCTGTGCGATGTGCGCGGCGGTCAGCGCGAGGAAACGCTCGCGGCGCTCGCGGAAAACCGGCAGGATCTCGGAGAGTTTGTGGTGGCTTCGCACGTAGTCGAATCCGCCGCCGGGCAGCTGCACCGTCGAGCCAAGGACGAGTGTCACCGCCGGGTCCACCGGGATCCCGGCCTTCAGCAGCTGGTCGCCGTAGGCGGCCAGCTGGAGCAGAGCCGTCACCTTTGCGTGGCGGGCGAGCTTGGTGTCGAACACGGCGTAGCTACCGTCGGACTGCCGCACGAGGAAGTCGGAGCGGCCGTGGAACTGGCCGTCGAAGAAGGCGGCCTGGAAGACGACGTCGGCTCCCGCGCGCAGCGCCCCAATGGACTCGGCGTGCTTGGCCGCCAGCGTGGCGCGGTCCATGGCCTCGGCCGGGACGACGTCGTACACGCCGTGCCCGGTGGCCGGATCCCAGTCGCCAAACTCCGCCACGAAACCGCCGAGGACCTTGCGCTCGTGGAGCTCACCCAACACCGCTGCATGCTTGAGCATCTCGTCGTCTTCGAACGTAGCCCTGGGGGACCGGCCCAGCTTCTCGTCGAGTTTGCGCAGCAGCTGATACTCGCAACTCGCTGCCACCACGAGGTCGCTCGCGGAGTAGACCAGATCCGGTGATGAGCCCGGTACCTCAGGTTCAAGAAAAAACACTGTGCCCCCGTTGCTGGTGCCCCGTTGTTGGTGCCTCCGCTATTCAAGCTATCAAAGCCCTCTGACAGTCAAACACGGGACAGGAACCAGGCAATGCCCCTCTGGTTCCTGTCGCAGGACCGGCGTAGGGTCTGAGGACTATGACCGAACAGCAACCGTATGAGCTGGTCCAGCGCTACGCGCACTTCGAGCTGCGCCGCTATCCCGCGTACGCCGTGGCGGAAATAGAGGTCAAAGCGACCTTCGACCGCGCCGGGAATGCTGCCTTCCGGCACCTGTTCAACTACATCAGCGGCAGCAACACGGCGCAACGGAAGCTGGCGATGACGGCCCCGGTGATCCAGGGGCCCGGGCCGTCGCAAAAGCTGGCGATGACCGCGCCGGTATTGCAAAGCGGCCCGCTGCCGGGAAGTGCAGAGCCCGCTGATTTCATCGTGGCCTTTGTGCTCCCCGCTGGGGTGACGGCGGAGACGGCGCCGGTCCCGGCGAACCCCGACGTTAGAGTCCGGGCCCAGCCAGGTTCCCTGGCAGGTGCCCTTCGGTTCTCAGGCAGCGGGTCGGAGGCGGCCTTTGTACGGCGAAACGATGGCCTCCAGGAGGCACTGAAGCTAGCCGGGCTGAAGGCTGTGGGGCCGCCACGATTCGCCCGTTTTGATCCGCCGTTCAAGCCGTGGTTCCTGCGCCGCAACGAAGTTGTTCAGGACGTGCAGGAGCCCTTTACTCCTCCGGGCGAGCCCGGCCGCTGACCGGGGTAAGGCAAAATGGTTTGGGTGACCCAACACCCGCAGCGCCCCGCCTCACCCGTCTCGCCCGCCTCCGGCCCCTCGCCGAAGACCGGCTCACCACAGCCCGGCACGCCGCACACGCAGGAGTCCGGCATCGCCGCCCAGATCGCCGGCGAACTCGGCGTCCTTCCCTGGCAGGTCAAGGCTGCCGTGGACCTGCTCGACGCCGGCTCCACCGTGCCGTTCATCGCCCGCTACCGCAAGGAAGCGACCGGAACCCTGGACGACACCCAGCTCCGCGAGTTGGAGGAGCGGCTGCGCTACTTGCGCGAGCTCGAGGACCGCCGCCGGAGCATCCTCGAAGCGATCGCCGCCCAGGGTGCGCTGACCCCGGAACTGCAGGCCGCCGTCGTCGGCGCCGACACCAAGTCGCGGCTGGAGGACATCTACCTCCCGTTCAAAACCAAGCGGCGCACGAAGGCTCAGATCGCCCGCGAAGCCGGGCTGGAGCCGCTCGCCGACGCCCTGCTCAAGCGCCCGGAACTGGACCCGGACCGCGAAGCCGCCAAATACCTCAACGCCGAACACTCGATCGGGGACTCCGCGGCGGCCCTCGCCGGTGCCCGCTCCATCCTGGTGGAACGCGTTGCCCAAGATGCCGACCTGGCCGCCACACTCCGGGAACGGCTCTGGACACAGGGCCGGATGGTGTCCCGCGTGAAGAAGGGCAAGGAAGCCGAGGGCCAGAAGTTCAAGGACTACTTCGAGTTCTCCCAGCAGCCGGCCGGCATGCCATCGCACCGCGTCCTGGCGCTGTTGCGGGGCGAGAAGGACGGGGCGCTGGAGCTGGAGCTCGCCGAGGCTGAACCGAACGACGGCGCCGCCCTCACCGCCGCGCGCGGCCGGTACGAGGCCGCTGTGGCCAGGTTCCTCGGGGTTGCCGACCGTGGCCGGCCCGCCGACGCCTGGCTGCTGCAGACCGCGCAGCTGGCCTGGCGCTCACGGGTGCTGGCCCGGCTGACGGCTGATCTGCGGAGCCGGATGTTCGCCGCCGCCGAGGACGAGGCCGTGCGCGTCTTCGCCGCCAACCTGCGCGACGTGCTGCTCGCCGCGCCGGCCGGGAACCGTGCCACCCTGGGCCTGGACCCGGGACTCCGGACCGGCGTGAAGGTCGCGGTGGTGGATGGTACCGGCAAGGTGGTTGCGACGGACACCGTTTACCCGCACGCCCCGGCCCGGAAATGGGACGAGGCGCTGCGGACCCTCGTGGGCCTGGCGAAGAGGCACGGCGTCGAACTCGTCGCGATCGGGAACGGTACGGCGTCACGGGAGACGGACAAGCTCGCCGCCGAACTGCTGAAACAGCTAGCGCCCGCCTCGGACTCTGCCAACCTGCACGCCAAACCGCAGAAGATCGTGGTGTCCGAGGCCGGAGCGTCCGTGTATTCGGCGTCGGCGCTCGCCGCGGCCGAGCTTCCCGGCATGGACGTATCCTTGCGCGGCGCCGTTTCGATCGCGCGGCGGCTGCAGGACCCGCTCGCGGAGCTCGTGAAGATCGAGCCGAAGTCGATCGGCGTCGGGCAGTACCAGCACGACGTCACGGCCGCGAAGCTGGACCGCAGCCTGGACGCCGTCGTCGAGGACTGCGTGAACGCGGTGGGCGTGGACGTCAACACCGCCTCGCCGGCACTGCTGAGCCGGGTGGCCGGCGTGGGGCCGCTGCTGAGCGAGAACATCGTGGCGTACCGGAACGAGCATGGGCCATTCAACAAGCGCAGCGAGCTGAAGAAGGTCCCGCGGCTGGGCGCCAAGGCGTTTGAGCAGTGTGCGGGCTTCCTGCGGATCACTGGGGGAGCGGAGCCGCTGGATGCCTCCAGCGTGCACCCCGAGGCTTACCCGGTGGCCCGGAAAATCAAGGCGGCCGCCGGGAAGGCACCGGCCTCTGGAAGCTATGCGGCACTGAACCCGCAGGACTTCGTGGACGGCTCCTTCGGCCTGCCCACCGTGCAGGACATCATCGCCGAACTCGAGAAGCCCGGCCGTGACCCGCGTCCGGCCTTCGCGGCGGCAGCTTTCTCTGAAGGCATCGAGAAGATCTCGGACCTGAGGCCCGGCATGGTGCTGGAGGGCACCGTGACCAACGTGGCGGCGTTCGGTGCGTTCGTCGACGTCGGCGTGCACCAGGACGGGCTCGTGCACGTGTCCGCGCTGGCCAACCGGTTCGTCTCCGACCCCCGCGAGGTGGTCAAATCCGGGCAGGTGGTCCGGGTCAAAGTCCTGGAAGCGGATCCGGAGCGGAAGCGCATCTCGCTGACATTAAGGCTCGACGACGAACCGGCAGCCTCCGGCGATCGTGCGGCGGGCGGACGTGCCTCCGGCGATCGTGCGGCCGGCGGACGTGCAGACTCGCGGGCGGAACGTCCGCGGCAGTCGGCGCCGCAGACGCCGTCGAAGCAGCCGTCCGGGAAACCGGCGCCCGACCGGCGGACGCCCGCCCGACAACCGCAGAAGTCGACGCCGCCGCCGTCGCCCGTCAACACAGCGATGGCCGAGGCACTCCGGAGGGCCGGTCTGGGCAAGTAGCGCTCCCAGGGTGCGGCTGCCCCCGCCGCCCCCGGACCTACCGTTCGTCGCGGATTCCCTACCGCTTGGCGCATAACTAGTACGTTTACTGACGATCTTGCACCATGATTGCCGGAGGCAACGGCCCTCTGCCGGAAGCTCTGCCGGAAGCTCGGTCAGAGGCCCTGGCAGAGGACCGTCGCTGCAATGTGCTGGACACCGATGTCGTTGACGAGCAGGGGAGCATACATGGGCTGGCTGGACCGCGAACGAACCATTGCCCCGCCGGGATTCAACCGGTGGCTCGTACCCCCAGCAGCCCTTGCCGTGCACCTGTGCATCGGACAGGCCTACGCGACCAGCGTCTACAAGACCGCGTTGGTGAAGCACTTCGGCGCCAGCCTGACCGAGGTCGGCGTGATCTTCTCCATCGCGATCGTGATGCTGGGCCTCTCGGCCGCCATCATGGGCACGTGGGTGGACAAGAACGGGCCCCGGAAGGCGATGTTCACCTCCGCCGCGTTCTGGGCCAGCGGCTTCCTGATCGGCTCGCTGGGCATCTTCAGCCACCAGCTCTCGCTCGTCTACCTCGGCTACGGCGTCGTCGGCGGCATTGGCCTGGGGATCGGCTACATCTCCMCGGTCTCCACCCTGATCAAATGGTTCCCCGACCGTCCCGGACTCGCCACCGGCATGGCCATCATGGGATTCGGCGGCGGCGCCCTGATTGCCAGCCCAGTCTCCACGGCACTGCTCAAGATGTACGATCCCAACTCCGGCGCCAAGGGCTGGGTGGCCAGCGGCGAATCCGTGGGCAAGCTCTTCCTGACCCTCGCCGTGGTCTATCTGGCCTACATGATGTTCGGCGCCTTCACCATCAAGGTCCCGGCCGAGGGATGGAAGCCGGCAGGCTTCGACCCGGCCAAGGTCAAAGCCGCCTCCCTGGTCACCACGGAGAATGTCTCCGCCAGGAACGCGGTCAAGACCAGACAGTTCTGGCTCGTGTGGATCGCCTTGTTCTGCAATGTCACGGCAGGCATCGGCATCCTTGAACAGGCCGCTCCGATGATCCAGGACTTCTTCCGCCAGACCGACGGCACCTCCCTGGCCAGCGCCGCTGTGGCCGCCGGCTTCGTGGGGCTCCTGTCCATCGGCAACATGTCGGGCCGTTTTGCCTGGTCGGCGATCTCCGATGTCACCGGCCGCAAGCGCATCTACATGGTCTTCCTCGGCGTCGGCGCGTTGCTTTACACCGTGCTGGCGCTGGCCGGCTCGACGACGACCGTCCTGTACGTCGCCCTCGCATTCGTCATCATCTCCTTCTACGGCGGCGGGTTCGCGACCGCCCCCGCCTACCTCCGCGACCTATTCGGTACCTTCCAGGTCGGTGCCATCCACGGCCGTCTCCTGACTGCCTGGTCCGCGGCCGGCGTCGCCGGCCCGCTGATCGTCAACGCGTTCCTGGACGCGCAGGGCAAGCCCGGCGCGCTCAACGCCGCGTCCTACCAGCCGGCCTTGCTGACCATGGTGGGGCTGCTGGTGATCGGGTTCGTGGCGAACCTGCTGGTCACGCCGGTCGAGGCGCGATTCCACGAACCCCGTGCCGGCCGTGTCCGGTCCGAAGAACCTGCCCTGGAGGCCTGAAATGAGTACTGCACAGACACCGGTGACACCGTCCACCGGAAAATTGGTCATCGCGTGGGCGCTGGTCGGCGTGCCCCTTGGGTATGGCGTATACGAGACCCTCACCCGCGTGGCGGCCCTGTTTGGCTGACACCGTGGTTGCGGAAGTCTCCGGTGACCACCCGCGCGTGGCTCGGGTGCCGTTCACCAGGCCGGAGCCCTTCACCACCCGCCCCACACTGCAAGGCACCTTCGGGATGAGCGCGTCCACGCACTGGCTCTCGACGGCGGCTGCCCAGGCGGTGCTTGAGCGCGGCGGCAACGCCTTCGACGCCGCGGTGGCGGGAGCCTTCGTGCTCCATGTGGCGGAGCCGCATCTCAACGGGCCCGGCGGGGACATGACCGGGATCTTTGTCACCGCGGACCGGCCGGATCAGCCGATAGTCCTAATGGGGCAGGGGCCGGCGCCGGCCGGGGCCACCGTGGAGCATTACGTGGCCGAAGGCCTGGACCTCGTTCCGGGCTCAGGTGCCTTGGCCGCCGCGGTGCCTGCCGCCGTCGACGCCTGGCTCCTGCTGCTGCGTGACCACGGAACGTGGGAGCTGGACGCGGTGCTGGATTTCGCGATCGGCTACGCGCGGGACGGCCACCCGATGCTCGGCCGGGTTGGAACCACCATCGCCGCCGTGGCCGCGCTGTTCGAGACGCACTGGCCCACGTCGGCTGAGCTGTGGATGCCCGGCGGAAGGATCCCTGCCGAAAGTGAGCTGGTGTGGAACCCGGCCTATGCCCGCACACTGGAACGGCTCGTGAAGGCCGGAGTTAAAGCGCCTACCCGCGAGGCAGGAATTGATGCGGCCCGGCGCGAGTGGCGGGAGGGCTTCGTGGCCCGCGCCATGGTGGATTCGGTTCAGTCCCCGCACCGGCATTCCTCGGGCACGGACCACCGCGGGGTGCTCGCCCTGGACGACCTGGCGGGGTTCGAGGCCGGGTATGAGTCGGCCGCCACCGTGGAGTTCCGGGGCCACACGATCGCCAAGACCGGGCCCTGGGGTCAAGGACCGGCGCTGCTGCAGACCCTGGCCATCCTGTCCGGGTTCGAAGACAGATGCCTTGATCCGTCCACCGAGCTGGGGGCGCACACCATCCTGGAGGCGCAGAAGCTCGCGCTCGCGGACCGGGAGGCGTACTACGGCGACACGGACGTGCCGCTGGACTACCTATTGTCGGAGGAATACTGCGCCGGCCGCCGGGCCTTGATCACGGACCGGGCCTCCCACGAGTTCCGGCCCGGCACCGTGCCGGGCCGGGAGCCGTACATCCCACCGCTGCGCACCGATTACACGCCGCCGGCGCTCGCGGGCAATGCCTTCGCGGCCGGACTCGGCGTCGGCGAGCCCACCGTGACACCCGCGGGGGAGACCCGGGGCGATACCTGTCATATCGACGTCGTGGATAGGTGGGGCAACATGGTTTCGGCCACACCGTCGGGCGGCTGGCTGCAGTCCTCGCCCGCGATCCCGGAGCTGGGCTTCTGCCTGGGCACGCGGCTGCAGATGACCTGGCTGGAGCCCGGGACGCCTTCCACGCTGACACCCGGCAAACGCCCGCGCACCACTTTGACGCCGACTCTCGTGCTGCGGGACGGCCACGCCGTGGCCGCGCTGGGTTCGCCCGGCGGCGACCAGCAGGACCAGTGGCAGTTGCCGTACCTGCTCCGGACCATCGTGGGCGGGTACTCGCCGCAGCAGGCCATCGACGCGCCGACGTTCCACACGACCTCGATGCCCGGGTCCTTCTGGCCGCGCACCTGGGAGCCCGGCGGCGCCGTCGTCGAGGACCGGCTCGGGGAGGACGTCATCGAATGCCTTGAGCGCCGCGGACATGTTGTCACCCGGGCTGGTGACTGGGCGCTGGGGCGGCTGTCCGCCGTCGTGCGGGATCCCGAGACCGGGGTCCTGCAGGCCGCGGCGAATCCGCGGGGTGCGCAGGGCTATGCTGCGGGCCGGTAGCGGTAGCGGTAGCTGCGCTCAGCGGAGGAGCTGAGCAATTCTCGCTTCTTAGCCGGAAGTGGAGCCGGTCCATGAAGCGGAGCGATAGGAGTGCGCTTCTTTCTCAACTTTCTCAAAGTTGGTCCACTTTGTGGTCGGGCTTAGACCAGCCAATGCCATTGGAGTGATGTTCGGTGAGGCCGCTCGCAAAGGGATGCCCGTCCCCCCACAAGGCCAGCAACGACTACGGTGACAATCTCCACACCAGGGCGAGGGCGCTCCGTCAGAGAAATATCAGAGTCACCGTCGAGCCAATTTTTGAGGTCATCACTAATCCCTGTTCCATCCCGCATCACGCAGCCCGGCGGCGTTGCCCCCGCGCGGCCAAGACTTTGGCTTGAACGTGGGAACCGCACGGCCCGGCGGGGTCGCCTGGGCCGTGGTCATGCGGCCGTCACGAGGTCGTCTGGACGGAAGTAGTGGTTCCGACTGGGTTGCTGGCGCGGGTCGAGGTGGGGTGGCGGGATGAACCAGGGAATCCCGGTTTTGAGCCGGATGGTCCAGTGTTCCTTGTGGATCACGTGATGGTGATGGGAGCAAAGCAGGACCCCGTTGCTGACCATTTGTTAGTCTGACCCCATGAAGCCACCTCGTTCGGCCGCGATCTACGCCCGCATTTCCTCGGACCAGTCAGGGGAGGCTTTAGGCGTGACGCGCCAGTTGGAGGACTGCCGCAAGCTTGCCGCCGACCACGGCTGGTCCGTCGGAGACGAGTACGTCGACAACGACGTCAGCGCCTACAAGGGGAAGCCCAGACCCCAGTACCAGCGGATGCTTTCCGATCTTGCGGAAGGGTACCGGGACGCGGTGATTGTTTACAATATGGACCGGCTGACCCGGCAGCCGATGGAGTTAGAGCAGTTCACCCGATTGTGTGAGCAGGCCGGGGTGACCCAGGTGAAGTCGGTGACGGCTGACATTGACCTCGGTAACGATGACGGACTCTTTATGGCCCGTATCCTGGCTGCCATCGCCTCCAAGGAGTCCGGGAGGAAGTCCCAGCGTCTCCAACGGAAGGCGCGACAACTGGCGGAGCAGGGACTACCCAACGGCGGCCATCACCGCCCGTTCGGATACGAACAGGACCGCATGACGGTGAACGAAGCCGAGGCTGAGATTCTGCGTCAGGCCGTGGCCCGGTTCCTTGCCGGGGAATCCTCACGTTCAATCTGCGTCTGGCTCAATAACGAAGGAGTGCCTACCACGGCTGGCGGCACATGGCAGACGATGACACTGAACGTGATGCTCAAGTCCGCGCGCATCGCGGGGCTGCGGGAACACAAAGGAGTCGTCGTCGCGGACGCTCAATGGCCAGGGATCATCAGCCCGGAGCAGCGGCAGCAGATTCTTGGCCACTTCGAAACCAAGAAACGGACGAACACCCGCGCACCGCGCCGATACGTGCTGTCCGGCCTGTTGCGCTGTGGCAAATGCGGAAACAAGCTGTTTTCCGCCGTCCGCGTCGACACCCGCCGATACGTCTGCCTGTCAGGCCCGGACCACGGAGGCTGCGGAGGTATCACGATCGTGGCCCCGCCGCTGGAAGAGTTTCTGTCCGCTGCGGTACTGATGCGCCTCGACACTGCCGAGATGTCGGATGCGTTGGCCGGGCGCCGGGCAGCGGACGAGCGGCAAAGCAGTTTGCTGGGAGCGTTGGAGACGGACCGGAGCCAGATGACGGAACTGTCCGAGCTATGGGCGGCCAAGGAAATCTCATCCGCGGAGTGGAAAGCGGCCCGCGGCCCCATCGAGGCCAGAATCAAGGTGACCGAGCGGCAGCTTGCGCAGGCATCGAACTCCACAGCCTTAGACGGGTTGATTGGTACTGGTGGCCAGTTGAAGGACACATGGGAGACGCTGAACCTCGACCGGCAGGCCGCGATCATCAAGGCCGTCCTCGACTACGTGACCATTCTGCCGGGGACACCGGGGGCGCGATCGCTGGACCCGGCACGGATACAGCCCGTTTGGCAGCTATGACGCCGCGGCGGTACTCCGGCCGCTACCGCGTCCGTCCGTTCCGGGCGCGGCACCCATGAGCACGCCAACCCGGGCGAGAACACCGGGATCGGTCACACGGACCGGAACGCCCTGGGCTGCGCAACTGGCCTCCACCCACGCAGCAAGCACTCTCTGATCGAGCATCATGCACCCCACTGCGCCCAGATCGCAGGAGCACCGGCCCAGTCCTCGACAGAGGCCGATGACCACTCAGTCACCGGAGGCCCGTTCAGATACTCGGATGCCTGAGCCAGAACATCAGCCGGGGAGTGGCCGCTGAGAGCGAGCTTGACCGGCTGGAATCCTTGAGCGACGTCATAACGGTGAAGCCCGAAAACCCGCGACCCCGGTTCCGTGAAGGTCTTCGACACGTACTTCGACAGATACCCGGCAGCCTTGCGTGCCTCAGACAAAGCCCCCGAGCCGACCGGCAAGTCGCCGAGCAGCTTGATATGGACGTGCCCGCGGCCCCAGGCCTCTTTGATCAGTCCACGGTGAATGTACCGTCCAACGGCGAAATGGGCGTGCAGCCCGTGATCGGTCTTGTGCCACTCCGGAACCCAGGCGTAAGGAAGTGGAGAGCCGCCAAGGCCCGAGCGGAGATCCCGAAAAAATGCGCCCAGGTGTGAGCGTAATTCCTGTGGGTCATGGCAGCCGGTACCGGCATACGTCAGCGTCCCGAGACGGTTGAGACGGTTGGCAGCGCAGTAGCGGCGCAGCTTTGACCCCGCGCGCCTACCGGCTTCGGCAGCAGCACGTTCCGGATTGGCGGCTGAGCCTTTGGCGACGAACGCGCGGTTGGGCTTATACGACGAGCGGAACCCGCCTCCGCCCTCGCCGGCATCCGGGTAGAGAGAGAAGAACCAGCCGGCGTCCGGAGCGATAAGCCGGCCAAGTGAAGTGCTGACAGCAGAAGTGGACATGGGACCCCAAGAGAACGAAACCGACAAGGAATCGCTGAAGTCCACCGCAAAGTCGAAAGAAAGAACCGGGCTAAGACAGGGGCTTCAGCATCCGGTCTCGCTCCGGATGGGCCCTCTCTGTTTTAACCGTGAGCATTATCTGGAACGCGGGCCTACCACGTCGCTCGGCCCTCAGGACGGCCACCCTGCAAATTAATTATTCCGGCCCTGAGTTGGTTCTGCCGGGTACTGCAATGCGCCCATCCTGCCATACGAATTACATGGCTGTCATTAACTGCCGCGTAACCGTTCGTCCTCGGACGCGGAGCGTCCTGCGGGCGCTGCGTCACTTGCCACGTTGAAGCCAGTAATCTGAGCTGCATGAATACGAGTCACCGCACCTCAGGCGAGCATGGCCCTGACATTCTGGTCGTCGATACCTTGGGCGGCAACCAGCCTCACCTGGCCCTGCTGGATGACCCGCACCTCACCTTTTGCGGAGTGGAGACTTCGTGGCCCTCACGGACCTGGTTCGCTCTGACCGGATGCAAGCGTTGCGCCAAGTCAGCGCGGAAAAAGGGGATTGCAGCGATCACCGATGTAGACGGCGATATGTGCCTGATCTAGTCCCCGAGTTATGTTGCTATTTCAAGTGAAGGGCCGCGCTTCGCGCGGCCTACCCTGCCGTCTCAAGTAGCCTAGGGGTCAGACAGCGATATGGAATCACAGCGAATGGAAAAACATGACAGACAATTGGCTCGAAGTTGACGAGGCGGACGAATATTCGCCAGGTAGCGAACCCTCGAGCGAACAATCCGAGGCGCTCGATCTCTCGTCAGGTGAGCGACGGTTAGTCACACAGCCCTATGACCTCGGGGTCAAAGGAATTGTGGACGACATTGATCAAGGAAGAATAAGCCTCAATATTGAGTACCAGCGCCAGTACATTTGGGACCGTGGCAAAGCAAGTCGGCTGATTGAGTCGCTCTTGCTGAACGTCCCGATCCCAGTCTGCTACTTTGCGGAGGACGAGGCAGGCGTCTACGAAGTCATTGACGGTTTGCAGCGACTAACAACTATCGCAGACTTTCTGCGGGGGGAGTTTGCCCTTACTGGTTTGCCCGTTCTCAAGGAGCTGGACGGTAAGAAGCACGAAGACCTTGCCCCCCGCGATCGTCGGCGACTCGAGAACCGAACTATTCGCTGCATCGTGATAACTGAGGACAGCCACCCGGATATCAAATTCGATGTTTTCGAACGGCTTAACACCGGAGCCGCGATGCTGACAGCACAGGAGCTTCGGAATTCGGTGTATCGGGGCGCTTTCAATGACTCGCTCAAGAAAATCGCGGGAGAGGAGTACTTCACTGGCTTGCTCGGAACTTCAAGCAACAAGCGGATGGAACTTGAGGAGCTGCTACTACGATTCTTCGCACTCATGGCCGATCTCGAAGGTTACAAGCCGCCGTTGCGGCAATTCCTCAACACTCACATGCGCAAGAATCGTCAGACGCCCGCAGACCCGCAATTAGTGGAATTGTTCAGAGAGTCTTGCGAAACTGTATTCGAAGTTCTCGGCTCCGCGCCATTCAGGGTTTTGGGTTCCAAAAACGTCTTGAACAAAGCAATGTTTGATGCAGTCATGGTTCCAGTCGCGCGAGCCGATCAGAAGGCGCTACGGCAACACGCCGACGAGTTTAAGAAACTCATCGAAGGGCTTCCCCAGGAAGAGAAGTTCACAACTGCAATCGGGCGGGCAACAGCCGACAAGCAACGAATGCTTTACCGAGTGGGTAGAGTCGCTGACGGCATCCGCTCGATGGGTGTGACCGTTGATCTACCTGAAGGTCTTGGTCTAGATGCCACCACCGGTAGCGCCACGGGCGCCTGAGAATGACAGCGTTCAACGATTTCTCCTCTGGGATAGCAGAGGTAAGAACCTTACTCTCATTGTGCACAGGCGAAGCCAAACACGAAGACGTCCTCGGTGACGCCCGCAGCAACGCAATATGCCGGGCGGCCACGGTTCTCCTAGTGAGTCATTTTGAGAGCTTCCTGAAGACAACGGCAGAAGAGTTCATAGACGCAATCGCGACTGGGGACGTCACCTCGCGCGCCATCCCCGTTGGGGTAAAGGAACTGCACTCCATACCGCGTATGGAAGAGATCCTTGCCACCAACAATACCAATCAGCGAGTAGTGCTCTTCGGGAAAATTGCTGAGTACAACTGCCTCTGGGTCGCAGATGCAAAGCCACCTCCTCGACTACTTAAGTCTGAAATTCTGCGGCGCGTGGTCACCAATCCCGGCAGCCAGATCATCGACACGCTGTACACACTCATGGGCGCTTCTACGCCAGTTTGCGACGGCGATATTGACGTCGAGTTGGCCGATCAGGGTGCTCCCGCCCCCGTCAATATCCGGCTGATGCTAAGAACCGTCGTGGAGTGCAGGAATGATATCGCTCATGGCGACGTCACGCGGATTCCGACCAGCGAGGACGTTGACCGTTACATTCGCCAGCTAGAGGCCTTTGCGCGACGGCTCGAAGCGAGGGCGACACTTCTAGCGGAAAACGTGCGGCGCTGACTCCGCACTCTCCATCCCACACGTCTACCGACTCCCCGGGAGGGGTAGGTTCACAAGTTGTGCCGTTGGTGGAATCATGCCGACCAATCGGTCACGCCGGTCGTATGTCTTCAGATTCAGCGTCCCTGACGGCATCGATCAAGCCTCGTGATTTCGGCGACGCCTCGTGCCAAAGGATGTCTCGTTCCCTCAGGAGCTTCTGCAGATCCGACCATGCAATCTTCCGAAACTGTGTACGCGGGCGCTGCTTCGAAGCCTCACGCATCCGCGTTAGCCAAGCTGGCTCTTCATCACCTATGACCATGCAGTGAAGCATCCAACAACCGCACCCCGCAGTCAACGGTGCTCGTGCCTGACCTGGCACCGTGCAGCCGCGAAGAGTCGCCTCGGAGGGGTCATATTAGCAACTTGTCCCGTTGTCCGTCCCGGTGGTCCCGCCGCGGGACCAGTAGGTGATGTGGTGGGCCTCGCACCAGGGTGCGGGGATGGTGCAGCCKGGAAAGGCGCAGCCCCGGTCCCGGGCCGTGATGGCTTTGCGGAKGTGCGGCGGGAAGACCCGGGAGGCGCGGCCGATGTCCAGGACCCGGCCCTCGCCGCCGAGGACGACCGGGATGATGTCCGCGTCGCAGGCRATCTTCCGGATCGTGGAGGCGGTGACGGGCCCGGTGAACAGCAGCRCCCCGGTRCCCGTCCCGTTGCCTGTCCCGTTCGCCGTCCCGGGCTGTCCGGTGTTTGCTGTGGCGCCRGGGGTGTTCTGCAGCCGGGTGAGCAGGTCCCGGTAGTCGATGGTCRCCATGACCTGGGGSCGGAGCCCGCCGGCGGCGGGCAGCGTTCCGGCGGCGAGGGCGACCTTGCACGCGCCGACCAGTCCGTCGAGCAGCCTCTGGGCCCGGGAGCGGAGGTCCAGGGCCGGCAGCGCGGGGTCCKCATCCGCGGCGGGCTCATCGCCGGGGCCGGGCTGGTGCTCCGGGCTGGTCGCGGCGGCCGAAGCGCCTGCACCGKTCGAAACGTCGGGAGTARAAGCGCCYGCACCGGACGGGTCGTAGTCGGCACGGGATACGCAGGCCGATGCCCCGGCGGCAGCAGCACCGACCGAAGCCTCACCGGAGGCCGCGCCGGCGGTCCAGCCGCCGCCGCCCGAAGCGTCACCGGAGGCAGTGGCGCCGGTCCAGCCGCCGCCGCCCGAAGCGTCACCGGAGGCAGTGSCGCCGGTCCAGCCGCCGCGGGCGGCAGCGTCACCGGAGGCCGCGCCGGCGGTCCAGCCGCCGCGGGCGGCAGCGTCACCGGAGGCCGTGCCGGCAGTCCAGCCGTCGCCGGCGGCGGACCTCTCGGCGGTGTCCGTGGCCGGGGAGGTTCCGGTGTTGCCGGTGCGGGGGTTGGTGGCGGTGTTCATGACGGTCAGGAGGTGTTCGAACTGTTCGGTGGTCGCGAAGATCTCGAGGTGGTGCAGGCCGTGGCGCCGGCGGCGGATGAAGGCGCCCTGGAGCTGGCGCAGCAGTTCCTCGGAGGGCTCGGCGCCGTCCTGGTCCAGCGCGTCGGCCCAGCTGCGGGTGACGCGGACGAGGAAGTCGGCGTCGTTCTCGGCGGCCGTGCGGGTCAGGGCGTGTTCCATCCGGGCCGCGGCGTCCGCCTCGCACAGGGGCCGGACCCGCTCGAGCGCGGCGGTGATGACGCTCGCGGCCCGGGACGCGACYTCRCCGGCCGCGACCGCGGCCCCGAGCTCCCGGTGCAGGGGCGGCACCGGCCGGCCGGCGAGTCCCTGCCCGGGCAGCAGAGCCTCGGCGAGGGAGAGCCTCCGCCGGGCCTCCGCGGCGCCGATCCGCAGCCGGGCCCGCAGGAACTCCATGGTGTTCCGGTACCCGTCATCCAGGACCGACGCCGGCGCGGCTGACCCGTCAGCCACGTCAGCCGCGGCCGCCGTCGCAGAGGCAGGAGGCGCCGCCGTCACGGCCGCCGATCCGGATACGGCAGCCGTCAGGGACGCCGCCCCGGACGCGCCGCCTGCGGACGCGCCTGCCGCGGCGGTGCCGGCAGGCGCCGCGGCTCCGGATCCGCCGGTCTCCCAGCCGGCCGGGCTCTCCCGCCAGCCCGTGGTCCACGAGGTGACAGCCCCCGCGGCCCCGGCATCGGCCGCGGACTGCTTCCGGGTCCGGTCCACAGCCGAAGCCGCCACCAGCTGCAGAAACTCCACCGTGCGCGAGAACTCCTCCACCCGTCCGGCGAAGTCCGACGCGGCTCGGAATCCCCACGACCCCGCGTCCTGTTCCGCCGTCGCAGTCAACGCCTGCAACGCGGTCAGCGCGCCGTCCAAGCCGTCAATCCCGTCCACACTGGGTTGCTGGACCGGGGCTGGGCCCCGGTCCGTGTCCTGCCCCTCTTCCTGGCAAGCAATGAAATCCCTGACGGCTTCCATAACCAGAGTCTGCCAAAGGGGTGTGACATTTTTAGGCAGGACCCCGAGTGTGCACTCTGGCAACAAAGGCGACATCGCCATGGCCGGTTTGTCGTCAGGAAGATCCTCCGCGACAACTCTGCAGTGAACGCGGCGGCCAGGTGGGCATGACCTTGCGGGTCGCGGCCCCCACCGGCTGTTGCACCGAGTCGGCATGCCCGGCGGAACAAATGCACCTACACTGCTGGAATGCCTATCATTCCCGATTCCAAGGACTGGACCTGGGTCCTGTCACGGCCCTGCCCCGAGTGCGGTTTCGATGCCTCCGCTGCGACCCCTGCCACGGCCCCGGGGATGGTCAGCAGCATGCTCCCACGCTGGCGGGCGGCCCTTCGACGGCCGGACGCGGCGGAACGCCCCAATGAGGCCACGTGGTCCGTCCTCGAGTACGGATGCCACGTCCGGGACGTCTTCGCGCTTTTCGATCACCGTCTGTCCCTCATGCTGACCGAGGACGATGCCCGGTTCGATGACTGGGACCAGGACAAAACGGCAATCGAGAAGGACTACGCCAACGCCGACCCAGCTGAAGTCGGTGTTGAATTGACCGCCGAGGGCGAGCAGATTGCTGCGTCCTTCGCGCGGGTCCCGGAGGAGGATTGGGGGCGCAAAGGGACCCGGAGCAACGGCTCGGTGTTCAGTGTCCTGACTTTCGCGCAGTACTTCCTGCACGACGTCGTCCATCACCTCCACGATGTGGATGGCTAGCGTGTGGACGGCTAGCGCGAAACACGGCCAGCACGCCGGCGGCTGGCACCCAGACGGCTGGCACCCAGACGGCCGGCACTCACACGGCAAGTCTGCGGTCCCCAGATAAAGCTGTCCCCTAAAGCATTCCCTAAGGCGCCGGCTGGAGATCCTTGTCCCAAGCCATGCTTCGGTTGACCGCCACATAGCCCATCTTGACGTAGAGCGCGAGGGCTCCGGTGGGGTTCTCCGAATCGACGTCCAGCGAAGCCACGTCCATCCCCGCGGCGGCGAAGCGGCGCATGGCATCGGCCAGGAGCACCTGCGCGATGCCCCGGCCCCGGAATTCCCGCCGGACTCCGAGGAACTCGGTGTATCCCTCGCGGAACCCCCGGGTCAGGGCGGCCTCGGCGTCGTGGGTGGCCAGCTGGTAGCCGGCCACAATCCCGGTGGAACGGTCCAGTACGACGCCACTCAAGTCCGGCCGGGCCTGCGGATCGTTCACCACAAAGCCCCAGGCCTCCTCGTCGCGGGGCTCGCTGCCCCAGTGGTCCCGAAATGCCGCGTTGTGCGCCAGCCGCACCGGCTCATGCAGCGCCGGTCCAAACGTCACGAGCTCCAGTGCCGGGTCCAGGATGGCCTCAGGCACAGTCTGGGTCAGCGGCCGGTGCATCTCGTTGTAATAGCGGACAATGCCGTAGCCGGAACCGGCGAACAAGGCGGCCTGGTGTTGGTGCTGCTGCTCCATGTAGAGCCGCAGCCTCGGGCGCGGGACCGCGGACCGTGCGTCCCCGTCCTCGTCGGCAGTCCCCGCCGCGCGCGCGTCCTCGGCGAAGCGGTCCCTGGTCCGCTGTTCCATCCAGCCCAGCAGTCCGGTGCCGATCCCGCTCCCCTGCCACTCAGGGTCAACGCAGCCGGAGCCGTTCGCCTTGTCACCGTCGCGGTTCTTGGTGATCCGGCCATATGCCCGGGCAACACCGTCCGGATCGAAGCCGAGGAGGGTGTTTGCCGCCACCGGGTTGTTCTTCGACTCCAGGATCTGTTCCAGATCCGCCCGGCGTTCAAACCAGACGGGCTGCTCGACGGCGGCGGTCCGGGCGATCAGCCTGGCCCACGAGTCGAGGTCGCCGTGCTCCGCCGCCCGCCAGGACAGCCGGGGATCGAGTGCGGGCCGGGGCAGGAGCTCGCCGTTTTGGTTCATGGCAACAGGCTAATCGGCCGGCTACCCCCGCGCCAGCACAGCCGCCGGCACCGGACCGTCGCCCGCGGCCGCCGCGGCAGCCGCGGCGTCGAGGTCGAGTCTGGTGTCAGCGGGGTCGATATCGTTCGGGTTGTGGGTGACAAGGACAACGGTCCGGTCGCGCAGCCCGTTCCGCAATTCGGCGAGCATGAGCCTGCCTGATTCCGCATCGAGGTGTGCGGTCGGTTCATCGAGCAAGATGATATCGGCCCCGGTCATGAGCGTGCGCGCAACGGCCAGACGGGTACGCTCCCCGCCGCTGAGGAACGCCCCGCCCGGGCCGATCCGGGTGTCCAGTCCGTCCTCAAGCCGGGCCAGCACCGGACCAAGTCCGACGGCGTCGAGGGCAGCGCGCATCTGCTCGTCGCCTCCGGCGGCCGCGGACGTTCCGCCCGCCGCGGCATCCCCGGCTCGCGCGGCATCCCCGGCCGCACCCGTGGCGCTGTCCGTGCCGGCGCGAGCGGGCTCAGGCCGCGCGAGTTGAAGGTTGCCCCGGATGGTCGAGTCGAAAAGGTGCGCCTCCTGCGGGCACCAGGCGGCGCGCCCGCTCAGGTACAGGTGGCCGCCGGCCGCCGGCAGGAAACCCAGGATCGCTGCCAGCAGGGTCGATTTGCCGGAGCCGGAGGCGCCGGTGACGGCCAGCCAGCGCCCTGGGCCGGCCTCGGCAGTGAGTCCGGTAAAGACGTTGCCGCTGCCAGGCCACGCGGCTGCGAGGTCCACAAGTTCGATCCCGGGCCCGCCGCCGGGTCGCGAAGGCACGTGCACCAGGCCGCCCGTTGCGGCGTCGTCGCCCTCCGGTTCACCATTGGCCCCCGGCTCCAGGACACCTGCCTCGCTGATCCGCCGCATTACGGCGCGCAGCGCCGGGTATTGCCGCACGGCCGTGGTGATGGCCGCGTAGGGGTCCACCAGGGCAAGCTGCACCAGGACCACGACGGCGACCGTCTCCGCTTCGACCGCGCCGCTCAGAGCGAGCGGGGCGGCCAGCACGGCACTGGCCAGGGCGGCTCCGGCGCAGGCCAGGACGGTCAGGGCCTGGCCGAGCCCTTCCGCCCACGCCGACCGCTGTGAAGCAGCCGTCGCGGCCCGGTCCGCCCGGCCTATCGCACCAAGCACGGGGGCGCTCACGCCGTTCGCATTCAGTTCTGCGCGGGCGTCCAGGGCGGCTGCCACGTGACGGAGCACGCCGGAGCGGAGTTTTTGTTCGGTGCCGGCAGACATGCGGTCGGCGGCCAACGCCAGTGCCGGGGCAACGACGATGCTCAGCAGCGCTGCCACAACCACGGCGGGCAGCGCCGCGGGAAGCAGCAACCCGATCCCGCACACTGCGGCCACGGCAACAGCCATGGCAGTCACGGGCGGCAGCACGACGCGCGGCAGGAGCTCGCGGACAGTGTCGACGTCGTCCACCACCGTGCCCAGGACGTTGCCACCCTGCAGCAACCGGCGCAGGGACAGTGCCCGCCGGCTCAGCGACTCCCACAGCCGGCCCCGGAGCCGGGTCAGGGCGGCGAACACGGCGTCATGCAGCAGCAGCCGTTCGGCGTACCGCAGGCCCGCCCGGCCGACGCCGAAGAACCGCACGCCGACGATCGCGGTGAGCAGGTACAGGATGGGGGGCTGCTCGCTGGCGCGGATGATGAGCCAGCCGGAGAGCCCGGCGAGGGCGACCGCGAACAAGGCCGCCAGAGTGCCTACGGCTCCGGCGGCGGYAAACCGGCCCGTTACCGGGGCCAGCAGGCGACGCAACTGGGAGGTGACTGAGCCGGCCGGGCCGACCGAGCCGAATGAGCCGGCAGAGCCGACGGCCACGGCAGGCGCGGCGCCAGCTTCAGGGCCGCCAGGCGTTGCGCTCGGCGTTGCGCCCCGGCTCGGACTCGGCGTCGCGGCAGCCGCGGCGGAAGGCGGCCGGATGGCCGCGGCCTGGACGTCAGCGGCCTGGACGTCCGCATCGATTGATGCCGGCAAAGGCGTGGCGATGGACGGATATTCGACTCCGTGGCGCCCGGAGCCGTGCGGAGCCACCGCGACGAGCATGTCGGCAAGCTCCCGGGTCTGCCGGTCGTGCGCGACGAGCAGCACAGTGACCTGTCCCCGGAGCCCGGCGAGGGTCCGATTGACCTTTGTGGCCGATTCCCGGTCCAGATGGGCGGTGGGTTCATCCAGGAGCAGTACGCTGGCGCCGGCCTCGATCCTTGCCAGCCCGCGGGCCAGCGCCACCCGCCGCAGCTCCCCCGGGCTCAGCTCGGCCGGGTGCTTGGCGGCCAGGTGTTCCGCGCCCACGGCCGCGAGGCACCGCTGCGCTGCCGCATCGTTTTCCGCGCTGGCCGAACCGCCGGTGGCAGCGCTGGCCGCGGCGGCGTCGGGTCCGTTGGCGGGAACACCGAGATACAGGCGGATCTCGTCCAGCACCGTGGAGGCCACCATGACGGGGTGCTGGGGCACCCAGGCGAGATCCGCCGTCGTGAATCCTCCGAGGCGTCCCGATACGACGGTCCCCGAGCCCGTCCCGACGGTCCCCGCGAGGACTCCGAGCACGGTGCTCTTGCCCGCACCGCTGGCCCCGTCGAGTGCCGTAATCCGGCCGGCAGGGGCGGTGAAGCTCAGCGGACCGACGGCGGCATCCCTGCGGCCGCCGAACCGAACGCTCAGCCCGTCCACGGTGATGGCGGGCGGTCCAGCGGCAAATCCGGCGTCGGGCGCCGGAACCAGTGGCGCGGTTTCCGGCACTGAAAGGACCGCAGTGGTTTCGGCGAGCGCTGCCCGGCCTTCGTCGCTGGCGTGGTGTGCGGTGCCAAGCTCCCGGAGCGGCAGGTAGCAGTCGGGGGCCAGGATGAGGGCAAGCAGCCCTGCCTCCAGCGCCATGTCGCCGTGAACCAGGCGGACGCCGATGAACACAGCGACCACCGCCACGGAAATGGTTGATATGAGCTCAAGGGCCAGGGCGGAAAGAAAGGCCGTGCGCAAAGTCCCCATGGTCCGGGAGCGGTATTCCTCGGACATGTCCTCCAGTGCCTGGCGCTGGGCGGCGGCCCGGCCCAGGCCCACCAGGACGGGCAGGCCTTTGGCGAGTTCGAGCATGTGGCCGGAGAGCCGCGCCAGTGCGGACTGGGCTTCCCTGACGCGTTCCTCTGTGTACCGCCCGATCAGCACCATGAACAGCGGCACCAGCGGCACCGTCAGCACGATCACCACGGCGCTGATCCAGTCGGCGAACAGGATGCGGGCCCCCAGCAGCAGCGGGATGGCCGCGCAGTTGACCAACGCGGGCAGGAACTGGGTGTAGTAGTTATCCAGGGCATCCAGCCCACGGGTGGCCAGCACGGCGAGGCCGCCGTCGGCGGGCCCGGACGCCCGCGTTCCGTTCCTGAGCGCCTGCTCCAGCAGCTGAGAGCGCAGCTCCTCCTTTACCCCGAGTGCCGCCCGGCGCGAGGCCACCGACTGCGCCCACACGGTCAGTGAGCGCAGCACGGCTCCGGCGGCCCCCAGAACCAGCTGGTCGGCCCAGGCGGGGTCATGCGCCGCGAGCCCGGCGAGCATCGATGCCACGGCCTGGGCCATCAGCACAAGGGACAGCGCCTTCAGGGCGGCCAGCAGTCCCAGCAGGTAGAGGGCGGAACGGGTCGCAGGGCCGGCGGGGAACGGTCTCATCAGCGAGTTAGTCCTTCGGTGCCAGGGCTTTGGCGGCGATCGCGGGAAGGAAGCTGTGGGCCTCGGGGATGTGCGCCGCGCTGACCCGGCGCCGGAACACCCAGTACGTCCAGGCCTGGTACGCCAGGACCAGCGGCAGCCCGATGCAGGCCACAATGCTCATCAGGCCCAGGGTGTAGTCCGAGGACGAGGCGTTGGAGACTGTCAGGTTGAACGCGGGATCCAGGGTGGACGGGAGCACCACGGGGAAGGCGGCACCGAAGATGGATGCGCTGCCAAGCAGGAGGAATGCCCCCAGCGACAAGAAGGCACGGCCTTCGGCATCCTTCCGGGCAAAATTCCACGCCAGGACTGCCGCGACCACGGCGGCGACGACGGCAGCGATGGTCCAGGCCTCGCCGCTGAGAAGTTGGAGGCTCACGGCCCAGCCGGCGATAGGCAGCAGCAGCACGGGCAGCAACCGGACGAACCATGCCCGCGCCCGGTGGCGGACCTCGCCGTCGGTCTTCAGCGCCAGGAACCCGAGCCCGTGCAGGAGGGAGAACCCGACGACGGCGAACCCGCCGAGCACGGCGTAGCCGCTGAACCAGGCGAACGGGCCGCCCTCGCGGTCACCGTTGGCATCCAGCGGCAGTCCCGTGGTGGTCAGGGCCAGTGCGGCGCCGACGCCGAAGGCAGCGACGAACGATCCTGCCGCGATGGCCCAGTCCCAGCGGGCGCGCCACCGGGGGTTGTCCACTTTGCCGCGGTATTCGAAAGCGACTGCACGGAAGATGAGCGCCACGAGGACCAGCAGCAGCGGCAGGTACAGTGCGGAGAACAGCGAGGCGTACCACAGCGGGAAGGCCGCGAAGGTGGCACCGCCGGCGGTCAGGAGCCAGACCTCGTTGCCGTCCCAGACCGGGCCGATCGTGTTGATCAGGACGCGGCGCTCCGTGTTGTTCCGGGCGAATACCTTCATCAGCATCCCGACGCCAAGGTCGAAGCCCTCGAGAAAGAGATAGCCCGTCCACAGCACCGCGATGGCGACGAACCAGATGGTGGGTAGCAGTTCCATGCTGAGAATCCTCTGCGCTTTTTGTGTGGGGTTGCTGGGTAGGTGGGTTGCTGGGCGGGCGCCTAGTAGGCGAAAGCCAGGACGTCGTCGTCGGGCTTGCCTGGACCGCCCCGGGGGGTGCCGTCCTCGTTTTCGTCAACGGGGGCATGTGCGAGTTCCGGCATGGCCGAGGCCACGCCGCCGCGGATGTACTTGACCAGGAGCTTGACCTCCACCACCAGTAGCACTGCATAAATGCTGGTCAGCACCACGAGGGAGGTCAGGATCTCGCCGGCCGAGACTCCCGGTGAGACGGCCGCGGCGGTGAACATGAAGACCTGATCGATTCCGCTGGGGTCCGGGTTCGGGGCGACGACGAACGGCTGGCGGCCCATCTCGGTGAAGATCCAGCCCGCGGCGTTGGCACCGAAGGGTGCGAGGATGCCGAACACCGCCAGGCGCATGAGTCCGCGGGAGGCCGGCACGGTTCCCTTGCGCGTGGCCCACAGGGCCACCAGGGCGGCGAGGGCGGCCACGCCACCGAAGCCGATCATCATCCGGAAGCCCCAGTAGGTGACCTCCATGACGGGCACGTACTGGATTTGCTGGCCGGCGCGGTCCCCGTAGATGGGGTTGTCCGGCAAAGTGGTGCCGTACTTGGCCTGGTACTCATCCAGGAGGCTGTTGACGCCCTTGACCTCCGTGGTGAAGTCGCCCTTGGCCAGGAAGGACAGGATGCCGGGGACCTCGATCACGGCCACGATGTCGTCGCAGTTCTTGGCGCCGACGTTGCCGACGCTGAGGACCGAGAAGCCGGTGCCGTCGTGGCAGGCTGCCTCGGCGGCGGCCATCTTCATGGGCTGCTGCTCGAACATGAGCTTGCCCTGGAGGTCCCCGGTGACGGCGGTGCCAGCGAAGGAAATCATGGCGACGACGGCGCCGATCCGCAGCGAGCGGATCCAGACGGTGTGGTCTGCGCGGTCCCGACCGAGGATGCCGGCGGCCTCGCCGGGAATCACCTTGCCATCGGCCCCGATCGTGTCGATGCCGTCGTGGCGGCGGCGCCACAGGTGGTACCAGGCGATCCCGAGGAGGAAGCCTCCGGCGACGGCGAGGGCGCCGAACAGGGTGTGCGGCACGGCCACGAGGGCGGTGTTGTTGGTGAAGACGGCCCACGCGTCGGTCATGACGGGCCGGCCGTTGACCATTTCGACGCCGACGGGGTGCTGCATCCAGCTGTTGGCCACGATGATGAAGTAGGCCGAGAACACGGAGCCAATCACGGCAACCCAGAGGCAGGCCAGGTGGACGCCGGGTTTGAGTTGTTTCCAGCCGAAGATCCACAGGCCCAGGAACGTTGACTCGACGAAGAAGGCCAGGAGCGCTTCCATGGCCAGCGGGGCGCCGAACACGTCACCGACAAAGCGGCTGTACTCGCTCCAGGCCATGCCGAACTGGAATTCCTGCACGATTCCGGTGGCGACGCCCATGATGAAGTTGATCAGGAAGAGCTTGCCCCAGAACTTCGTCATGCGCAGATATTCCGGCTTGCCGGTGCGGTACCAGAGCGTCTGGATCACAGCCACCACCAGCCCGAGGCCGATCGTGAGCGGCACCATCATGAAGTGGTAGACCGTGGTGATTCCGAATTGCCAGCGTGCGATTTCCAAGGCGTCCAAGGCAGTCCCTACTTTTGGCTAGGTCCGAGCAACTTCTACGCGGCGTAGAAGTAAGTCTTCTACAGAGTGTAGAACACAACGGCGCTTCCCCGTAACTCAGACTCCCACGGCGCGTCACGGCCTGCAATGGTCGGACTGGCGCCGTCCCGGCGCTCCAGACCGGCCGTCCGACACGCCGAACGGCCGTGTTCTACTTCATGTAGAAAGAATGCGCAAAACACGCTAAATTTGTAACTGAAGTATTCACATATAGCGCACCGGCAGGCACCAGCATTTTCCCAGCACGACGCCGGTGCTGCAGTCATAGAAGGATGTACGCAATGGCAAGTCTCGGTGAACTGGAACGGGCAGTGATGGACCTGCTCTGGGCAGGCCAAGAAGCTGCGACGGCCAACACGTTGCGGGACCTCCTCGCGCAGAGCACTCACCCCCAGGACGGCACGGCCGGACACGTGGGCAAGGACCTCGCGGTCACCACGGTGCTGACCGTGCTCTCCCGCCTCGAGCGCAAGGGCCTTGTTGAACGCGAACGCGGCACCCGCCCGCACCGCTACCAGGCTGTCTCGAGCCGCGCGGACCACACCGCGGAGCTCATGCACGAGGTCCTCGGCTCGGCCCCGGACCGCGAGGCCGTCCTTGCCCGGTTCATTGGTTCCGTCACGGACAACGAAGCAGAAACCCTGCGCAAGCTATTGGGCCGCAACTAGCGCCCGATGTTCTGGACCTCATATTTTCTGGCGGTCCTGGCGATAGCATTGGCGTGGCCGGTGCCTATCCTCCTCTCCCGTGCCCAGTGGCCGGCCCGCTCCCCTTTCACGGCGATGCTGCTGTGGCAGGCGATCGCCCTGGCCGGTGGCCTGTCCATGATCGGTGCCATGCTGGTCTACGGGCTCGAGCCGATCGGGGATAGCCTGCTCTCCGGCCTGCGGGCCCTGGCGGGGATGGTCTTCAACAATGCCCCCACTACCGATCTGGGCTTCTGGCACATTTTTGCGCTCTCGGCCGCGGCCCTACTGACGGCGCACCTTGTTTTCACCCTGCTGCTGACCTACTACAAGATCCAGCGACAGCGCCGGCGCCACCGCGAACTGCTGGACCTTCTGGCCTCACCGTCCTCTGACGGCCCGGGGACCATGGTCCTGAACGTGGACTCCCCCGTGGCGTACTGCCTGCCCGGCGGCGCACGGTCCGTGACTGTTCTCTCCGACGGGCTCATGGCCGCCCTGGAGCCCGATGAGCTGCGTGCCGTGCTGATTCACGAGAACGCGCACCTGAGCCAGCGCCACCACCTCCTGCTGTGGGCCTTCGCCGCGTGGCGCCAGGCCCTGCCATGGCTCCCCACCACCCGGCTGGCGCAGGAATCGGTCAACTCCCTGATCGAAATGCTGGCCGACGACGTCGCGCTCAAGACAGAGAGCAAGGCGACCCTCATCAAGGCGATTGCCATTGTGGCCAGCGGTTCACCGGCCACCCCCGCGGCACGCTTGGCGTTCGGCGAGCCCGGCCTGTCCGACGTCGACTCCAGCCAGCCCGGCGCCACTGGAGGCACTGGCTCGGCCGGTACGACGGCGTCCCGGGTCAGCCGCCTGCTCTCGCCCCGGCCGCCGCTGTCGGAACCGCTGCGCGCCGTCGTCCTGGCCTGCTGTGTGCTGCTGCTGGCCGTGCCGACGGCCCTGCTGCTGGTCCCCGGCCTGCTCGGCTAGGGCCGGCCCCAGCCAATCTGATCATCGCGCTCAAACGCCGGGCCGCCCCGCCAGAAGAACGGCGAAGCGGCCCGGCTTAGCGGCCGGCGAAGCGGCCCGGCTTGGCGGCCTGCGCTGTTATTTCAGCAGCTTGCTGGCCTTGAACTGGAGGTCGACGTTCCCGGAGCCGTTGCCCTTGGCGGATCCATTGACCGCCGAGGTGGTCATGGCGAAGGTCAGTGTGGAGTGGGCGATCGCGTCGGCCATTTGCTCCAGCACGGTGGTGTTGACGTTGCCGATCGTGTCGCAGGCCTGGTGGTAGCAGGAGTCATGCGCAACATTCGCTGTCCCGCCGAACACCGCCGCCTCCTCCACGGTCTTGATGCCTTCCGCGCCCGTGAACAGGCCGCCCGCAGGAATCCCGTTGTTGATGAACCCGGAGTAGTCCGAGCGCCCGTCAAACTCCGTCGGCGCGGTGGGCAGGTTCTGGGACTTGAAGTAGTCCACGAAGACCTTCTCGACGAGCCCGGAGCCGTTGGGGCCCTTCGTGCCGAAGGAGGAACCGTCGCCGTCGTAGACGTACCGGACAAAGTTCGGCGAGCCGACCATATCGAAGTTGAGGTTGACCGCGTGAGTCTTTATCTGGCTCGCCGTCAGCTGGGAAGCGTAGTAGTCCGAGCCGATGAGTCCGGGCTCCTCTCCTCCCCAGAAGGCGAAGCGGACCCTGTTGACCGGGGTCTGGCGGGACGCCTTCAACTGGATCGCCGTCTCCAGGATGGAGGCGGTCCCGGTGCCGTTGTCGTTGATGCCGGGCCCCTCAGGCACGGAATCGAGATGCGCCCCCACCAGGACGGTGCGGTCCGCACGTCCGCCGGTGTCGGCCAGGATGTTGAAGGACGTCAGTGCGGTGACGGTGGCGTTCACGGAGAGGTGCATGCTGACGCCTGTCAGCCCGGCGAGTTCGGCGCCGGTCGCGAAGCTGGTGCTGACCACAGGGAGACTGGCCTGAGGCGCGTCCAGCGTGCCGCCGAACAAGGCAAAGCGCTCGTCGCCCGGGTCGTCATTGCCCTGGTTGAAGATGATGACGCCGGCTGCTCCGGCCGCGGCGGCGTTGTCCGCTTTGATCCGGAAGGTGCACGTGCCGCGCTGGATCAGGGCGATGCTGCCCGGTGTGAACGCGCCGAAGTCAGCTGCCTCGCAGCCGCTGGTGGAGGCCCGGTCACCGGCCAGGTTGATGTCGACGGCGGCCAGCGGGGCAGTGACGTCGCCGGAACCGGAGTAGACCATATCGAGGAAGCCGTCCGGGGCGTCATAGGTGTAGCTTCTTGGGGATGGCGATAGCCGCTCCATGGAGGCCGAGACCGTGTCATAGCGGTCGTAGGGGAATGTTTGGCGGACCGGGGTGTAGCCGGCGGCCCGCAACTTCCGCTCGATGTACCGGGCGGAGGCTTCATAGCCGGGAGTGCTGGCAGCGCGGGTGCCGCCGTTGGCGTCCGCGACCGCCTGGAGCGATGCGAGATGCTTCATGATGTTCTTCGCCGACACGGCCGCACGCAGGGATGCCGTGTTTGTTCCGTTGTCAGCGAGTGCGGGCGGCGCAAGGCTGGCCGCCAATCCGATCGAGGCGGCGATGGCCGCGCGGCGGATATTCCGGCGTTGCTTCATAGGGGTCTCCTGGATTCGGCTGCGGAATCCGAATCCGGGCGTCCTTTGCCCGCATCGGTGAGATGAAGCTATCGGAAGCACCTTGGGCAAAGGTTGGGCGAGCCAGGTGCCGGCGGGGCAGCCGCGACGGGAGGGATCTCTGTCGCACGGCCCGTACCCGCCGGCGGGACATCAGGCGTCGATGCGCTCCCGGTCCAGGTTTGCGGCGCCTGCAATGATGAAGTCCTTGCGGGGCGCCACGTCCGAGCCCATAAGGAGGTCGAACGTCTCTTCGGCCTGCTTGGCGTTCTCGATCCCGACCTTGCGGAGAGTCCGGTGACGGGGGTCCATGGTGGTTTCGGCCAGCTGCTCGGCGTCCATCTCACCCAGACCCTTGTAGCGCTGGATCGGCTCCTTGTAGCGCTTGCCCTCTTTTGCGAGCCGCGCCAGCAGGACATGGAGCTCGGCCTCGGAGTAGGTGTAGATCATCTCGTTGGCCTTCTGGCCGGCGTTGACCACCTCCACCCGGTGCAGCGGCGGGACGGCGGCGAAGACTCGGCCCTCGTCGATCATCGGGCGCATGTAGCGGAAGAAGAGCGTCAGGAGCAGGGTCCGGATGTGGGCGCCGTCGACGTCGGCGTCGGTCATCAGGATCACCTTGCCGTACCGGGCGGCGCTGATGTCGAACGTCCGGCCCGAGCCGGCTCCCACCACCTGGATCAGGGCCGCGCACTCTGCATTGGAGAGCATGTCCCCCACAGAGGCCTTCTGGACGTTGAGGATTTTGCCGCGGATCGGCAGGAGCGCCTGGAAGTCGGAGGACCTCGCCAGCTTGGCGGTGCCGAGTGCGGAGTCACCTTCGACGATGAACAGTTCGGAGCGTCCGACGTCGTCCGTGCGGCAGTCGGCGAGCTTGGTGGGCATGGATGAGGTTTCCAGTGCATTCTTCCGGCGCTGGGTTTCCTTGTGGACCCGCGCGGAGATGCGGGACTTCATCTCGCTGACGATCTTTTCCAGCAGCAGCGCGGACTGGGCCTTGTCGTTGCGGTTCGCGGACGTCAGCTTGGCGCTGATCTCCTGTTCCACCACCTTGGCCACGATGGCCCGCACGGCGGACGTGCCCAGGATTTCCTTGGTCTGGCCCTCGAACTGAGGTTCGGCCAGCCGGACGGTCAGGACTGCGGTCAGGCCGGCGAAGATGTCGTCTTTTTCGATCTTGTCGTTGCCGGCCTTGAGCTTGCGGGCATTGGTCTCCACGGCCTTGCGGAACGTCTTGAGCAGGGCCTGCTCGAAGCCGGACTGGTGGGTACCGCCCTTCGGCGTGGAAATGATGTTGACGAAGGTGCGGACCGTGCTGTCGTAGCCGATGCCCCAGCGCAGCGCGACGTCGACCTCGCAGTCGCGTTCGACCTCCGCGAGCTGGCTGTGGCCCTTTTCGTCGAGGACGGGGACGGTTTCCTTGAATTTCCCGGCACCGTGGAGGCGCCAGATGTCCGTGACGGCCGGGTCGGCGGCGAGGAAGTCGACAAACTCGGAGATGCCGCCGTCGTGGTGGAAGACCTCCTCGTGCGGGCCGGATTCGCCGGGCGTGCCGGCAACCCGGCGTTCATCCCGGACCGTGAGCTTCAGTCCGGGGACCAGGAACGAGGTCTGGCGGGCACGTGCGGCGAGGTCATCGTAGGAGAATTTGGCGTCGGGCGTGAAGATCTGGCGGTCCGCCCAGTAGCGGATCCGGGTTCCGGTCACACCGCGCTTGGCCTTCCCCACGACATCCAGCACGGAGCCGTCAATGAAGGGTTCGAAGAGGGTCGCGGGGTCCGGCTTCGTGCCCGGATCCTTGAACCGGCCAGGCTCCCCGCGGCGGAAGGACATCTTGTACGTCTTGCCGCCGCGGTCCACTTCGACGTCGAGGCGGGCCGAGAGCGCGTTGACCACGGAAGCGCCAACGCCGTGCAGACCGCCGGAAGCGGTGTAGGAGCCGCCGCCAAACTTTCCGCCGGCGTGCAGTTTGGTGAATACCACCTCGACGCCGGTCAGCCCGGTTTTCGGTTCGACGTCCACCGGAACGCCACGGCCGTCGTCGTGGATCTCCACCGAGTTATCCGCATGGAGGATGATCTTGATGTCGTGGCCGAAGCCGGCCAAGGCCTCGTCGACGGAGTTGTCGATGATTTCCCAGAGGCAGTGCATGAGTCCGCGGGAGTCCGTGGAGCCGATGTACATACCCGGGCGCTTACGGACGGCCTCGAGGCCCTCCAGCACGGAGAGGTGCCGGGCGGTGTAATCAGAACTGGGTGCCACGGGTCGTGAACTCCTTACAGGATCGGGACCGCCCCTGCAGCGTGCAAAGGTGGGCAGTCACAGAATTTGACGCTCTTCCTAGATTAGTCGGACTCCGGGTCATCGACGGTTTGCCACTCCCCGCAGGCGCTCTCCGCCCACTCGCCGTTACTGAGACGTGATACGCGGACAGCGAAAGAAGGCCATCCGTGCCATGGTTTGGCCACGAATGCTGGTTATATAGGTATACCGATCTACTAAGGAGGCCGAACATGACAACAGCAGTTGCGGACCGCACACTGACCGCCGCAGACCGGTGCGATCGTTGCGGAGCACAGGCATATGTCCGAGTTGTTCTCGGTGCCTCCGGCGGTGAGCTTCTTTTCTGCGGCCACCACGCACGCGCCGTAGAGCCGACACTCAAGCCGCTCAGCTCAGACTGGCATGACGAGACTGACCGCCTTCACCAGAAGGCCCCGGTTCCGGTCGACTAGACCGCACACCGGTTTCGTTTCGGCGCCCCACAGGGTTCCGGGCGACCTGAGACACTGAATCAGGGCCCCTCCATACCGGAGGGGCCCTGATTCGTTAAGTGACGTTTTCCCGTGGGCTACGCTCACCAAGCAACGTGGCGGCATCAACAGCGACCTACTTGGCTGCATCAACAGCAACGCGGGGCCACGTCCGGCCCGTTCCTCCGATGAGGACGGGCGGGATGTGACCCCGCGTTGGTGTGAACTTCGCCTGGCCTGTGGCCAGTGGGCGCTTAGTCCAGGTAGTCGCGCAGGACCTGTGAGCGCGACGGGTGCCGCAGCTTGGACATGGTCTTGGATTCGATCTGGCGGATGCGCTCGCGCGTCACGCCGTAGACCTTGCCGATTTCGTCTAAAGTCTTCGGCTGACCGTCGGTGAGGCCGAAGCGCATCGCGACCACACCGGCTTCACGCTCGGACAACGTGTCCAGCACCGAGTGCAGCTGTTCCTGCAGCAGGGTAAAGCTCACGGCATCCGCGGGAACCACGGCTTCGGAATCCTCGATGAGGTCGCCGAACTCGGAGTCGCCGTCCTCGCCCAGGGGGGTGTGCAGCGAGATGGGCTCGCGGCCGTACTTCTGGACCTCCACGACCTTTTCCGGAGTCATGTCCAGCTCGAGGGCCAGCTCCTCCGGTGTGGGTTCGCGGCCGAGGTCCTGCAGCATCTGCCGCTGTACGCGGGCCAGCTTGTTGATGACTTCCACCATGTGCACCGGGATGCGGATGGTGCGGGCCTGGTCGGCCATGGCGCGGGTGATGGCCTGGCGGATCCACCAGGTGGCGTACGTGGAGAACTTGAAGCCCTTGGTGTAGTCGAACTTCTCGACCGCACGGATCAGGCCCAGGTTGCCTTCCTGGATCAGGTCCAGGAACAGCATGCCGCGGCCGGTGTAACGCTTGGCCAGGGAGACGACGAGCCGGAGGTTGGCCTCAAGCAGGTGGTTCTTGGCACGCTTGCCGTCGTGGATGACGAACTCAAGCTCACGCTTGAGCTTCGGATCCATGGTGCCGTCGTCGGCGGCGATCTTCTCCTCGGCGAAGAGTCCGGCCTCGATCCGCAGGGCCAGGTCCACTTCCTGCTCGGCGTTCAGCAGGGCGACCTTGCCGATCTGCTTCAGGTAGTCCTTGACGGGGTCGGCGGTGGCGCCGGCCGACATGACCTGCTGCACGGGGGCGTCATCGTCGTCGGCGTCGGAGTACACGAAGCCGGAGCCGGTGGCGGCCGCGGCCTTGCCGGCGACTTCTTCGCCTTCTACTTCTTCGCCGAGCTCGGCGGCGTCGGGCGTGATGTCGTCGAGATCCTCTTCGGCGTCGACGTCGTCGTCGGACGCACTGGCTGAGTTGCCGGCGGCTTCTGCCGCGGCTTTAGCGCCGGGCTTGGGCCCGCGCTTCTTGGGCTCAGGCTTGGCGACCCCGGTAACGGTGTCGCCACCCTCTGCGGAAGCGGCGTCCTTGACAGCCTTGTTGGCTGCACGGGTGGCGGCGCGCTTGGCGTTGGTCGCCGCCTTCTTCTCCTCAGGGGACAATTCGGCCTGGTCGGCGGGTTCCTTCTTCGCGGAAGACGGGGTCACTGAAAACCTTTCTAGCTGCGGTCTGCGGAATCACCATACGGGCAACACCACTATGACCCTGTCAAGTCCGTGTTCAACACCAGGTGCAAACCACGACCAGCAGAGCCACTTAGTAGAACTGCTGGGATGGCCTAAATGTTCCCTGTTTCCAAGGAACATTTAGGGCACTTGATACACGGACCCAACCGGGTCTCGGCAACCATTGTCTCACGGTTTTCACGCTGAGTGCCTTCGGGACACCGGGTCCACAATATTGCGGCGGCTTCCCGGCCGCGTCAGTTGCTCATGCCGCGTCAGGCGCAAACTTCTGCCAGGCGGCCTCGCGCCTGGCCGCCCAGCCGCACAGGGCGCCGCGCCGGCCAAGCTCCGCCAGCAGTTCCGCGAGCCTGTATCCCGGGTGCTCCTGCAGGGCCTGCCGGTACAAGGCGTCGGCGTAGGAGCCGCGGCCACGGCACCATTCGATCCAGCCCCGTGCCGTCACGGCAGCTGCAGTTGACTCCCCGTCACCCAAACCGCTGAGCCGCTCCAGGACGCGCTCGAGCCCGACCATCAGGGTCCAATCCGGGACTGATGGCGCCAGTCCGAGCAGGACTTCCCCGTAACCGGGGACCGCTTCGGCAACCGGAACCGTGCCAGTAGCGGGCCCGCCGGTGGCAGACGCCTCCGGCAGCGGCGACCCCGGAACGGACATGGAACGGGAGGCGGGGTCGGAAGTGCGATCGGGCATGCGGTCCGACATGGGCCCTGACAGAGGACTAGGCGTCGGTCCGAGCCGTGAGCCGAACGTGGATCGGGGGAAGGCGTCGGACCCGGCCTCCGCGTCGAACATGCCGAAGTCCTCAGCGCCGCATTCGGCTGCGGACCGTCCGGCCGCCGCCATGACGAGCACGGCGTCCCGCCATGACGGAATGCACAGGCTGGCCCGCAGGTAGCCCGCCAGTTCGGGTGAGAGCTGAAGTGGCTGAGCCGCGGTCCTGGGATCGAAGTTAGTGGGATCAAGATTCCCGGCGGGGTGATTCCCGGCGTCGGGCGGCCCGGCGTCGGGGATGGCGGCCCCAGGGGCCAGGGCGCTCTGCGCCGGGCCGGGGGGATTCTCGCGGACAGTGCCAGCCTGCATGGCCATCGTCCAAACATCGAGCACCTGGTCAAATTGTGTCCGGTCCCGCCGTCGCGGGGAGAATTGTTCCGCCCAGCCGCACTCGGCCGCGCGCACCGCGGGGTCCACAGGCAGCGGCGCCGGGTGAGTCCCTTGCGCGCCGGGGACGGCGCCGACGCTGCTGCCGCGGTAAACCATCTCGGCGTTGAGCCGGCTGTTCTTGATCTGCTCGACCGGCCGGCCGGGCGTCCCGCAGCCCTCCGGATCATCGCAGTACGCGTTGCGCCAGAACTCAGCACCGATAATCCAGGCGTCCCGCAAAGGCAGGCCGGCTGCCTCGAGGGCTAGCTCGAGTTCCTTGAGCAGGCCCGCCCACGCACTGCTTTTGCCGGGAGTGTTCGCATCGGTGTCAGTGAAAAAGGCCAGCAGCGAACCATCAGCTGCGTCATCCGCCTGCAGGTAGGCCACGACATTTCGTGCGAATTCTGCCAACATATCCCTCCGGCCCGAGCCGGAGCGTCGTTTGGGGACGGCGCTCCCGCGCCCGCCAGCCGCGGAGCCACCGCCTCCCCCGCCGCTCCGGCCCCCACCGGCCCCGCGGCCGGTGCCGCCTCCGGGCTCGGGGAGGTCGACCCGCAAGGTGGCTCCGAGCCGTTTGCCTTGCAGGGTCATGGCCACGAGGCTGTTTTCCGGCCAGTAGCCGAGGGAATGCGGGATGAAGCCCAGGATGTCTTCGGGGCCGGTGATTCTCAAGTGATCGGGAGCTGTCATAAGCCCAGCTTCGCGGCGGCCGCGTCCTCGCGGCAGTACCAGACAGCGCTATGTGGATAAACGCGTGGTGGATAAACAGCTATGTGGACAACCCAGTGCGGAAACGTGCGGGCCGCGCCGGCCAGCAGCCAGGGCCCAACAACGGATCAGGGCGTGCGGCGGCGCTCCGCGACCAGCCTGCGCTGCTCGGCGATGGTCTTGAGCAGCGGCGGAACCATGACCCCTTGGGCCGCCATCTGGCGCCGGACCTTCCGCCGGGTCGCGATGATGGCGCCCGCTCCCCCGGCAAGCAGCAGGAACTGCACGCTGAGGGCCACGCGGAACGGATCCAGGCCGTAGAGCTTCCCTTGGGAGAACCCGCTGGCGTTCAGGAGGTCGAGCACCAGCCCAATCAGGTAGATGGACACCAGCGCAGCAATGAAGCCGCCCACGTTGACAATGCCGGTGGCGGTGCCCAGCCGGTGGGCCGGATTGAAAGTCCGGGCGAAGTCGAAGCCAATCATGGAGCCGGGACCGCCGACGGCCAGGGTCACCACGAGGGCAGCCAGGAGCCAGAGCGGTGCGCGCCCCGGCAGAAGCAGAACCGCTGCCCAGGCGGCGGCGGTGCAACCGGAAATCAGGAGCACCATGGTGGAGCGCCGGAGCGGATGGCGGGCAACGAATCTTCCCATCAGCGGTCCGGCGGCAATGGCACCGGCCACGTACAGCGCCATGAGGGCCGAGACGGTACCGCGGTCCAGCCCCTGGGCGGAAATCAGGAAGGGGTAACCCCACGTCATGGCAAAAACCGTGCCGCTGAACTGGACAGTGAAGTGGCTCCACAGCCCCAGCCGCGTCCCCGGTTGCCGCCAGGCGTGCGCCAGCGAAATCCCGGTAGCGCGCAGCCCCTGGGATGGCGTCGGAGCGGGGTGCCCCGGCGGTAGGTCCTGAAGCAGGAGCAGGACCAGCACGACGGCGAGGCCCGACATCGCGGCGAGTGTCAGGAAAGCAGGAGTCCACCCCGCAGAGTGCAGGATCATCGCGAACGGCACCACGCTGAAGAGCTGGCCCAGCTGCCCGGACATGCCGGTCAGCTGGGTCAGCAGCGGCACACGCCCCGGCGCGAACCAGAGCGGGATAAGCCGGATCACGGAGATAAACGTCATGGCGTCACCGGCGCCCACCAGGACGCGTCCCAGAACTCCGCCGGGGATGTTGTCGGCAAACGCCAGCTGAAGCTGGCCGAGCCCCATCAGGACACCGCCGCCGGCCAGCATGGCGCGGGAGCCGAAGCGGTCCACGAGGATGCCTACGGGAATCTGCAGCGCGGCATAGACCAGCAGCTGGAGCACGGTGAAAAAGGAGATCTCGGCCGCGCTGGCGTGGAAGCGTTCCGTTGCTTCCAGGCCGACCACCCCGAAAGAGGTGCGCTGGCTGACCGCCACGAGATAGGCAAAGATCCCGATGATCCAGATCAGCCAGGCGCGGGGAGAGGTCACTCCCCCATTATGCCCGGTTCATGATAAATAGTATTTATTCGCCGGGTTCTTTACGGGCCAGATACGCCTCGACGGCAGCACCAAGGGCATCGGCGTTGGGGATTTGGTCGTTCTCATCGGCCAGCAGCGACCTCCGGACCGTCCCCTCCGCCTTTTCGTCGTACCGGGTCTCCAGCCGCGAGACCACCTGCTGGACCTCCTCGGACGCCTCGATCTGCTCGGCGATCTGCCGGCCCACCTCGCGTCCCGCCTCGCGCAGACGGTCGGTCGGCAGCATGAGGGACGTGGCCGCGCCCAGGTACTCCAGCCCGGCCACGGCGGCCGTGGGGTACTCGGCTTCGGCCAGGTAGTGCGGCACATGGATCACATAACCGGCGATGTTCCGGCCGGCTTCTGTCAGCCGCAGCTCCAGGATGTGTCCCACCGCAGCCGGGACCTCCACTGTGGGCTTCCATACCGAGATCCCCTCGATCAGCTCCGGCCGGTTGCCGTGCACGGTCACACCGACCGGCCGGGTGTGGGGCACCGGCATCGGGATCGAATGGATCCAGGTGACGAGGTTAACGTCGAGCTCTTCGACGAGGCCGACGACGGCGCGCGCGAAGCGTTCCCATTGCAGGTCCGGCTCGAACCCGGCAAGGAGCAGGAACGGGCTGCCCAGCCCGTCGACCAGCCGGTAGAGCGCCAGGCTCGGCGCCTGGTAGTCCTGCAGGTGGTCCTCGACAAAGCTGATCTGCGGGCGCCGGGACCGGTAATCGATCAGCTGGTCGGCGTCGAACTCGGCGATCATCTGGGCGTCGAGCGTGTCCAGCAGTTCAGCGGTGATCTGCCGGACCACGTGGCCGGCGTCGGCGAAGCCGGTGAACCCCATGACGAGGTTGAGTCCGCGCAGTTCGGTGCTGGAGAACAGCGCGTCATCACGGATGTAGAGCGACTGGGGATCCAGCAAAGAGCCGGAAATCCGTTCAATCACGGCGTGTTCCTTTCACGATGGCGGCGGTGGGAGAAGCGGGGTGCGGTCCGTCGTCCGGACGGTGCCAGGCAGAACCCGCCAGTCAGGCAGATCCTGTCGGCCAGTCCCATGAGGCACTCACCGCACGGCAGCGCCGCTATCAATACAACGCCCCAGGGCCCGGGCTAATTCCTGCCTGGGGTGTGCTCCAGCTCTCATTCGATTGAATTTCCGCACTGCCGAGAGACTACGATCGGACATGGCCCTAGGGCTTGTTTTGCAGACACCGGGTTGCGCCCCAGACCGACGGCGCCCCTGGGATCCGTGGCAGGGCGCCAAACATGCAGTTCCTGCCGAATATCACCGAGAACCATCACAGAGAATTGAGGACTGTCCTCGTGGTCAAGAATAGTGAAGTCAAACTTAGTGCAGTCGCAGGGGATTTGAAGAAGTCCCCCAGCGATGCCCTCGTCATCGGCGTCGGACAGGGTCCCGACGGCCCCGTTTTGCTCGACAATCCGCTGACGGCCAAGGCCGCGGAGGCCCTGGCGGAATCACTGAGCGTTCTTGGCATCACCGGCGCGGCGGACCAGGCTCACCGGCTGCCCGGCCTGCCCGAGGCCGGGGCCACCGTTCTGCTCCTTGCCGGCGTCGGCAAACTGTCCGCGAAGCAGCCGGTCTCCGAGGAGGCGCTGCGCCGCGCCGCCGGCTCGGCCGTCCGCCAGCTGGCCGGCGTCACCACCGTCACCCTGGCACTTCCGACGACGACCCTGGCCGAGGTCGCGGCGGTCGCCGAGGGCGCCGCGATGGGCGCGTATTCCTACACCGAGTTCCGGACCTCCAAGGACGGGCTCAAGGATCCGGTGAAGAACGTCGTCATCCGCACCGACTTCGCTACCGACAAGGCGCTCCAGCCGGTCCTGCACCGGGCGTCCCTGATCGGCACGGCCGTGAACGCGACCCGCACCCTGGTGAACCAGCCGCCGAGCCACCTCTACCCCGAGTCCTTCGCCGACGCCGCCAAGGAACTGGCCAAGGGCCTGCCGGTCAAGGTGACGGTCTGGGACGAGAAGCGCCTTGAGAAGGAGGGCTTCGGCGGCATCCTCGGGGTCGGCAAGGGCTCCACCCGGCAGCCGCGCCTGGTAAAGGTCGAGTACGCCCCGGCGAAGGCCACGGCCAAGATCGCCCTCGTGGGCAAGGGCATCACCTTTGACACGGGCGGCATCTCCATCAAGCCGGCCCTGGGCATGGGTGACATGAAGTCCGACATGGCGGGCGCCGCCGTCGTCCTCAACACGGTCCTGGCCCTGGCGGGCCTCGGGCTGCCCGTCAAGGCGACCGCGTGGCTCTGCATCGCCGAAAACATGCCCTCCGGCGCTGCCCAGCGCCCGGCCGACGTCCTGACGATGTTCGGCGGCAAGACCGTCGAGGTTCTCAACACCGACGCCGAGGGCCGCCTGGTCATGGCCGACGGCATCGTCGCCGCCAGCCAGGAATTCCCGGACGCCATCATCGACGTCGCAACGCTCACCGGCGCCCAGCTGATCGCCCTGGGCGACCGCACCGCCGGCGTGATGGGCGCCGACTCACTCACCGGCGCCATCAAGACCGCCGCCGACCGGGCGGGCGAGCTCGTCTGGCCCATGCCGTTGCCGGAAGAGCTCCGGGCCAGCCTGGACTCGCAGGTCGCGGACATCGCCAACATCGGCGAACGCCACGGCGGCATGATGACCGCGGCCGTCTTCCTGCGCGAATTCGTGGGCAAGGGCAAGGACGGCGAACAGATCCCGTGGGCACACATCGACATCGCCGGCCCGTCGTTCAACAGCGGCAGCCCCTACGGCTACAACCACAAGCAGGGCACGGGCTGCACCGTCCGGACCCTGGTGGCCTACGTCGAGGACATCCTCGCCAAGGCCGTCTAGTCGGCATTGCGGCTTTGTGGCCGGGGCGGCGGTGCTTCCCCGGCCACAAAGCCGCGTGACACTGGACACAAGCGCTCCACAAACGCCATGGCAAGGTGGAGCATGTATTAGTGGTTCGCTAAGGTAAACCTTGTTTCCCAGAAGCAGACCCCAATGTAGTAGTCACAAATGAAAGGGAACCTGCCAGCTGGCACAATCACAGCAGGCAGGTTCCAAGACCAGATGATGCGTACTCTCGTGTCATCGTTCACGCGAGGGAGCGTTTTAGTGGCCGATCAGGCAACTGCGCAAGAATTCGACATCCTGGTACTCGGCGGCGGCAGCGGCGGCTACGCCACCGCGCTGCGTGCTGTCCAGCTCGGCCTCACCGTCGGCCTCATCGAAAAGGGCAAGCTCGGCGGTACGTGCCTCCACAACGGCTGTATCCCCACCAAGGCCCTGCTGCACTCGGCAGAGCTGGCCGACCACGCCCGCGACTCGGCCAAGTACGGCGTCAACGTGACTCTTGACAGCATCGACATCACCGCTGTCAATGCGTACAAAGACGGCATCATTGCCGGCAAGTTCAAGGGCCTGCAGGGTCTGATCAAGGGCAAGAAGGGCATCACCGTCATTGAGGGTGAAGGCAAGCTTCAGGGCACCGACACCGTCGTCGTGAACGGCACCGCGTACAAGGGCAAGAACATTGTCCTCGCGACCGGCTCCTACTCCCGCACGCTGCCGGGCCTGGAAATCGGCGGCAAGGTCATCACTTCCGACGAAGCCCTCACCATGGATTACATCCCCAAGAGCGCGATCATCCTGGGCGGCGGCGTGATCGGCGTCGAGTTCGCTTCTGTCTGGAAGTCCTTCGGCGTCGACGTCACGATCGTCGAGGGCCTCCCGTCGCTGGTTCCGAATGAGGACGCCACGATCGTCAAGGCTTTTGAGCGCGCCTTCAAGAAGCGCGGCATCAAGTTCTCCACCGGTGTCTTCTTCCAGGGGGTCGAGCAGAACGACGACGGCGTCAAGGTCACCCTCGTAGACGGCAAGACCTTCGAAGCCGACCTCCTGCTCGTAGCTGTGGGCCGCGGCCCTGTCACGGCGAACCTCGGCTACGAAGAGGCCGGAATCACCATCGACCGCGGCTTCGTCATCACCAACGAGCGCCTCCACACCGGCGTCGGCAACATCTTCGCCGTCGGCGACATCGTCCCCGGCGTGCAGCTCGCGCACCGCGGCTACCAGCAGGGCATCTTCGTCGCCGAAGAGATCGCCGGCCTGAAGCCGGTCATCGTCGAGGACGTCAACATCCCCAAGGTCACCTACTCCGAACCCGAAATCGCCACCGTCGGCTACAGCGAGAAGGCCGCCAAGGAGAAGTTCGGCGAGGACCAGATCCAGACCCAGGAATACAACCTGGCCGGCAACGGCAAGAGCTCCATTCTGGGCACCAGCGGCCTGGTCAAGCTGGTCCGCCAGAAGGACGGCCCCGTGGTGGGCGTCCACATGATCGGCGCCCGCATGGGCGAGCAGATCGGTGAAGCCCAGCTGATCGTGAACTGGGAAGCCTACCCGGAGGACGTGGCCCAGCTGGTCCACGCCCACCCCACCCAGAACGAATCCCTGGGCGAGGCGCACCTGGCGCTGGCGGGCAAGCCCCTCCACGGCTAAGCATCTCCGCAAGACAACAGAGCTTGGTGCACCCGGCCGGAAATGCCGGGTGCACTAAGCTCGAACAAGGCAGCAATCATCCGCACTAAAGATCAATAAGGAGAACGGGGACGACATGTCTGAATCCGTTAACTTGCCCGCCCTCGGTGAGAGCGTCACCGAAGGAACCGTCACCCGCTGGCTCAAGCAGGTCGGTGACCGGGTAGAGGTGGACGAGCCGCTGCTCGAAGTCTCCACCGACAAAGTAGACACCGAGATCCCCTCTCCGATCGCCGGCGTGATCGAGGAAATCCTCGTCGCCGAAGACGAGACCGCTGAAGTTGGCGCCCCGCTGGTCCGCATCGGCTCGGGCGACGCCGCCCCGGCCGCCGCAGAGGCTCCGGCCGCCGCACCCGCCGAAGAGGCCCCCGCGGCTGAGGCTCCCGCAGCCCCCGCCGCAGAGGAACCGGCTGCAGCTCCGGTTTCTGCTCCCGCGGGTGAAGGACACGACGTCACGCTGCCGGCCCTGGGTGAAAGCGTCACCGAAGGCACTGTTACCCGCTGGCTGAAGAGCGTCGGCGATACCGTAGAGGTCGACGAGCCGCTGCTCGAGGTTTCCACCGACAAGGTTGACACCGAAATCCCGTCCCCGGTTGCCGGCACCCTCCTGGAAATCCGCGTCAACGAGGACGAGACCGCCGAGGTCGGCTCCGTCCTGGCCGTCATCGGCTCCGGCGCCGCAGCACCCGCCGCACCGGCGCCCGCCGAGGCACCGGCCCCGGAAGCCCCCAAGCAGGAAGCTCCGGCAGCCCCCGCGCCGGCAGCAGCTCCCGCGGCCCCCGCCCCGGAAGCCCCCAAGCAGGAAGCCCCCGCTGCTCCGGCAGCCCCCGCCGCTGAAGCGAAGACGGAAGCTGCCGCACCGGCAGAGTCCGGCTACGTCACTCCCCTGGTCCGCAAGCTCGCCAACCAGCAGGGTGTCGACATTGCTGCCCTCACCGGCACGGGCGTCGGCGGCCGCATCCGCAAGCAGGACGTACTGGCAGCTGCCGAGGCAAAGGCCGCGCCGGCCGCAGCCGCTCCCGCCGCGGCGCCGGCATCCGCGCCGGCAGCTGCGTCAGCCTCAGCTTCCGCGTCCTCGCTGCGCGGCACCGTGCAGAAGGCCCCGCGGATCCGCCAGGTCATCGCCCGCCGCATGCGCGAGTCGCTGGACATCTCCACCCAGCTGACGCAGGTCCACGAGGTCGACATGACCAAGGTGGCCAAGCTGCGCGCCAAGGCCAAGAACTCCTTCCAGGCCCAGAACGGCTCCAAGCTGACCTTCCTGCCCTTCATCGCCAAGGCCGTTGCCGAGGCCCTGAAGCAGCACCCGAAGGTCAACGCGTCCTACGACGAGGACAAGCAGGAGATCACCTACCACAACGCCGAGCACCTGGCGATTGCGGTGGACACCGACAAGGGCCTGCTGGTTCCGGTCATCTCGGACGCCGGCAGCCTGAACCTGGCCGGCCTGGCCGGCAAGATCGCCGACGTCGCCGACCGCACCCGCAACGGCAAGATCGGCCCGGACGAGCTCTCCGGCGGAACCTTCAGCATCACCAACATCGGTTCCGTGGGCGCACTGTTCGACACCCCGATCATCAACCAGCCGCAGGTTGCCATCCTTGGCACCGGTGCGATCGTCAAGCGGGCCGTAGTGGTCGCCGACGAGAACGGCGATGACTCGCTGGCCATCCGTTCGATGATGTACCTCTCCCTGACGTACGACCACCGCCTGGTGGACGGCGCCGACGCGGGACGCTTCCTGCAGACGCTGAAGGCACGCCTTGAGGAAGGCGCCTTCGAAGCCGACCTTGGGCTCTAGGGTCTAAAAGCACACCGACGGCGACGGCGGTGCGGGCGCCGGTGGGAAACCACCCGAGTGCCCGTGCCGCCGTCGCCGTTTGCTGTTCCGTCCCGGGACGCCCGGCGGGTCCTACTACGGTGCGTAGAAGACTCTGGCTACACTGATGCCATGAACATCGTCTATAACGTCATGGTCTTCCTGCACATCATCGGCGCCGCCATGATCGTCGGCATCTGGATCGGCCAGATGAAGAAGCCCACCGTCCACCCCCGCCAGTTCGACGGCGCGATGCTGCAGCTGATCACGGGCATCATCATGATGGGACTGATCCCGGCCCTGGACATGAACGCCAACTACGTCAAGCTCGGCATCAAGCTCGTCATCGCCCTGATCGTCGGCGTCCTGGCCTTCATCGGCCGCCGCAAGTACAAGAAGGGCGAGCCGATCAGCAAGGGCCTCGCGAACAGTGTTGGCGGCCTGGCACTGCTCAACGTTGCGATCGCGACCCTCTGGCAGTAGTTGTTCTGACGAACAGCGGCGGCGCCGCACCCCGACCCGGCGATGCAGAATTCGTTGCCCTCGGGATCCTGCATGACATCCCAGTGGAAGTCGCCAATGTCATTGCCCTCCACGAACCCGGCACCGAGGGACTCTGCGTGAGCGCGCAACGCCGCAGGGTCGGTCCCGTGGATGTCCAGGTGCAGGCGTCGCCTCCCTTCCGTGGGCTCCTCGACCTGCTGGAAGGCCAACTGCGGGGCCCCGGGGCCGGCCGGCTGGAGCCAGACGAACTGTTCGAAGCGGGACGAGACCGCCGTGCCCAGCAGCGCGGCCCAGAACTGGGCCAGACGCTCGGCGTCGACGGCGTTGACCATGATCGTGGCGATGCGTGCCGACGGCGGGGCTGGCGCCTGCGCATCTTCCGTAATTTCCATGACGCCACTGTACGGACGACACCGTCCGGGGTCACAATCCTCTGACAGCGGAACCCCCGTGCGGCGGCCGCTCGGAATCCCTAGGATTGATCACGGCAGGCTCCGGCATCTCGCCGGTCCCTGATTCACAACGACGTCGAGGAGTGGACATGGCAACAACACGCACCGCACACACTGTATGGAATGGCGACCTGATGACAGGCGCCGGCAACACCACCCTGGACAGCTCCGGGCTGGGCAACTTCGACGTCACCTGGAAGGCGCGCGCCGAGGCCGCCGAAGGCAAGACCAGCCCCGAGGAGCTCATCGCGGCAGCACACTCCGCCTGCTTCTCGATGGCGTTCAGCAACGCCCTGGCCCAGGCCGGCCACACGGCCGAGGAGATCAACACGAAGGCTGACGTGACGTTCCAGCCCGGCACCGGAATCACCGGCAGCCACCTCACCGTCTCCGCGCGGGTCCCCGGCATTTCAGCTGACGACTTCCAGCGGCTGGCCGAGGAAGCCAAGACCGGCTGCCCCGTCTCCGCCGCCCTGACCGGCATCGAGATCACCCTGGACGCCACGCTGGCCTCCTAGTTCCGGCTAGCTCCGGGCGCAATTTGAGGCCCGCAGTAAAAGGCCCGCACTAAGCAATGGCCCGCCGTACAGCAAAGGCCCCCGTCCTCCTGGAATCTCCAGGAAGGCGGGGGCCTTCAGCACGGGGTTCCTCGCCGTCGGGCGGGCCGCCTAGGCCTGGCCGGCCTGCTGCCGCGCAGGCAGCGGTGCCGGCCGGACCCTGCGGTAGCCCTCGCGCAGCGGCGGACGGTCCGTGGGCAGTTCCTGGATCATTTCCTTCAGCGCCCCGATTCCGTACTCCAGCTGCGGGTCGGTGCCGGCGGCGTAGGCGTGCGGCGGGAAGGTCACCTCGATGTCCGGGGTGACGCCGAAGTTCTCTACGCCCCAGCCAACGCCACCGGCGAACCAGGTGGCGTAGCGCGGCTGGGTGACGCCGGTGCCGTCGGCCAGCGCGAAGCGGTTGTCGATCCCGACGACGCCGCCCCAGGTGCGGGTGCCGATGACGGGACCGATCCCCCGCAGCTTGGAGACCTGCGTGATGATGTCGCCGTCGGAGCCGGCGAACTCGTCCGTGAGGATGACGACCGGTCCGCGGGGAGCGTGGTGCGGGTATGTCCGCGGCTTTTCCCCGCGCGGCATGCTCCAGCCGGTGACCTTGCGCCCGATGAGCTCGGCCACGAGCTGGGATGTGTGGCCACCGCGGTTGCGCCGGACATCGACAATGAGTCCGTCCAGGGCCGTTTCGGTGTCGAGGTCGCGGTGCAGCTGGGCCCAGCCGTTGGCCATCATGTCCGGGATGTGCAGGTAGCCGAACGTCGCGTTCGAGGCTTCCCGGACGGTCCGCCGGTTGCCGGCGACCCATTCCTGATAGCGCAGGCGCTCCTCGTCCTTGACCGGGACCACCGCGACGCGGCGCTGGGTTCCTGCGGCCGCGCCGTGGCCGGCGCCGTTGCGCAGGGTGAGTTCCACGGGGCGGCCGGCCGCACCGACGAGCTGCACTGCGGGGGTCCGCGTTTGGGTAAGTTCGACGCCGTCGATCGCCAACAGGACGTCGCCGGGCTTGGCGTCGGCGCCGGGCCGGGTCAGCGGCGAGGTGGCCAGCGGGTCGGAGGACTCTCCCGCGAGGATGCGGGTGATTTCCCAGCCCTCACCGGTGAACTCCAGATCCGCGCCGAGGCGCCCCTGCGGGCTGCTGCCGTTCTCGGTGACGGCCACCGGGCGGACGTAGGCGTGGGAGGTGCCCAGCTCGCCGTGAAGCTCCCACAGCAGGTCCACAAGGTCATCATGGGAGCCGAGGCGTTCCACCACCGGACGATAGCGGGCGTGAATGGACTCCCAGTCCTGGCCGGCCATGTCCTCGGTCCAGAAGAAGTCGCGCTGGAGCCGCCATGCCTCGTCAAAGGCCTGGCCCCACACACTGAGCGGGTCCAACTGCACCCGGATGCGGCCAAGGTCCACCTTGATGAGCTGGCCGGAGTCCTCGTCGGCCTTGGCGCCGGCGGGCGCAACCCGGATCTGCTTGTCCTGGATGAACACGATCTTTTCCCCGTCGCCGGAGAGCCGGTAGCTGTCCACTGCCTCAACGATCGTGGACGTGCGGCGCTTGGCCAGGTCGTAGCGGACCAGGCTTGGCGCGGCGCCCTTGTCCTCGAGGCTGGCCCGGCCTTCGCCGGTGGTGCCGGCGAGTTCGCTGTCAAGCCAGAGCAGGGCCCCGGCAGCGGCGGCGAGTGAGGAGTAGTTGCCTTGCGGCACCGGGACGGCGATGACGCGGTGGGCCAGGCCGTCGGCGTCGACCCGCACGGAAGGCACGGGCTTGGCGGCGGACTGCCCCCCGGGTGCAGCACCGTCGGCTCCTGCCGCGCCTGAGACTGCGCCTGCGGCGCCGGCGCCGGCGCTGGCGTCGGCGTCTTGGAGGTCGACGCTTGGGCCGAACGGCGATGGGGTATCTGCGGCGAGGGCGACGAGGTAAGGCTTGATCGGGCTAGGGAAGGACAAATCGAAGGAGTGGCCGTCGTAGACCGGATCGAAACTGCGGTTGGAAAGGAAGGCGAGGTATTTGCCATCCGGGGTGAACGACGGTGATTCGTCGCGGAACCGGCCGTCGGTGACATCAATGATTGCCGCGCCCGCGCCGCCGTCGATCCTGGTGATCCGGAGCCGGCTGCGGGACCCGAAGGACGTAACCGGCTCGGACCAGCCGAGCCACGCGGAGTCCGCGGACCAGGTGAATCCTTCGATGCTGCCCTCGCCGATGCTGCTCAGCTGGGATATCGTGCCCGCGATTGTGTCCGCAAGGTAGATGTCACCGAAGGACGTGCCGACGGCGAGCCAGCGGCCGTCGGGGCTGGCTTCGATGGCGCTGGCCCGGCTGGGCTTGGGGAAATCGATCCGGGTGACGTCGCTGGACGCAGGCGCCTGCACGGCGGTGCCCGCATTGGCCGGGCCAGTCTGGGGGCCGGAGCCGGATGCGTCAGTAGCGGCCACGGCCCGGACTGCCGTCACCGGACTGGACACGGAACTGCCCACCGCGGCGGCAGTCAATCCGGAGCCGGTCAATGCTGCTGCGGACACCGGCTTCGGCAGCGGCATGCCGGCGTCTTCGGACGCCGCTGTGGAGTGCAGGCTGGCCTGGACGGCGGGCTGCGGTGCCTTGGTGGCCGCCACAGACGCGCCCGCCAGGGGCGCCGCAATGGCTTTTAGGTACAGGGCCTCGACGCCGTCGTGGTCGGCGACATAGGCGATCCGGCCCTCGCCGAACGGCCGGGGCAGCCGTGCACGGACACCCGGGGTGGCTTCGAGGACGCGGGAGGGGCCGTCCTTGTGCCGCAGCCAGTGGACGGTTCCGTGGGATTCAACGGCGCTGGACGCGCCGGTGCGGTCCGGGACGACGTCACCGAGGTGTCGTGAGGGCTTCAGCGCGGCGGGGCGGCGCGCTTGCGAGGCGGACCCGAGCGAAATGTCGAGTTTGACGGCCTCCGCGTCGAGGCTGGGCAGCAGCCAGAGCTCGCCGGCCGATTCGAAGACGACGCGTTCCCCGTCGGTGGCGGCGTGGCGGACGTAGAAGTCCTCGTGGTCCGTGTGGCGCCGCAGGTCGCTGCCGTTCGGCAGTACGGAATAGAGGTTTCCGTAGCCTTCGTGGTCGGACAGGAACGCGATCCGTCCCTTGACCCACAGGGGGTCAGTGAGGTTTCCGTCCAGCGCGGGGGCGAGCCGGAAGAATTCGCCGTTTCCGTCGGCGTCGATCCACAGCTTGCCGGCGGCGCCGCCGCGGTACCGCTTCCACCAGGCGGGCTCACGCGACAAGACGCTCGCGAGCACCACGGGGCGTTCGTCCCCGACGACGGGGCCGAAGGCCACCGATTCAACCGGGCCAAACGGGAGTTCCTTCGCCCAGCCGCCGGTGACGGGGAGGCTGTAGGCGTGGGTGTGACGGCTGTCTGACTGGCGGAACGCGCTGGTGACCAGGACGTCGCCGTCGGGCGTGAAGCCCTTGACCCGGGTGGAGCTGTGGCCGAAGTAGCTCAGCTGGCGGTAGCCGCCGCCGTCGACGTTTGCCGTGACGACTTCCGGGGCCGTCCCCTGGACGACGGTCCAGACCAGGCGCTTGCCGTCGGGGGTGAAACGGGGGTTGCGGGCCGGCAACTGCAGGGAGGATACGCGCCAGGCACGGCCCCCGCCCACGGGTGCAATCCACACGTCGTCCTCGGCCACAAAGGTGACCAGATCGCCGTGGACATGCGGGAAACGAAAGTAACTCGAGGGGGTCATCGTTTGATCATAGCGACAACGGCCCTTGCGGCCCGGGAGTTTCGCGGCCGTGCCGGGCATGGTGAGATGGATCATGCGAATCCTTATTGCCGGGGCCTCCGGGCTGATCGGAACCGCCCTTTCGAGCGCACTGCGCAGCGAAGGGCACGACGTCGTGGCCCTGGTCAGGCGTGCCCCCGTGTCAGCGGCCGAGTTCCAGTGGGACCCGGCGGCCGGCCGGATCGACGACACCGCGCTGAAGGGCGCGGACGCGGTGGTCAACCTCTCCGGCGCCGGAATCGGCGACCGGCCCTGGACCCGGGCACGTGTCAACGAACTCCGCAGCTCCCGGCTGGGGGCGACCCGGACCCTGACGTCGGCGATGACCCGGCAGGAGACGCCGCCTGCGGTGTTCCTGAGCCAGTCGGCCTCCGGTTACTACGGCAACGCCGGCGCGGTGGTGCTTCGTGAGAACGCGCCCGCCGGGGACGGCACGCTCGCCCGGATCTGCGTCGACTGGGAGGCCGCGGCGCATGAGGCGCCTTCCGGGGTCCGCGTGGTCACGCCCCGCACCGGCGTCGTCCTGAGCCGCTCCGGGGGCGCGCTTGGCCGTTTGTTGCCGCTGCTGCGCCTGGGCGTCGGCGGCCCGCTCGGCAACGGCCGGCAGTACTGGCCATGGATCACCTTGCCGGATGTGACCGGTGCCTTTTCCTTCCTTCTCTCGGCGCCCGTGGCCGGGCCGGTCAACGTCTCCGCCCCCGAAACCGCAGACGTGAACTCCCTGATCGCGCAGCTGGCTGGAGCGCTGCACCGGCCCGCGGTGCTGCGCGTACCCGCCCCGGTGCTGCGGCTGGTGATGGGCCAGCTCGCCGAAGAACTGCTGCTCGCGAGCCAGCGGCTGGAGCCGGCCGTCCTGGCGGACAACAGCTTCGCCTGGCAGCACCCGTCACTTCGCGACGCCGCGGCGTGGGTGGCAGGACGCGGCTAACCGCGTAGCGTGGCGTAGCGCTGGAGGAACAGCGCCAGGGACTCCGCCAAGGCCCTGATCTCGTTTGGATCGACGCTCTCGTTCGGTGCATGGATGAGTGCGAGCGGTTCTTCGACGCCCAGCAGGATGATCTCCGCGTCCGGGTAGGTGTCGGCGAACACGTTACAAAGGGGAATCGATCCCCCTTGCCCCAGGGTTGCCATCGGCCGTCCGTAGGCCTCGGACATCGCGGCACCCATGGCCTCAAATGCCGCGCCGCCGACCGCTGCCTGGAAGGGGGACCCGATGGCCTCAAGGTCAACGGTGACGTGGACACCCCAGGGTGCGGCCGCCTTGAGATGGTCGGCCAACGCAGTGCGGGCGTCGGCGGCGGCCATGCCTGGCGGGACCCGCAGGTTCAGGCGCGCGGCCGCCCGCGGCACGATCGCCGCCGTCGAGCCGGTTACCGCCGGGCAGTCGATGCCGAGCACAGTAATGGCTGGCCGCGCCCAGAGCATGTCGGACACACTGCCGTCTCCCAACAATGAGACTCCCTCGAGCACGCCGGCGTCGACGCGGAACTGCTCGGGCGGATAGGGCGCGCCGGTCCAGGTCTGGGCGTTGTCCAATCCCGTGATCGTGGTGTTGCCTTGCTGGTCGCGCAGTGACGCCAGCATGGCGATCAGAGCGGCGAGCGCGTCGGGGGCGGCCCCGCCGAACATGCCGGAGTGGAGTTCGGACGCCATCGCCTCCACTGTCACCACCACATTGACCATTCCGCGCAGGGTCACCGTCGCCGCGGGATGTCCCACGGCGGCGTTGCCGGTGTCGCAGACCAGGATGGTGTCGGCACGGAACAGGTCCGGGTGGCTCGCGACGAACGCCTCGAGCCCACCCGTACCCTGTTCCTCGGACCCCTCGACCACCAGCATCAGGTTCACCGGCACGTCGTCGCCGAGCGCCCTGAGCGCGAGCAGATGGGCAAGGATGTTGCCCTTGCAGTCGGCGGCGCCCCGGCCGTACCAGCGGCCGTCCACTTCAGTGAGTTCGAAGGGCGGTGTGCGCCAGGCCGAATCATCGAGGGGTGGCTGCACGTCGTAGTGGGCGTAGAGGAGCACGGTCGGCGCATCCGGATCAGGTCCCGGTCTCGAGCCGACCACCGCGTCGGAGCCGTCCGGCGTGCGCTCGAGATGGGCATCGGAAAATCCGAGCCCGGCGAATTTGCCGAGCACCCACTGGGCAGCCTTGGCACACTCCTCGGCGGGGAACTGCCGCGCATCTGCCACCGACCGGATGGCCACGAACTCGGCGAGCTCCTCCCGTGCCGGGCGCATCAGATCGGTGATGCGGGCGCGCAGGTCCACGGCTCACGCACCACCCGTGTGGTACGTCTTGAGGTCGTCGATGAACTGCTGGAACTCGGCCAACTGGTCCGGGCAGTAGGTCTTGATAATCGCGACCTCGCCGATGAGGATGCGGGCGTTCGCGATCACCGGCCTGTTTCCAGGTCCCGTTGCCCCGTTCGTCAACTGGCTCAGGTAGGTGGCCCGGCTCAGGGCGTCGTTCGGGTTCGCGCAGACCGCGCCGCCGTCGTCGCCAAGCACCCGGGCTATCTGTTCGCGCGAGGGCGCCGTCCCGCCGGCCCCTTCGATCGTCGCTATCAGCTGGTCGGCCTTCGCCAGGGATTGTTGCGTCTCCCTCGCCGACCGGAACGACAGCAGTGCGACGACGGCGAACACCACGAGCAGGATCATGGCAACGATGTAAACGACCGAGCGGCTGCGCTTGGTGGAGGACTCCGTCTGCGTGCTCATGACTTCGGCACCTCCGTCGGCGCTTCTTGGTCCGGCAGCTTCCACGAGGGCTTGCGGAACCTGTAGAAAAGGAACGGAACGAGCAGCCCGAGCCCTAATGCACCGCCGCCGACGATCAGGAAATAGACCACTGGATCGCCGTTGCCGAACTGCGACGGTGGGACGAACCCGACAAGCAGCGCGGCCAGGGAAGCGGCGAATCCGACGCCGCACAGCCCGATCAACATCGGCGCCCGGTAGCCGCGCGGGTGGTCGGGGTCGTTGCGGCGGAGCCGGACCGCGGCCACGAACATCAGCAGGTACATGATCAGGTAGACCTGCGTGGTGATCACCGAGAAAATCCAGTAGGCACTGGAGACATCCGGGATGAGCGCGTAGCCGAGCGCGATCACGGTGGTGACGAGCCCCTGAGTGACCAGGAGGTTCTGCTGGATGCCGTTCTTGTTCAGCTTTTGCAGGAACGGCGGGAGGTAGCCTTCCTCCCGTGAGATCAACAGCAGGCCTTTGGACGGACCGGCCAGCCACGTCAGCATGCCGCCGAGGGAGGCAGCGACCAGCATGATGCCGAGGATCGGCGTGAGGCCTTGCATGTTGAAGGACGCCAGCACCGCGTCGAAGGCCTGCATGACACCGGCTGTGAGGGAGAGCTCCTCGGCAGGCACGATCCAGCTGATCGCCAGCGCCGGCAGGATGAAGATGAGCAGGACGAGTCCCATGGCCAGGAACATCGACTTCGGATACTCCTTGGGCGGGTCCTTCAGGGAGGACACGTGCACCGCGTTCATCTCCATGCCGCTGTAGGACAGGAAGTTGTTCACGATCAGCACCAGACTGGCGAGCCCGGCCCACTCGGGGAAGAAGTTCGCCGCTGTCATCGGAGCGGCGGACGGATTGCCCTGGCCGAGGAAGACGACACCCAGGATGACGAGCAGGGCGCCAGGGATCAGTGTGCCGATGATCAGGCCACCGCTGGCCAGGCCTGCCACACCCTTCGTGCCGCGGGATGAGACATACACGCCGGCCCAGTAGAACACCACGATCACCAAGGCCGTCCACACGCCGCTGCTGGCCAGCGCCGGGTTGAAGACGTAGGCGAGCGTGCTCGCGACGAATCCCAGCAGGGTTGGATAGTAGAAAATCGTCATTGCGAACTGGCACCACACCGCCAGGAAGCCCATTGGCTTGGAGATTCCGGACGATACCCAGTTGTAGATGCCGCCCTTCCATCCGGACGCCAACTCGGCGGACACGAGGGAGGTGGGCAGCAGGAAGACGATCGCGGGAACCACGTAGAGGAAGACTGAAGCAAGGCCGTAGACGGCCATGGTCGGTGCCGCACGGAGGCTTGCCACCGAGCTGGTGGTCATTAGCGCCAGGGCCACCCAGGAGATCCACACGGCCGGAGGCGCCTTCGGCCGGGTCAATGCCTGTTCACTCACGTAGGCCACACCCTCATATGCCCCGTGGTCTGTGCCACGGGCCAGGCGGAGCTAAACCGCCTGGGGCGAGTAGTTGACGGTTTGAACATGCCACTGCCCCCTTATCACACAAAGTGCTCGGTGCCTACAGCATGGACCTAGGAATTCGCCGGGAATAGTCCCCATCTCCTCTTTACGGCAGGTCRCCGGGGTGCTAATTTGCGCGGCTCCGGGTGCGCTTCCACAGCAGGTCGGTGATCAGGGCCAGGGCAAGGATGACCACCAGCGCTGCGGCGGTGGCGGGTTCATTGACGAGCGTGGTGGTGCAGAACACCAGGAACGTCCCCAGGGTCGCGATCAGGGCGATGATGAGCATGAAAAGCAGGGCGCCGGTCTCCCGGTACACCTTGAAGTGGGCCAGGGTGACCGCGGAGAAAATCAGCAAAGCCACGGCACTTCCGAGGGAGGCAATGCTGTTCAGGTTGAACAGCAGCACCATCACCGCCGCGAGGCAGGCCATGACCAGCAGTCCGACCGGCACTTCCCTGCGGCCCAGGGAGCGGCCGAACACCGGCGGAAACTGGCCCACCGAGGCGAGGTGCCGGGTCATCCCGACAGAGGGGTAGAGGGTGGCGTTCACCGCCCCGGCGGTGGAGAGCAGGGCGGTGACCACCATCAGCACGTATCCGAACTGGCCCAGCGTGGGCTTGGCAGCCTCGGCCAGCGCTGTGGCGCCGTAGGCGACGACCTGGTCGGCGGTCAGGGTCCCGAAGACGCCCAGGGACACCGCGACGTACACCGTCGTGGCGATCGCCAGCGCAAGGTACATGGCACGGGGCAGTTGACGGGACGGATCAGGCAGATCCTTCGCGGTGAAGGTGATGACGCCGAACCCGAGGAAGGCGAAGAACGTCAACGCGACGCTCGCGATGATTTCGCGAACCCCGGGGTAGCTGGCCGGGTCGAGGAGCGCGGGGTTCCAGTTCGCGATCGTCACAATCGCGAACACGGACAGGATGGCCAGCACCACCTTCACGATCAGGGACTGGACTTTGGCCACCGCCGTGGAGCCGACAGCGTTCAGGAAGGTCATGACCACGATCAGGGCGACGGCGAACACCTTGGCCCAGGTTGGGTCACGGCCGGTCAGGACTGCGCTGGCATACCCACCGAAGGACGACGCCACCATGAGGTACCACCGGGCCCCCGACGGCGGAACCCTAGCCTGCTTCAGGCCCCGGGGGTAGAACGTCCTGGATCCGCCAGCGCCCATCGACGGGCACCAGAACGAGATGAAGCTGCTGCCCGGAAGCGGCGGGAACCTCAGCCACTAAGGCGCCGTTCCCATCGAGCTCCTGGTACCCAGAGGACGCCGTGGTGATGGCCACCACGGCCCTGGCGGGGCTGCTGTCCGCGGTGGTTTCGATCCGCGTCAATGACGTCGAGAATCCGGCCAGCACATGGCCGGATCCGCTGAGCTGCGTTCTGATCTGCGCATCGGCAGCGGCGGCGGCAGACTCCGGGGCGTTGACGGCGTCGAGCAGGCTGAAGTCCCCGGAGCTGAACGCGAGCGAGCGCAGCCTGGCGAGACCGCGGACGGCCTCCGCCGGGTCGGCTGAAGCCAGCAGGGCCTCAAGATCGGGGCGAATTGGGTTGGCCCCGCCGTCGGCCTTGGCAGGCGTTGGTTTCTCTGCCGGGCCGCCCGAAGGCTCCGTTGACGTCCCCTCAGCAACGGCAGGTCCTGATGGCACCGGTGTACCGAGGTCCGCACTGTGGTCCGCACCCAACCCCGGAAACAGCCCGGCGACGGCCTCGGGTGCCGGCCCGCCGCCCGCGAGCAGCCAACAGCCAGCCAGCAGGGCCATGGCTGTGAAGATGGTCCAAAGGGCCCGTCGTGCGGGGCTCTTTCGGACTCCGCGGTGGAATCCACCGCGGAATCCGCGGTGAAGTCCGGCGGCCGACGGCCGGTGCCGAAGAGTCCCGGGGCTGCGCCTCCGCGAGCCGGGCTGCACAGCCCGGCGGGTGAGCAACTGTGGAATGACCGTCGGGTGCACGGACACGGACAGGTCCACCGGCTCTGCCGCCGTGCTGCGATAGACTGCGGCGGCCAATTCGGCGGCCGAAGGCCTTTTCCGCCGGTCCTCGTCGAGTGCAGCCTCCAGCGCGGCGGCCAGCGCCGGCGGTACGTCGGGCACCAGGAGCGGCAGCGGCGGACGCCCCGGGCCGGGGACCGGCGCCAGGCCCGTGAGGCAATACCAGCCCAGGGCCGCCAAAGAATAGACGTCGCGCTCCGGCTGGAGGCCCGCCCTGAAGGCGTCCACCGGCGCCGGATCGGAAAAGCCCTCGGTCCCGGCGGCGCGGGCTGCCGCGGCGTCGGCCACCATCCGGGCCACGCCCACATCGGCCAGCAACGGTTTCCCGTGCGCCGTGAACAACACGTTGCCCGGCGAGACGTCGCCGTGGGTGAAGCCCTGCGAATGCAGGTATTGAAGGGCCTGGGCAATGGGTGTCAGGACCGTCACGGTCTCCCCCGCACCAAGCCGTCCACGGCCCGCGATCAGGTCAGCGACTGATCCCCCGGGCGCATAGTCCAGCACCAGGCCCAGGGCTTCCTTTTCGTCCGGCCCGGACCGCGGCCCGTGAAGACGCAGCACGGTGTGGGCCCGGAGCAGGTGGTCGTGGTCCAGCGCCGAAAGGATCCGAACTTCCCGGCGCATGGCCTCTTCGGCTTCCCGGTCCGCGGTTCCGCCGGCATCCTCCGCTGYCTCTGCCCCGGAGTCGAAGCACTTGAGGGCGAACTCCCGGCCCGTTGACCGTTCGGTGACCAGCCACACGGCCGCTGTGCCCCCGCGCCCCAGCAGGCGTCCGACGTCGTAACCGGGAACCTCGGGGGCGGCGCAGTCCGCGGCAGGGAGATCTTCCATACCCAAGGAATAGCCGATTGCGCGGAATCGTGCAGAAGTTATCCACAGGCATGAGAGCTTAAGCACACAAACGGGCGCTGGGTGCGGCGGGGTCTAAGCTTGATGCCATGACTCTTGAGTTCAAACAGCTGGGTCTCGCCCCGGACTTCATCGATTACACGCGCGGCTGGGACATCCAGCGCGAATTGCATGAAAAAGTCCTCGCGGGCACCGCGCCCAGCACCGTACTGCTGCTCGAACACTCCGCGGTCTACACCGCCGGCAAGCGCACCGAAGACCACGAACGGCCCTTTGACGGGACTCCCGTGGTCGCGGTTGACCGCGGCGGCAAGCTCACGTGGCACGGCCCCGGACAGCTCGTGGGCTACCCCATCATCAAGCTCAAGAACAAGGCGGGCATCCGCGACTACGTGGAGCGCCTCGAGGCCGTGATCATTGCCGTCCTGGCGGACTACGGCATCGACGCCGTACGCATCAAGGGCCGCGCCGGCGTCTGGATCGCGCAGGACGAGAAGGGCCCGGACCGCAAGATCGCGGCCATCGGCATCCGCGTCAACGAGGGCGTCACCATGCACGGCTTCGCGATCAACTGCAACAACGATCTCGCCCCCTACGGCCAGATCATTGCCTGCGGCATCAGCGACGCCGGGGTCACCACGATCGCCCAGGAACTTGGCAGGGACGTCACCCCGGCAGACCTCGTGTCGCGGATCATCGAAGAACTGCGCGAGAATGAACAAGCCCTAGTTGCAACCCCAGAAGGAGCTCTACTGTGACACTGGCACCAGAAGGCCGGAAGATGCTGCGCATTGAGCAGCGAAACGCGGCCACACCGGTGGAACGGAAGCCGGAATGGATCAAGGCCAAGGTCCAGATGGGCCCGGAGTTCGTCCAGCTCAAGAACCTCGTCAAGAAGGAAGGCCTGCACACCGTGTGTGAAGAGGCCGGCTGCCCGAACATCTTCGAATGCTGGGAAGACAAGGAAGCGACCTTCCTGATCGGCGGCTCCGAATGCACCC
>NZ_JBFUJJ010000022.1:0-57659 GCF_056401435.1 Arthrobacter sp. P4_F10
CGGCAGAACAGAAACCTTTCGAGGTGGAACTGGCCGTGGCCGAAGTCGCTCAAACCCAGGAGGCGGACCATCTGTACCGTCTGACCTTTGACGGGTCCATTGCCGATGAGCACGGCTTCATCGTGATGGGCGGGCAGGCGGACAAGGTTTCCGAAGCTGTCGCGGCGGGCTGGCAGGGCGAACTCGACTTCGCGGGAGCCATCCGGCTGGCCCTCGCAGGACTCGTGGCAGACAAGGAAACCACCACCCTGCCGGTATCCGCACTGGAAGTTGCGGTACTGGACCGGGGGTCGGAAAGCGGCCGCGGCACCCGCCGGGCGTTCCGCCGGCTCGAGGACCCGGACATCGTGGCATTGCTGGCTGAGGAGAAGTGAGATGGACAAGCGCATATTCGGCATCGAAACCGAATTCGGAATTTCCTATTCAAGCCCGGAGTCCCGGCCGCTGGCGCCGGAGGAAGTGGCCCGCTACCTCTTCCGCAAGGTGGTCAGCTGGGGACGGTCTTCCAACGTCTTCCTGACCAACGGCTCACGCCTCTACCTGGACGTCGGCTCCCATCCGGAGTACGCCACGGCCGAGTGCGACGACCTCGCCCAGCTGATCGCCCATGACCGCGCCGGGGAGCTGATTCTGTGCGACCTCGTGGACGAAGCCCAGGAACGGCTGGCAGCGGAAGGATTCAACGGGACCGTGTACCTGTTCAAGAACAACACGGACTCGGCCGGGAACTCCTACGGCAGCCACGAAAACTACCTGATCCCGCGCCGCGGGGAATTTTCCCGGCTCGCGGAGATCCTCATCCCGTTCCTCGTGACGCGCCAGTTGATCGCCGGGGCCGGCAAGATCCTCAAGACCCCGCACGGGGCCACCTTCGCCTTCTCCCAGCGGGCCGACCACATCTGGGAGGGCGTCTCCTCCGCCACCACCCGCTCCAGGCCCATCATCAACACCCGGGACGAGCCGCACGCGGACGCCGAGTTCTACCGGCGCCTGCACGTGATCGTGGGCGACTCCAACATGTCCGAAACGACGGCGCTGCTCAAGATCGGCACGGTGGACCTGATCCTGCGGATGATCGAGGCCGGGGTGATCATGCGCGACATGAGGATGGAGAACCCCATCCGCAGCATCCGGGAAATTTCCCACGACCTGAGCGGCCGGGCACTGGTGCGGCTCGCCAACGGCCGGCAGCTCACGGCGCTGGAAATCCAGCGCGAGTACCTGGGCAAGGTAACCGCGTTCGTGGCCGAGCACGGTGCGCACAACGCACACGTGCCGATGATCCTGGACCTCTGGGAGCGCACCTTGGACGCCATCGAAAGCGGCGACACGAGCACGATCGATACTGAAGTGGACTGGGCCATCAAGAAGAAGCTCATGGACAACTACCGGGAACGGCACGGGCTGGGGCTTGACGCGCCCCGGATTGCGCAGCTGGACCTGACCTACCATGACATTTCCCGCGGCCGCGGCCTCTTCTACCTGCTCCAGGCCCGCGGGGCCGTGCGCCGGGTGGTGGACGACACCGCGGTCAAGGATGCTGTGGATGCCCCGCCGCAGACCACGCGTGCCAAACTCCGCGGCGACTTCGTCCGGCGCGCCCAGGAGCTCGGACGCGACTACACGGTGGACTGGGTCCATCTGAAGCTGAACGACCGCGCCCACCAGACCATCCTGTGCAAGGATCCGTTCCGCAGCGTGGACGACCGGGTGGATGCGCTGCTGGACTCGATGGGCTGATACCCAGCTTGGCACGTTATTCTGGGGGTAGGGCCGTCTTGCGGCCGCTGCTTTCTTTGCCGCGGGAAACCGAACGGCACTGAGTCCACCTTGCCTCGACGAAAGTTTCCAAGTGCGCCGACTACTAGCAATTCTTCTTCCCGGACTGCTGCTGCTGACCGCCTGCGGCGGCAGCGAAGCGCCTCCGGCTCCGGAACCCACCAGCCAGTCCGCGGGTGAGACCGCCAAGCTGGACTCGGTCAAACTGACCGAGAACGGTGACAAGAAGGCCCCCGGTGTCGAGTTCACCAAGCCGCTCGACGTCAAGGAACCCACTGTCAAGGTGGTCACCGAGGGCGGCGGCGACCGGGTCAAGGCCAACCAGATCGCGGACATTTCGATCGTTGCCTTCAACGGCACCGACGGTGCCACCCTCGAAGACACGTTCCCGAACGATCCCGAGCCGCTGGAGCTGAACGACGAGCTCAAGACCAGCAGCCCCGTGATCTACAACGCGTTCGTGGGCGCCAAGGTTGGCTCCCACATCGCCCTGGCCGTTCCCGGCCAGGCCGCCGCCGAGGGGACCGAGGCCAAGCCGACGCAGCTCCTGATCGTCAAGGTCCTCTCCGCCAAGGATGCTCCGCCGGTCCTKGACAAGCCTGAGGGCGACGCCGTCACCCCGCCGGCCGGCCTGCCGACCGTCAAGGAAAACGACAAGGGCATCCCGGAGATCTCGGTCACCGGCGTCAAGGCTCCGACCGAGCTGGTCTCCCAGGACCTCATCACCGGCAAGGGCCAGGCCCTCAAGGAGACCGACACGATCACCGTCAACTACGTCGGCGTGGCCCTCGCCACCGGCAAGGTCTTCGACTCCAGCTTTGAAAGTGGCAAAAAGGCCACCTTCCCGCTGACCGGTGTCATCAAGGGCTGGACCCAGGGCCTGACCGGCAAGACGGTCGGCTCCCGCGTCCTTTTGGTGGTCCCGAAGGACCTAGCCTACGGTGATCAGGGCCAAGGCGACGCGAAGGGCGACCTCGTCTTCGTCGTCGACATCCTCGGCGTCAAATAATCCACCGCATCCACCACACGTCAATACACGTCACGTCAAAGGAGTAACCATGTCATTTGGACAGCGCAACCTCGACCGCGAGAAGCCGGAAATTGACTTCCCCCAAGGGGACGTCCCCACCGAACTGGTCATCACCGACCTGATCGAAGGGGACGGCGCCGAGGCCAAGCCCGGCGACACCGTTTCCACCCACTACGTGGGCGTCGCCTGGTCCACCGGTGAAGAATTTGACGCCTCCTGGGGCCGCGGCGCGCCGCTGGACTTCCGGGTCGGYGTCGGCCAGGTCATCCAGGGCTGGGACCAGGGCCTGCTGGGCATGAAGGTCGGCGGCCGCCGCCGCCTCGAGATCCCGTCCGAGCTTGCCTACGGCTCCCGTGGCGCCGGCGGGGCGATCGGCCCCAACGAGGCCCTGATCTTCGTCGTGGACCTCGTCGCCGTCCGCTAATCCCCACCGGCCCCCTAATCCTCGCAAGCTCGGACAGGGAACCCTGCGGGCGTGGGCCCACCCACCCGCCCCCTATCCTCGCAAGTCCGCACCGGTTCCCTGGACAGGGAACCCTGCGGGCGTGGGCCCACCCACCCGCCCCCTATCCTCGCAAGTCCGCACCGGTTCCCTGGACAGGGAACCCTGCGGGCGTGGGCCCATCGGCCGGTGGTACCAGCAGGGAATATGCTGCTGACATGCGCAAAGCGCGGTAACAATCGGAAAAGTTCTTCCGGCTGTTGCCGCGCTTTCGTTATTTTCGGGGACCGGCTTTAGTACCCTTGCGTGGTGTCCGCCTCACGTACAGAACGTCTCCTGAACCTGCTCATTGCCCTGCTCAACACCAAGTACGGCCTGCGCCGCGGTGAGCTGCGCGAAAAGGTGTACCACGACACCACGAGCAGTGACGTCGCCTTCGGCCGCATGTTCGAACGCGACAAAGGCGAGTTGCGCCAGTTTGGCTTTGACGTCGAAACCGTGACGGACACGGGGTGGGGCTCCGACGACCCGGCAACCACCCGCTACCGGATCGGCAAGGAATCGAACCGGCTGCCCGACGTCAGCCTCAGCCCCGAGGAATGCACTGTCCTGATCCTCGCAGCGCAGCTCTGGGAGCATGCCGCCCTCGGCTCGGCCGCCGTGGACGCGGTCCGCAAGCTGCAGGCCGCCGGCGGCCTCGTCGACGCCGAACTTCCCACCGGCGTCCAGCCGCGCATCCGGCCCGCCGGCCAGGCCTTTGAAGACCTGGTCGCCGCGATGCATGCCCAGCACCCGGTCAGGTTCAGCTACCTCGCCGGCAGCACGGGCCAGGAGCAGGAACGCTTGGTGGAGCCCTGGGGCCTGGGCAGCCGCTTTGGCCAGTGGTACCTCGTGGGCCAGGACCGCGGCCGGGGGGACAAACGGTTCTTCCGGTTGTCCCGCCTGACGTCCGCCGTGACCGTGCTGGAGAAAAAGGGCTTCACGCCTCCCGCCGCATTCAATGTCCGCGCCGAACTGGCTGCCCTGGCCGAGCTGCCGGTACAGAGCGCCGTCGTCGATGTCGAGCAGGGACGGCTCCTGGGGCTCCGCAAACGCGCCCAGCCGGTTTCGGAGCCAGCTCCGGAACCCGGGGCCCTGGATCTGGAGTCCGGGGCCCGGCTGCCCGCGGCCGGGAGGGACCGGCTCACGGTGCCCTTCCGCGATGCCGAGACGCTGGGCGAGGAGCTGGCCTCCTATGGTCCCCGGGTCACCGTGATTTCACCTCCCGAATTCGCCGGCGCCGTCCGCCGCCGCCTCACCGGAGCCGCCGCCTTCGCCGCCAGGCCCGTTCCGGACGTGGCCTTCCCTGAAGCCGGCCGCGCCGGGCGCACCCGCAAGCGCACCTCGGAGGACCAGCTCAAGCGGATGCTGCAGCTCGTCCCCTTCCTTGTCCACAACCAGGGACTGCATATCAGCGAGGTCGCGGCCAGGTTTGGGATCACCCGCAAGGCGCTCGAGGACGACCTGCGGATCCTGATCTGCTCAGGCCTGCCGGAAGGCTACCCCGACGATCTGCTGGACATCCAGTGGGACGATGATCACGTTTTCATCACCCAGGACCTGGACCTGACCCGCCCCGTACGTTTCACCGTGGACGAGGCCTGCGCCCTCTTGACCGGCCTGGAAACCCTCAACGGCCTGCCCGAGATCGCCGAAGGCGGCGCACTGGAATCGGTGACGCTCAAACTCATGGCCGCTGCGGGGGAGGAGGGGGTGAAGGCGGCTGCGCTGTCCGGCCCCGAGGTGGCCCCCGGCAACTCTGCCACCCTCGAAACCGCCCGTACGGCCATCAGGTCCGGGGCGCAGCTGCACTTGAGGTACTTCTCGCCGCAGCGCGACGCCGTGTCCGACCGCGACGTGGACCCCTTGCGGCTCTATTCACTGGACAACACGTGGTACCTCGAGGCGTACTGCCACTCTGCCCAGGGCCTGCGCAACTTCCGGCTGGACAGGATCGAAGCCCTTGAGCCCAACGGCCGGCCGGCGGCCGCGACGGCGAAACCGGCGGACAGCTTTCCGGTGAAACTGTTCACCCCGAACGACGACGACACGGTGGTGGTGGTGGAACTTGCGCCCCGTGGCACTGGTCTCGCAGACGACTACTACGCCGAGAGGACCGCGGCGCTGCCCGGCGGCGGCATGCTCGCCGAAATCCGGTTCGGCAGTACGGGCTGGCTGCCAATGTTCGTAGCCCAGCACGGCGGAATGGTGCGGATCCTGCAGCCAGACGCCCTCGCGAACGCGTCCAGGGAATGGCTCGCCGCTGCCCTGGCGCAATACGAAGCCTCGTCGGATCGCCCGATAGACTGATAAGCATGCCTTGGTGGTCCTGGATCCTGATTTGGATAGCGCTCGTCGCGCTGTCGCTGCTCTTCTTCGGCGTGCTCGGCGTGCGGCTGTACCGGCAAGCCATGACCACGCTTGAGGAATTGGGTGAAGCCGCCGAACGTTTTTCCCGCCTGCCCTCACCTTCGGCCCCCGAGACCGGGTCCGCAACGGCCGACGCCGGTGCCCCGGACGGCACGGACGCAGGCCCCCGGCCGGTTCCCGGCGACGCCGTTTTTGCCTCGCCTGCCCGGATGCGACATGATTACCACGCATCCAAGTCCGCCCGGCAGAACGCCCGCCGGCTGCGCCGCATCCAGCGCAAGAAGGACCGCGGGCAACCACAGGCGCTGAGCGACATCGAAACGCGTTAGTCATAGGATGTATTCAAACGAAAGGACCTCCCCCCATGAGGCTTGAAGGCTGGCATCTCATCATCATCATCGTTCTGGCATTGGTGCTTTTCGCTGCGCCGAAGCTGCCGGGCATGGCCCGCAGCCTGGGCCAGTCGATGCGCATTTTCAAGTCGGAAGTCCGGGAAATGAAGAAGGACGGCGCCTCCGACGCCAAGGATGGCTCAGAGCCGGTCGAAGGCAGGGTTATCAACCACCCGCAGGCCGGCGCACCGGAAAGCCGCACGGGCGACGGAACCGACGTTCCGCCGTCGACCCGCGCCTAAGTCCGTATGGCATTGACCATGAGCCGTCGATCGAACCCCGAGGGGAGGATGGCGCTCCTCGACCACCTGAAAGAGCTGCGCAACCGGCTCTTTAAGGCGGCAATCGCCGTCGTCCTTGGGACGGTAGTGGGTTTCCTTGTCTACCAGCCAATGCTGACGGCGCTGATCAAGCCGATCCGCGACCTGAACGAGCACGAGGGCCGTCAGGCCACCCTGAACTTTGACGGCGTCGCGAGCTCGTTCGACCTCATGATCCAGGTGTCCGTGTTCCTGGGCCTGATCATCGCCAGCCCCGTCTGGCTCTACCAGCTGTGGGCCTTCATTGTGCCCGGGCTGCACAAGAAGGAACGCCGCTTGGCCCTGTCCTTCGTGGCCGCGGCCGTGCCGCTGTTCGTCGGCGGCGTCCTGCTGGCCTGGCTTGTGCTGCCCAACGCCGTGCGCGTCCTGACCGATTTCACGCCGTCGGGCGGCTCCAACTTCATCAGCGCCCAGGTGTACCTGTCCTTTGTGCTGCGGCTGCTGCTCGCCTTCGGCATCGCCTTCCTCCTGCCGGTGGTCCTGTTCGGGCTGAACCTGGCCGGCCTCATCAAGGGCCAGCAGCTGGTCAAGAGCTGGCGGATCACGGTGTTCCTGGTCTGCCTGTTCGCCGCGATGGCCGCCCCCGGCGCCGACGCCATGAGCATGTTCTACCTGGCCGGACCCATGCTGGCGCTGTTCTTCGCCGCGATCGGGCTCTGCCTGCTCAACGACCGCCGGCGCGAGCGACGCGCCGTCAAGCATGCGGCCGAGACCGAAGCCACGGCCGACCAGGCCACCCCCAGCTCCGAGCTGGAGAACCTCTAGCCCTTCGCGCACTAGGCTGGAAGCATGTCGTCACACCCCGGGCCGGAATCGCCGTCCGAACGTTACCGCGCCAGCGTCGAGCGGGCCGCCGAAGCCAAAACCTATCTGGGCGGCTTCATCCGCTCGCTCGAATTCGAACTCGATGACTTCCAGCGCGAAGCATGCCTGTCCCTGCAGGCGGGCCGGGGCGTGCTGGTGGCCGCCCCCACCGGCGCCGGGAAAACCATCGTGGGGGAGTTCGCCATCTATCTGGCCCTCCAGCGCGGTCTCAAAGCGTTCTACACCACGCCCATCAAGGCCCTGAGCAACCAGAAGTACGCCGAGCTGGCCGCCAAGTACGGCGCCGCCCAGGTGGGCCTGCTCACCGGCGATACCAGCATCAACGGGGACGCCCCCGTGGTGGTGATGACCACCGAAGTGCTTCGCAATATGCTCTACGCGGACTCCGACACCCTCGATGACCTCGGCTTCGTGGTCATGGACGAAGTCCACTACCTCGCTGACCGCTTCCGCGGGGCGGTGTGGGAGGAAGTGATCATCCACCTGCCCAGCGAGGTCCAGGTGGCATCGCTGAGCGCCACGGTCTCCAACGCCGAGGAGTTCGGCGCATGGCTCGACACCGTCCGCGGGCAGACCGACGTGATCGTCTCCGAACACCGCCCTGTGCCCCTGTGGCAGCACGTCATGGTGGGCCGGAAGATCGTGGACCTGTTTGCCGGCGACACAACCTTTGACGAGATCGCCCCAGCCGGTGAGGCAGGGGGAAGCGAGGCAGCTGACGGTCAGGCAGTTGCCGGCCGGGCCGCTGCAGGCAGTGTCCCTGCGGCCGTTGGCTCCGCGGCCATCACCGCAGAGCTGCCCGGGCGGGCCGGTTTCGAGGTCAACCCGGAACTGCTGTCCATGGCACGGGCCGAGAGCCAGATGAATTTCCGTGGCCGCTTCGGCCATGGCGGCCGCAACCAGCGGCGGAACCAGCGCCAGCGGGACGAACCGCAGAGCGCCCAGCGCAGCCCGGTGCGGAAGGCCAGCCGGCCGCAGGTTATCGCCAGCCTGGACCGGCAGGACCTCCTGCCGGCCATCACGTTCATTTTCTCGCGGGCCGGCTGCGATGCCGCCGTGGCCCAGTGCGTCGCGGCGGGACTCTGGCTGACCACCGAGCGCGAACAACAGATCATCGCCCAGCGCGTCGACGAGGCCGCCCAGGACATCCCCTCGGACGACCTCGATGTGCTTGGCTTCTGGAGCTGGCGGGACGGCCTGCTGCGCGGACTCGCCGCGCACCACGCCGGCATGCTGCCGACGTTCAAGGAGGTTGTGGAGAAGCTGTTCGTCGACGGGCTGGTCAAGGCCGTCTTCGCCACCGAAACGCTTGCCCTCGGCGTCAATATGCCGGCCCGCTGCGTGGTGCTGGAAAAGCTGGACAAGTTCAACGGCGAGGCGCATGTCAACATCACTGCGGGGGAGTACACCCAGCTGACCGGCCGCGCCGGACGCCGCGGCATCGACGTCGAGGGCCACGCCGTCGTCMTGTGGCAACCCGGCACGGATCCCGCGGCTGTCGCCGGCCTCGCCTCACGGCGGACCTACCCGCTGAACTCCAGTTTCCGGCCCACGTACAACATGTCCATTAACCTCCTGGCGCAGTTCGGCCGGCCCCGCGCCCGGGAGATCCTCGAATCGTCCTTTGCCCAGTTTCAGGCGGACCGTTCCGTCGTTGGGCTGGCCCGGCAGGTCCGGAGCCGGGAAGAGTCCATCGCCGGGTTCAGCAAGGCCATGACCTGCCATCTTGGGGATTTCACCGAATACGCGCGGTTGCGGCGGGCCCTGGGCGATGCCGAGACCACCGCCTCCAGGGGCAGCTCCCGGGCTAAAAAGTCCCTCACCGAGGACTCCCTGAGCCGGCTGCTTCCGGGCGACGTGGTGGATGTCCCCGGCGGCAAGTCGCCCGGACTGGCGGTGGTGCTCAGCTCCGACCACGAATCCCGGGAGCCCCGTCCCGCCGTCATGACTCTGGACAACCAGCTCCGCCGGATCGGCCTGCACGACGTCGAAGGTCCGTTGTCACCGATCACGCGGATCAGGATTCCCAAATCCTTCAACGCCAAGGTCCCCAAATCCCGCCGCGATTTGGCGTCCTCGGTGCGCAACGCCATCCGCGAGCACCGGCCGCCTGCGCCCCCGCGCCGCGACGACGACTTCGGCCGGGCCTCCGCAGCGCCCAGCCAGGAGAAGCGGATCGCCGAGTTGCGCCGGGAGCTCCGCGCCCACCCGTGCCACGGCTGCAGCGAACGCGAGGACCATGCCCGCTGGTCCGAACGCTGGTGGAAGCTCCGCCAGGAAACGGACGGGCTCATCCGCCAGATCCAGGGCCGGACCAACACCATCGCGAAGACCTTTGACCGCGTATGCGGCGTCCTGACGGGCTACGGCTACCTGGAGACCTCGGACACCGGTGTGCTGTCCATCAGCCCGGACGGGCAACGCCTGCGGCGGATCTACGGCGAAAAGGACCTGCTGATTTCGCAGTCACTGCGGATGGGCGCGTTCAACGACCTCGACGCCGCCGAGATCGCCGCCCTGGCCAGTGTGCTCGTCTACCAGGCCAAGCGCGAGGACCGCGGCCTGCGGCCCAAGATGCCGAGCGTGTCCCTGGAATCCGCGGTAGACACCGTGGTCCGGGAATGGTCCGCGCTGGAGGACGTGGAGGAGGCCAACAAGCTCCCTCTCACCGGCGAGCCCGAACTCGGCCTCGTCTGGCCGATCTTCAAATGGGCCAAGGGCCGGCACCTCCAGGACGTGCTGAGCGGCACCGACCTGGCTGCAGGCGACTTTGTCCGCTGGGTCAAACAGGTGATTGACCTCCTGGACCAGCTGGCCGACATCCCGAACCTCGACCCCCGGGTTGCGCGGCTGTGCGCGCAGGCCATCAAACTCATCAAACGCGGCGTCGTCGCCTATTCGTCCGTGGCGTAGGGAGCGGGCCGTGCCGGCCCGCTACCTGGCCCCCTGCCGGGCCTCCCACGACTTTCGAACCCGCCGGCGCTGGACCGGCCACCAGTTACAAGGAGTTCCCGCCCCATGACCGATTCGCCGGCCGCCCCCGCCCCCCGCAAAGTCACGCTGTACCGCAACGGCTCCGTCTACACTGCGGCCGATCCCTTTGCGACCGCGGTGCTGGTCGACGGCGACACTGTCGCCTGGGTCGGTTCCGAGCAGGCCGCCACGTCCATCGCGGACTCCTCCATGGAGGTGATCGATCTGCAGGGCGCGCTGCTGGCCCCCGGCTTCGTCGACTCCCACGTCCACGTGACGGAAACCGGAATCGCCCTGGCTGGGCTGCAGCTGGCCGGCGTGCGCTCGGCCACTGAACTGCTCGACGCCGTGGCCGCCTTCTCCCTCTCCGCTTCCAGCGCGGATGGCCCCGTCCTGGGCCACGGCTGGGACGAGAGCACTTGGTCCGATCCCACCCTGCCCACCCGGGACGAAATCGAACGCGCGGCCGGCGGCCGCCAGGTCTACCTGTCCCGCGTGGATGTCCACTCGGCCCTGGTTTCAAGCTCCCTGGCGGCGTCGGCCGGCCTGGACGGGCTCGACGGCGCCGCCGGCAGCCAGGTCAAACGCGGGGCGCACACCGCCGCCCGCCTGGCAGCCCGCCAGCTGCCGGCAGACACCCTGCGCACGTACCAGCGGCGTGCCCTCGCCGAGGCCGCCGCCAACGGTTATGTGGCCCTCGCGGAGATGGCTGCACCCCACATCGGGAGCATCGAGGACCTGCAGCTGGCGACGGCCTGGAATGACGGCCCGGACGCCGTCCCCGAGATTCTGCCGTACTGGGGCGAACTGGCCACATCGCAGGAACATGCCCAGTCCATCCTTGACGGCCTGGGCGTATCCGTTCTGGGTCTGGCTGGCGACCTCAACATCGACGGCTCGATCGGCTCACGGACCGCCTCCCTCCGTGCGGACTACGCCGACGCACCAGGAGAGCGCGGCAACCTGTACCTCTCCGTGGCCGAGGCCGCCGCCCACCTTGCGGCGTGCTCGCTGCTGGGAATCCAGGCAGGTTTCCACGTGATCGGCGACGCGGGCCTGGACGCTGCCTTGGAGGCCCTCGACCTTGCCGCGGCCGAGGTGGGGGAGCAGCGCGTCCGCGCCGCGGGGCACCGATTCGAGCACGTCGAGCTCGCGGATCCCGCGGCCATCAGCCGGCTGGCACGCTATTCGGTCACCGTCAGCGCGCAGCCGGTCTTCGACGCCCTGTGGGGTGGCGGGAACGGCCTGTACCAGCAGCGGCTCGGTTCCCGCCAGCTGGGAATGAACGCCTTTGGAAGCCTCTACGCGGCCGGTGTGCCGATCTGCTTCGGCAGCGACAGCCCGGTGACGCCGCTGCGGCCGTGGTCCAGCGTGCGTGCGTGCCTGCAGCACACCAACCCTGCGGAACAGATCTCCGCCCGCGCCGCGTTCCTGGGCCACACACGGGCCGGCTGGCGGGCCGCCCGCTACCCCAACCCCATGGCCGGGCAGCTGGTGCCGGGGGCGCCGGCCAGTTTCGCGGTATGGGAGGTCGAGGAACTCATGGTCCAGGTTGCCGACGGCCGGGTGCAGTCCTGGAGCACCGACCCGCGCGCCCGCACACCGCTCCTGCCGGCGCTGGACACCGGCAGCGATCCTGCCTGCCTGCTGACGGTACGGGACGGCCGGGAACTCTATGCCAGCGGCGCCGTCGGCGCCTGAGCCCTGGGCGCCCAATCCACGGCCCGTCATCCGGCCGGCGGAGCCGAAACATTCACGGCCGTAACCCTGCCCTGAACTGGGGCGATGGACATAACGGCAGGTCACGGCTCGGTTGACAGATCGGTCCGCCCCCGTAGCATTGAGGGGCAACGGAGGGTTGCGTACGGCGCAGGCTCCGTCAGTCCCGGTCCATCCCAGGTTGCCGCACCCGCGGGAGCTTTACTGGTCATGACCCCGGGCACCCCACGGGGCGGGTCTACTTCGCAGCAGAAAACGGTTCCGGCGCCGCAATTCGAGGCCTGCCGGAACTGGCCCGAAGCGGGTGGACCTGCCCGGGGGGTCACGCGGGCCCATGACGGGCGCGCAACTCCCTATAATGGGAAGTTGCGCCTGAATATCCGGAACGAATGACGTTCGGCGCACCGACCGCTCCCTTCAAGGAAAGGCCTCGCTGTGCGTGTCCTCACCATCATCCCGACCTATAACGAGCTGGAATCGTTGCCCAAGACCCTCGGTCGCCTGCGCACAGCCGTGCCCGCTTCCGACGTGCTGGTTGTCGACGACAACAGCCCCGACGGCACGGGGCAGCTGGCGGACCGTCTGGCGGCCGACGACGGCCAGGTCCACGTCCTGCACCGCGCCGGAAAGGCGGGGCTGGGAGCCGCGTACATCGCGGGCTTCAAGTGGGGCCTGGAGGCCGGCTACGACATCCTCGTGGAGATGGACGCCGACGGTTCGCACCAGCCCGAGCAGCTGCCCCAGCTGATCGAAGCTGTGGAGCAGGGCGCGGACCTCGCCATGGGCTCACGCTGGGTTCCCGGGGGCAGTGTGGTCAACTGGCCGCTCTACCGCCAGGCCATCAGCCGAGTCGGCAGCACCTACGCCCGGATCATGCTGGGCGTGAAGATCAAGGACGTCACCGGCGGCTTCCGCGCCTTCCGCCGGACGACGCTCGAGAAGCTGAACCTGGATGCAGTGGACTCGGTCGGCTACGGCTTCCAGGTGGATCTGGCCTGGCGCGTGGCCAAGCTCGGCCTGACCATCGTGGAACGGCCCATCACCTTCGTTGAGCGTGAGCTCGGCGCTTCGAAGATGAGCGGCAATATCGTCGTCGAAGCCATGATCAACGTCACCAAGTGGGGACTCACTGCCCGCTGGAACAAGCTCCGGGGCAAGCAGGACAGCCGGCAGAACGCCTAGCAGCACGGACGGCTCCCGTTCCCGGATGGCAATCCGGACCAAAAAGGGCCGGGCCCGCATCAACAGAGTGATGCGGGCCCGGCCCTTGCCGTAGCCGGTGCGCTGGGGGTCTAGGCCGAGCGGCGTTCGCCCCGGCGTTCGCGCAGGATCGTGAGGCGGTCTTCGAGGATCTGCTCCAGCTCGGGCAGCGAGCGGCGCTCCAGCAACATGTCCCAGTGCGTGCGAACTGCCTTTTCGTTRCTGTTGACGGGGCGTTCGCCGTCGACCAGCAAGGCCTCCTTGCCCGTCTTCGAAACCCAGACCGGGGGGATTTCGGCTTCCGAGGAGAACGTCACGAACACCTGCTCGCCGTCCTCGCAACGGTATTCAACCCGCTGGCGCGGAGCCGGTTCGACGCCGGATTCGGTCTCCATGCTCTGTGCGCCAAGGCGCATACCCCGCAGGCTGCGATCGCTCATCTTTTCTCCCTCTATTCGGTTCGCAGGGTCCAGCCCTGCGTTGTCCGGGGACCGTCAGGCGCCCGGACTTCTGGTTGCACCGCGCTGTACCGTACCTGGCCCGTTTGGCCCGGCCAGATGACAGTTGCCAGTGGACAAAAACTGCTTGGAACGTCATTGGAATCAACGCTGTGCGGAGCGTTTTTGTTCCGGACGGCTGAACCGACCGGACAAATATTCAAGTATACGGGAGTGGTGCGGGCGAGGTAAAGCGAGTAGCCCCGCGGGGTGAACTGCGTAGGCTGCACCCGACCGGCCCGTCGTTGAATTGGCCGGCCCCCGCAGCCGGGACCGCGCAGGCTGCGCAGTTACGCAGGCGGCGTCCGAGTGATCCAATGCGGACTTGGGCTCAGGGCCGGCTCCCTTGGCCGTCTGCACCGGCCGGCGCTGACGGCGGAACAACGTCCGGCGTCGGGGACGCCTGCTCTTGCACGGCGTTTGCCCCCAGCACGTTCCCGATCCCCTTGAGTGCCTCGCCTACCTCGCTGGGAATGATCCACAGCTTGTTCGAGCTCCCCTCGGCTATCTTCGGGAGGGTCTGGAGGTACTGGTAGGCGAGCAGCTTCTGGTCCGGGTTGCCCTTGTGGATCGCGTCAAAGACCTTCTGAATGGCCTGCGCCTCGCCGTCAGCGCGCAGGATCGCGGCCTTGGCGTCGCCTTCGGCCTTCAGGATGGACGACTGGCGCTGGCCCTCGGCGGTGAGGATTGCGGACTGTTTGGTGCCCTCTGCCGTCAGAATGGCCGCGCGGCGGTCACGTTCGGCCCGCATCTGCTTTTCCATCGAATCCTGGATCGAGTGGGGCGGATCGATCGCCTTGAGCTCCACACGGGAGACCCGGATGCCCCAGCGTCCGGTCGCCTCGTCCAGGACGCCACGGAGCTGGCCGTTGATCTGGTCGCGCGACGTCAGCGCTTCCTCAAGGTTGAGGCCGCCAACCACGTTGCGCAGGGTGGTGGTGGTGAGCTGCTCCACGGCCTGGATGTAGTTGGCGATCTCGTAAGTGGCGGCCCGTGCGTCAGTGACCTGGAAGTAGACCACAGTGTCGATCGAAACGACCAGGTTGTCCTCGGTGATGACGGGCTGCGGCGGGAAGGAAACCACCTGCTCACGCAGGTCGAGCAACGGCAGCAAGCGATCCACAAACGGGATCAGCAGGGTAAGCCCGGGATTCAGGGTGCGTTGGTATTTGCCCAGCCGTTCAACGACGCCGGCCCGGGCCTGTGGAATGATCCGAACCGACCGGACCAGCACAATAATTACGAACACAATTAGTACCAGCAGCACAATTGCGACTGCGATATCCATACTTCACCTATTCCCCAGTTGTTTGGTTTTGTCTCGCTGCGGCAGTTCCGAGGCCCTCCGGACACCACTGCCCGCAGAACTGCTCTCCCTTATTGGATTGCCGATTCCGGCTGCGGGGCCACGATCGCGGTGGCACCGTCGATGGCGCTGACCACAGCCTGCTGTCCGGGCACCAGCACTCCCGATTCGGACCGTGCACTCCAGACGTCCCCGCCAATCTTGACGAGCCCGCCGCTTTCATTCACGGCCTCCATGACGACGGCGGATTCGCCGATAAGTCGTTCGATGTTGGTGCGCTGATCCGCCGGGCCTCTGTGCAGATGCTTGAGGGCCACCGGCCGAACGAAGCCAATCATGAGGAGGGACACAACGCAGAAGGCGATGATCTGAAGCCACGGATCCGCACCGGCGAAGTCCGCCACGAGCCCGGCGAGGGCGCCGCCGCCTAGCATGATGAAGAACAGGTCCAGAGTGATCATCTCGACCACGGCAAACAGGAGAAAGAGCGTGAGCCACAGGGCCCACCAATTCTCGATCAACCATTCAGACATCAATTCCCCCTTTAGTTCCGGGAGCTGCAGGCACAGTTCCCCAGTAACTGTCTTTCCATCCTAAGCGGCGGGGCAATAGCTGGGACAGGGAGTTGGGAATTCATGGACAAAGTGGCCAAGTCGTTATTTCGCGGGTCGATTCCCTGCCCGATTTCCCCATCCCGATTCCCCCGGGAGTGGTTCAGGGCGGCTTGAAGGCAGGCCGCGTCGCGGCGTCGCGGCGGGAGCGGTCAGCGGATGGGTGCAAAAACGCTGATCCGGAAGCGGGCCGAGACAGCGGTCCACGCCGGAAGCCCGGCCTCGAGGGCCGCGAGTGCGGCACGGTCCAGGTGGTGGCCTGCCGGACCCATGTAGGCAAGGTTGGCGACGTCGCGCGGAGCCAGGGTCAACGCCAGGTCCAGATCCCTGGCGCTGACGGCCGCGAAATCCTTGCCCAGGGAAGCAGTGAGCCGTTCGTCCTTGGCCGGTTCGATCCCCAGCATCCCGGTCAGGCCGGCAATCTCCTCCAGGTGTCCAGGCCGTGGTGTGACCACGATCAGGCGGCCGCCGGGGCGGAGCACCCGGGCGAACTCAGGCGCGTTGCGCGGCGCAAAGACCACGGTGACGACGTCGACGGCGCTGTCCGCGAGCGGTAACGGCTGCCAGACGTCCCCGACCACGTTCAAGGCTTCCGGGTTCATCCTGGCGGCCCGGCGCAATGCAAACTTGGAAATGTCCAGGCCGATGGCCGCGGCCAGGACACCATCGGCCGAAGCACCGTCCGCCGAAGCACCGTCCGCCGAAGCACCGTCCGCCGAAGCACCGTCCGCCGCGGGATCGGGCGTTAATGCAAGATCCCGTGCCGCGCGATCCCGGGCGAGACGATCCAGCACGGCCCTGAGGTAGTGCCCGGTTCCCGTTCCGGCGTCCAGCACCGCCGGCTGCCCGGCCGGGGCCTCCATGAGCGCCGGCGCGGCAAGATCGGCAATGGCATCGGCCAGCCGCCGGTAGTGCCCTGCCGAGAGGAAATCGAAGCGGGCCGCCACCATCTCTGCGCTGTCGGCTTCAAAAACAGTCCCCCTGCCGACCAGGAAGTTGAAGTATCCCTGCCTGGCGGCATCAAAGCTGTGGCCGGCGCCGCACACCAGGGTGCGGGCACCGCCGCCACCGAAGCGGAGAGCGTCCCGGCAYACCGGGCACAAGAGGGGGAAATCGGGGGCGGGAGGCATAGCTTCATCCTAAGCGCGGAACCCCGGCCCGCCTCGCGGCAGGGGGCCGGGGCAGGTCACGCTGGAGCYTTCCCGCCGACGGCGGCCGGCCGGGGAATGGGACGGCCGTGGCGTCCGCGGCGCACCGGCAGGACGTGAGGTAGTTCACAGCGCGCCCGCCGCGGGTTAGGCTCGCAAGCGTGAAATCTGAACATCTACCGCTGCTCAATTCCGTCTCCGCCCCCGCCGTGCACCCTGACGGCTCCCGCGCCGTGGTGTCCGTGATCCGGCCGGACTTCGATGCCGATGCCTATGTGGGCCAATTGTGGACCGTCCCGTTGGATCCGGACCTGAACATCCCAAACCTCAACCCCGGCCAACGGCCGCGCCGCCTGACCCGCGGCTTCCGGGACACCGCGCCGGACTTTTCACCGGACGGCCAGGCCCTTGCGTTCCTGCGTGCGGCTGCCGGCGGAAAACCGCAGCTCCACGTGGTGGAAGCAGCCGGCGGCGAACCCCAGCTGTTAGCGGCAGCGCCGCTGGGGGTCAGCTCCTTTGCCTGGTCACCCGATTCCCGCAGCATTGTCTTCGGTGCCAGGACCCCTGATGAGGGCCGGTACGGCAACATCGACGGGGTGGGTGCCGGCAGCGAGGACGCCCGGCTGATCACCGATTACCAGTACCGCATGAACGGTCTTGGCTACACGGCCGACAAGCCCCTGCAGCTGTTCCTTGTCGAGGTGCCGCAGCTTGACGCCGAACCGAAGGTGGCCCCGGCCGGGCGCGCCCTCAAGGCCCTCGGCGCCGCGGCCGATCCCGCGGAAACCGGTGCCAGCCTGCTGCCGGCCGCCAGACAGCTCACCACCGGGGCGGCGGACCACAACGACGCCAGCTTCAGCGCCGACGGCGGCACCATCTACTTCACCGCGGCCCTGCATGAGGGCCGGGACACCGACCTCGTCAGCGGAATCTACGCGATTCCCGCCGCCGGAGGGCAGCCGCAAGCCCTCTCACCGGCCAATACCGGACGGCAGACCGTCAGCGCCGTGCGCCAGTCCGCGGACGGGAAGTGGCTGTTCTTCCTCGCCCAGGACCTGGGCGCATCCGGCCGGGACTTCGTGGCCAGGAACACCGCCCTGTATGCCATGCCGGCCGCCGGCGGAGACGCCACAGCGCTCAGCGACGCCGAGACCCTGGACGTGTCCGGCGGCAGCCGGATCGAGCTGCGCGGGGCCGCGGGCGCCCTGGTGCTGAACAATGCGCGGGGAACCGTAGAGCTGCACGAATTCGTCGCGACGGGAGGCCACGCCGTCCTGCTGGAGGGGAACCGGGTGGTGACCGGGGCCGCGGACGGCGGGGGGCGGCTCGTGGTGAGTTTCAGCGATGCAACCACGGCCGGGGACCTCGCTGTGCTCGACAGCGGGCACGTGCACCGCCTGACGGATTTCTCCGCGCCTCTGCGCAGCGTGGCGGGCATCAGCGAGCCGCAGGAACTGACTTTGCCCTCGACCGACGGGTACCCGGTCCATGGCTGGCTCGTGAAGCCGGCGGGCCCCGGCCCGCACCCGGTGCTGCTGAACATCCACGGCGGTCCTTTTGCCCAGTTCGGCGTGGCCTTGTTCGACGAAGCCCAGGTTTATGCCGGGGCCGGTTACGCCGTACTCATGTGCAATCCGCGGGGCTCGGCTGGCTATGGCCAGGAGCACGGACGCTCCATCAAGGAGCGGATGGGAACCGTGGACATGCAGGACGTCCTCGCCTTCCTGGACGGGGCCGTGGAGAAGTTTGAGGACCTGGACGCCGCCAATGTCGGCATCATGGGCGGTTCCTACGGCGGCTACCTGACGGCGTGGACCATCAGCCACGACCACCGCTTCAGGGCGGCCATCGTCGAGCGCGGTTTCCTGGATCCGGTGAGCTTTACGGGTTCTTCTGACATCGGCTGGTTCTTCGGCGGCGAATACACCGGCCCTTCGGCGGAGCAAATGGCGGCCCAGAGTCCCATGGCCCGGGTGGAGAACGTACGGACGCCGTCGCTGGTGATCCACAGTGAGGAGGACCTCCGGTGCCCCGTGGAGCAGGGCCAGCGGTACTTCACCGCCCTCAAGCAGCAGGGCGTCGAGACCGGATTCCTGGTTTTCCCGGGTGAGAACCATGAGCTGTCCCGCTCCGGGACTCCGCACCACCGCAAGCAGAGGTTCGATGAAATCCTGAAGTGGTGGGCCCGCTACCTGCCATCTGCCGGGAACCCGGCACCTCTGCCTTAGTCCTCCGCCGGGTCCGGCAGGAACCCGAGTTCCTGCCGGGCACGGCTGATGTCTGGCTGGGCCCAGCGGGCCGAGTATTCGGCGTTGTTGCTGATGGAGCGCAGCTCGGCCCGGTCAAGGAACAGCACTCCGTGCAGATGGTCGGTCTCATGCTGGACAATCCGGGCTTGCCAGCCGGTGAAAGTCCGCTCCAGTTGCGTGCCGTCCGGCGCCGCGAAATCGAGCTGGACCGATTCCGGCCGCAACACCGCCGCCTGCAGGCCTCCGATGGAGAGGCAACCTTCGTAGAACGCCACGGACTTGTCGCCAAGGGCCCGATAGCTCGGGTTCAGCATGGCAAAGAACGGCAGCGGTTCCCGCCCGCGGATGGCTGCGACGTCGGGATCGACGGTGAACTGGTCCTCCAGGACGGCGAGCTGCAGCGGAATGCCCAGCTGCGGTGCCGCCAGGCCGACGCCCGGGGCCTTGTGCATCACGCTGCGCATGAGGTCGATGAGGTGGCCGAGTTCGGCGTCACTCAACTGGCCGTCGAAGGGTGCCGCCACGTGCCGGAGCACCGGGTGCCCTGCCTGGACAATCGGCGGAAGGATACCCGCACTCAGGATCTCCTGGACGGCCTCGCTGATCCGGGCGGCGCTGAAGTCGGTGGGCCTGGCGTCAAAGGACATGCCCCCAGACTACTGGCGGCCGCACGCCTTTGTAACAAAGTCATAAATCCGGCCACGAAGTTGGCTGCCGGCGTCGATCTTCACAACACCCTCCCGGCCCGCCACCCTGACCCGAAGCGGCAGGAGCGTGCCCACCTTGTCTTCGGCCACGGCGTGGGGATCGCAGCGGGAGGGCCGGATGCCCAGGCGCACTTCCGCCGGTGGCCCGCCTGCGCTGAGCGTCACCGAACGGGGCCAGGGGGCTTGCGGGGCTTCCGCCAGCAAGGGGGTCTCCTCGACCCGGTCAATCACCAGCTCACCCGCGCCAGCCCCTCCACCGCTGGCAGCGCGCGGTTGCACCAGCAGACGTACGACGGCGGTCCGCCCGTCCGCGGCGACCTCGAGGTCAGGAACCAGCGCGATCGCGGCCACGGCCGAGGCTGCCCGGGCCAGGCACATCTCCGAATTGTTCCGCGCCAGGACGCCGAACGGGTCTGCTGCCCGGGCGACGGCTTGGGGCGGCGCAGTTCCCTGTGGCACAGAGCCTTGCGGCACCGCCAGCCGGAGTGCGACAACCGCGTTGCCGGAGTCGGCGCCGGAGGCGGTTGCCGGCCCTGTTGAGGACGGGGACGGGGAGCCGCATTCTGGTGCGGGCAGCGGTGCCGGCAGGCTTTTCGCCTGTCCGGGCGGAAGCTCAATCCCGCCCGTGCGCGCTGGCCAGGTGATCGGCGCCGCGAACAGCGGGCTGGTCAGTTCCGCGGCAAGGACCGTCAGGGCGCGGCCGGTGGTGTTCGTGAGCTGGATTTCGATGATGTGTTTGCTGTAGTTGTCACGGAACTGGCTGATTTCCGCGGTCACAGCATCCGTGGCCGCGGAGCTCGTACCGGCCGGACCGCCTTCCGGGCTGCAGGCCGCAGCAGCGCCCAGCACGGCCGCGGCGATCGCGGCTTCCGCTGCCCGGAATACGATGTGCCGCCGGCGCGTCACCACGGGGCCGTCCATGCGCACAGTCTATTCTGCGGTCAGCCGACTGGCTTTGCGGCACCATCCACGGTCACGGCCGAGAGGGAGTCGGCCATCGTCGCCGAACCGTCAGCACCTGCCCGGGCGCCCTTACGGAGTGCTACCCCGCGGCGCCAGTTCAACGGACTCCACGGCATAGGGTTTGGTCGCCGACCGCTGAAGGGGACGGCGGAGGCGCAGCTGGTACGGCCCGTTCTGGAACGTGGCGCGGGGGTCCAACTGGACAACCAGGCGTGGTTCGTCACGGGCGGCGTCCACCCGCATCACGATGCCGGCCCGCCGTCCGCCCACGAACAGCGGGGTCGCCGGCTCGACAGCGGTCCCCTTAAGGAGTTCCTGATGCTCCGGCCCCGCCGCCAGGAACAGGATTCCATGGGCCACCCCGACGACCTTCAACGGGATCACCCCGTCCGGCGGCGGGGTCGCCGGGGCGGGCCGGGGTTGTTTTTGGTACTCCTGCGCAGATGACGCTCCGGCTGCGCTCGGGGGTCGGTCGCATTCCTCGCAGCGGGTCCGCGCTCCGATGTCGGCCAACAACGTCACGAGGAGCCCTCTGGGTGCGTTGCGCCATTTGTCGGCCACATCGTGGCACCACGCCGTATGGTACTCGCTCCCGTACTTCATCACGTAGACCTGATCATCGCCGAGGAGGGGCGCGCCCTCCTGCCGGGCGGCGGGCTCGACCGGCTTGATTTCGCCGAGACCTCTGGCATCTGCATGGGCGGGGCGGCCGGTCTTGAGGTATTTGCGGATGAAGGGATTGAGTTGCCGATTTGGTCGTGGAATTCCGGAACCTTCCTGTGCGGCGGGAGTGCGTTCGCAACACACCCTTTACCCCCGACCCACCCTGCTGGGCGGCCCCAGGGGCTCGAACTGGCGCTGAGCGATGTCGCGCCGTTGTCAGGCTGGACTATCAAAAGAACTCTGCAAAAAACTCCGAGTTACGGCACCCTGGACCGAGTTCGGGGCCACAACGGACCGACTGCGGTTCCGATGCACGGTTTGGGCTCGGCAACTCAGGATGCCCTGGCGCGTCGAACGTGAGCAGCCCACCAAATTCTCCCGCATGTGCGGGTGAATTTCAAAAGGTGTCGGCGGGTGTCTTTGAGGGGCAGCGACGGGCGGGAGGCCGCGGGGCAGCAACCGGGAACCTCACTGCATCGTGAAGCGGCGGGCGATCAGTGCATTCACCGCCGGAACTGCGGCGACGCCTCCGATGGCCCGGTTCCGCAACGCCAAGAGGCCGTCCGTGAGGGGCCGGCCCAGGGCCATATTGATTTCGGCCTGGCGTGCGGCCCTCGCCGCCGCCCGCAGCCGGGTGCGTTCGAAGTTCTTCAAGGCGCCGTCTATATGCTGGCGGCGCATGGCGGCCGTTGCGATCGGTACCAGCGCCGCAGCGTCGAGCCAGCCCAGGTTCATGCCCTGCCCGCCGATGGGACTGACCTCATGGGCCGCATCCCCGATCATCACCACCCGGCCGGTCACCATCCGGCGGGCCAGGCGCGTGCGGACGCCGAAGCTGCTGAGCATGGTGTTGGTTCCGGCGTCGATGTCGAGTCCTGTCCGCTCGCGTACGCAGCGCATGAGCCACAGGGCGTCGCCGCCCTGACTGTCGCCGCGCTGGCCCCCCGCGGTGGCGCCGCCGGCAGCAGGGGGGTCGCCGGCGCCCAGCCGGACCACCCAGCGGCGGAGATGACCGGGCAAGGGGAACGACTCCACGATGCCGGCCCYGGCCAGGAAGAGCGCGGCGTCCGGACCGAACCCGGTGTTATCCGCGAAGTCACCCATGAGGTAGCTGTCCGGGTACTCTTTGGCTCGCAAGGCGACGCCCTGCAGCGCCCGCACTGTGGAGCGCACGCCGTCGGCGGCAATGACCAGCGGCGCCGCATAGCTCAAGGTGCCGCGCCCGGATACGGCTTCCACGGTGACGCGGGCGCCGTCGTCGGACAGCCGGGTGAGGCGGACGCCGCGGTGCAGGGCGCCGTCGTTGAGCTCATTGACCCGCCGTTCCAGCAGCGCCTCCGTGCGGCCCTGGGGCAGGGACAGGACGAACGGAAAACGGTCCGAGACACCGGCAAAGGACATCTGGGCGAGGCATTTCCCGCCGGCGAGGGCAACTCCGCGGCGGATCGGGACGCCTTCGGCAACCAGGGCCTCGGAAACTCCGGTACCCGCGAGCGCGGCCAACGCCGGCGGATGGATGCCGATGGCACGCGAATGCGGTTCCGGTGCGCTCCGCTGTTCCAGGATCTGCACATCCACGCCTTCCTGCAGCAGCAGCGCGGCCATGAACAGTCCCACCGGACCAGCACCGATGATCAGCACTTCAGCCACGGGCAGCGGGCCTCCCCGGATAGTCGCCGTCGGGAGTGTCCAGCAGCAGCAGGTTCCGGAATGGGGCGTGGCGGGCCACTGTCCAGCCGGGGGGAGCGGCGGCGGCCAGCTCCGCGGCAGTGTAACTTCGACGGATTGAGGTCAACCCGTCCCGCCGGATGTAGGAGCCGGAGAGCACCCAGGAGCCGGCAAAGAAGAGCGCGTAGGCGGCGGGGCTGCGGCGGATGTCGTTGTGGATGACGGTGCCATTGGACAACATGGCACACTCGCTAAGGAACGTTCCCAGCCCACTGAGGTGGTGCAGCACATGGTTGGACACCACGACCTCGTACCGCTGGCCCCCTGCGAGCAGCTCTGCAGAGCTCGCCTGGCGAAACGTCACGTCCGCCGTTGCGTGGCGGGCACGGGCGAACAGGATGGCCCGCGGATCCGGGTCAATGGCAGTGACTTCCAGGCGCAGCCCGTCCCGGGCGGCCCATTGGGCAAGCAGCACCGAAACGTCGCCCCCGCCGCAACCGACGTCCAGCAGGGACGTGGGGGAGTCCGCGGACAGCCGCGGCCGGATCCGGGTCCGATAGATGCCGCGCCAACCGGCCACTGCGCGGTTGACGAGCGCAAACTGGGCATAAGTGCGCTCCAGCCGGCCGGGATCGCAGCCGGGCAGGTCCATTTCCTCGACGGCGTCTGACGCGCGGTCCCGCAAGAGGGCCGCCCGGAGGTGTTCTGGGATCTGCTTCGCGCTGAACGGTTTCAGTGTGGCCGCTTTCAGACCCGTACCGCTACTGGTTCCGCCGGTTCCGCCGCGGACTCCTGCCGCGGGTTGTCAGCAGGTCGCGGGGCAGCCAGCCTGGTGAAGAGTGCCGTTTCGACCGTCAGGCCCGGGCCGAAGGCCATGGAGCAGATCCGTTCCACGCCCGGGCCGCCGGGGCTGGCCGGGCTGGTCCCGGCGTCGTCCGCCGCCGGCAGGTCCAGGATGTGCTTGATGACGAACAGGACGGTGGCGCTGCTCATGTTGCCGAAGTTCCGCAGGGTTTCGCGGGCGGGGACGAGTTGTTCGTCGCTGAGGTCCAGCCTGGACTGGACCTTGTCCAGGATGCTCCGGCCGCCCGGGTGGATGCCCCAGTGCTGGATGTCCCGGTAGGGGAGTCCCTGCAGCGAACTGTCGCGGGACAGGAGAGGTTCGAGGGCGCCGATGATGTGGTCATCGATGATGTGCGGGACATAGTTTCCCAGCACCATCTCGAAGCCTTCGTCGCCGATGTTCCAGGCCATCGAGTCCTCCCCGACGGGTGTCAGAACGGTTTCGAAGTGGTCCAGCCGCAGCAGGGCTRGTTCGCCAGGGATGTCCCGCGCCGTGATGATGGCCGCAGCGGCGCCGTCGGCGAACAAGGCCGATCCCATGATGGTGTCCGGGTCATTGGAGGTCCGGACGTGGAGGGAACAGAGTTCGGCGCAGACCACCAGCACCGCCGCATCCGGGTCCGCCTCACAAAATGACTTCGCGGCCCGCAGCGCCGGGAATGCGGCGTAGCAGCCCATGAAACCGAGGTGGTACCGCTGGACGGCCGGGTTCAGGCCGAGGGCCCGGACAATCTTGTAGTCCGGGCCCGGATTGAAGAATCCGGTGCAGGAGACGGTGATCAGGTGGGTGATGTCCTGCGCATCGACTCCCGGACAGGCATCCAGGGCTTTTTGGGCGGCCTCAATGAAGAGCTTGGTCGCTTCCGTGGCGAAAATGCCGTTGCGGGTCTTGGTGCTGGGGCTGAGCACCAAGCCGGTGGCCGGGTCGAAGAACTGGGGATCTTCCGCCCGGCTGTCCTTGGTGAGTTCCTCGACTGCCGTATGCCGGGTGGCGATGGCGGCGGAGTCAAAGCAGGTGTTGACCAGCCGGGATCCGAGCCGAGTGAGGCCCGGCTGGGCGGCGAACACCGCCCTGGCCTCGGACTGGACCAGGATGGTTGGCGGGACTGCAGTTTCTAAGGACCTCAGGTAGACCGTCATGGTTCATTCTCAGTGAGGCCGCCGCCAAAGACAATGGAACGACTTGAGATTTGGGACCACGGCCGGGGTGGACAACTTCGGCGCGAAGTAGCACCATCTCACATGTGACCAGCAAACCCGACCCGGCGCAGCACTTGCGCGACCTCGCGCTGCTACGCCGCGTCCGTGACCGGATGGACCGGGAGTACGCGCAACCGCTCGACGTCGAGGCCCTCGCCCGCGGTGTGCACATGTCCGCCGGGCACCTCAGCCGCGAGTTCCGCCTCGCGTACGGCGAGTCACCGTACAGCTATCTGATGACGCGGCGCATCGAGCGCGCCATGGCGTTGCTGCGCCGCGGCGACCTGAGCGTCACCGAGGTCTGCTTCACGGTCGGCTGCTCGTCGCTGGGCACCTTCAGTACCCGTTTCACCGAACTGGTCGGCGTACCGCCCAGCGTCTACCGGCGCGAGGCGGCGCGCGCGACCGCGGGGATGCCGTCCTGCGTGGCGAAACAGGTCACCAGACCGGTCAGGAATCGAGAAGTGCCGGCCCCCGAAGCGCAGCTAGCATGAATTTYATGGACATCAACATTCACGCGAGTTTCCTCCCACACAACGATCCCGACGCCGCCGTCGCCTTCTATCGCGACACACTCGGTTTCGAGGTCCGCAACGACGTCGGATACGGCGGGATGCGCTGGATCACGGTCGGCCCGGCCGACCAGCCGGGCACGGCCATCGTCCTGGAGCCGCCGGCCGCCGACCCCGGTATCACCGACGACGAGCGCCGCATCATCGACGAGATGATGGCCAAGGGCACCTACGCCCGCATCCTCCTGGCCACCAAGGACGTCGACGCCACCTTCGAACGGCTCCAGGCCAGCGGCGCCGAGGTGGTCCAGGAGCCGACAGAGCAGCCCTACGGGGTCCGCGACTGTGCCTTCCGCGATCCCGCGGGCAACCTGATCCGCATCCAGCAGCCGCTCTGAGCCGTCCGCGGACGCGGGCAAGGCGGACGCGGGCAAGGCGGACGCGGGACAAGAAGGCACAGAGCCGGAAGCTGGTTAGATAGAGCAAAGCGACGCTGAGGGAGTCCGCGCAGGCGGCCCCGCAAACAGATGGAGACACCATGAGCATGGCCACCGGGGCGGACACGCAGTCGCCTGCGCAGCATGTTGCTGACACCCACGATTTGATCAGCGTGCAGGGCGCGCGCGAGAACAACCTCAAGGACGTCAGCATCGAGATCCCGAAGCGCCGGCTGACGGTGTTCACCGGCGTCTCCGGCTCGGGCAAGAGCTCCCTGGTGTTCGCCACGATCGCCGCAGAGTCGCAGCGGATGATCAACGAGACCTACAGCGCCTTCGTGCAGGGCTTCATGCCGACGTTGTCGCGGCCGGAGGTGGACCACCTCGAGGGATTGACGACGGCGATCATCGTCGACCAGGAGCGGATGGGCGCCAACCCCCGGTCCACCGTCGGCACCGTCACCGATGCCAACGCCATGCTGCGCATCCTCTTCAGCCGGCTGGGATCACCGCACGTGGGACCCCCCACGGCGTTTTCCTTCAACGTCCCGACGCGGAAGGCAAGCGGCGTGATGAGCACCGAGAAAAGCGGCCGGGTCGAGAAGAATGTGGTGCACGACGCGGTTTACCTGGGCGGCATGTGTCCGCGCTGCGAGGGCATGGGCTCGGTCTCCGACTTCGACCTCACTGCGCTCTACGACGACTCCAAGTCGCTCGCTGGCGGTGCCCTGACAATCCCCGGCTACAGCATGGACGGCTGGTACGGCCGCATCTTCAGCGGCGCCGGCTTCGACATGGACAAGCCGATCGCGAAGTTCACCAAAAGGGAAATGCACGACCTGCTCTACAAGGAACCGACCAAGATCAAGGTTGAGGGCATCAACCTGACGTATGAGGGGCTGATCCCGAAGATCCAGAAGTCCATGCTGTCCAAGGACGTCGAGGCGATGCAGCCCCACGTCCGGGCCTTCGTGGAGCGCGCCATCACGTTTCAGGCCTGCCCGGAGTGCGACGGCACGCGGCTCAGCCGGGAGGCCCGGTCCTCGAAGATCCAGGGCAAGAACATCGCCGACCTCTGCGTGATGCAGATCAGCGACCTGGCCGCGTGGGTCCGCGAGCTCGATGCGCCTTCGGTCGCGCCGCTCCTGAACGGCTTGCGGCACCTGCTCGACTCGTTCGCCGAAATCGGGCTGGGTTACCTCTCCCTGGACCGGCCGGCGGGCACGCTGTCCGGGGGAGAGGCCCAGCGCACAAAGATGATCCGGCACCTGGGCTCGTCCCTCACAGATATCACCTACGTCTTTGACGAGCCGACGATCGGCCTGCACCCGCACGACATCGAGCGGATGAACCAGCTGCTGCTGCAGCTGCGCGACAAGGGCAACACCGTGCTTGTCGTCGAGCACAAGCCGGAGACCATCGCGATAGCCGACCACGTCGTTGACCTCGGTCCCGGCGCAGGCACCGAGGGCGGCAGTGTCTGCTTCGAGGGAAGCGTGGAGGGGCTGCGGGGGAGTGACACCATCACCGGCCGCCATCTCGACGACCGGGCCGCGGTAAAGGAATCGGTACGCCCGTCCTCGGGCGCACTGGAGGTCCGTGGTGCCTCCACCAACAATCTCCAGGGTGTGGATGTCGACATCCCGCTCGGCGTGCTCTGCGTGGTCACCGGCGTCGCCGGCTCAGGGAAGAGCTCGCTGATCCACGGCTCGGTGGACGGACGCGACGGTGTGGTGGTAATCGACCAGGGTGCCATCAAGGGGTCGCGCCGCAGCAACCCCGCGACGTACACGGGCCTCCTCGAGCCGATCCGCAAGGCATTCGCGAAGGCCAACGGCGTGAAGCCGGCGCTGTTCAGCTCCAACTCGGAAGGCGCCTGCCCCACCTGCAACGGCGCGGGTGTCATCTTCACCGAACTCGGTGTCATGGCCACCGTCGAGTCCATCTGCGAGGACTGCGAGGGCAAGCGATTCCAGGCCTCGGTGCTGGAGTACAGGCTGGGCGGCTACAACATCGCCGAAGTGCTGGCAATGTCGATGACCGAGGCCGAGGTGTTCTTTGGCGAAGGGGAAGCCCGCACGCCGGCGGCCCACAAGATCCTCGACCGGCTCGTGGACGTCGGGCTCGGCTACCTCACCCTCGGCCAGCCGCTCACCACGCTATCCGGCGGTGAGCGGCAGCGCGTCAAGCTCGCCACCCAGATGGCAGAGAAGGGTGACATCTACGTCCTCGACGAGCCCACCACCGGCCTGCACCTCGCCGACGTCCAGAACCTGCTGGGCCTCCTGGACCGGCTCGTCGACTCCGGCAAGTCGGTTATCGTCATCGAGCACCACCAGGCGGTCATGGCGCACGCCGACTGGATCATCGACCTCGGCCCCGGTGCCGGCCACGACGGCGGCAGGCTTGTTTTCGAGGGCACCCCCGCCGACCTCGTCGCTGCCCGCGCCACGCTCACCGGCCAGCACCTGGCGGCCTACGTCCGTTCGTGACCCGCCCGGTCATTGCCGCGGCCGCGGTTGCGGCTCCGGGTGCCACCGGATCGCTCCGATGGCACCCGGAACTGCGGGCAGCCCGCCGCTGCTGCTCAACCGATTCGGTATCGGCGGATTCCAGCGTGGTCTGAGAATGTGGACTAATCTGGGGCCGTGGCAAGCATTCGAGAAGCTCAAAAGCAGATGACCCGCCGACTTTTTCTCGAGAAGGGGCTGGAGCTTTTCGAGGAAAAGGGGTTCGCCGCCACCACGGTGGATGACATTGCCGCTGCCGTAGGCACCACCAGGGCAACCTTCTATTCGCATTTTCCGTCCAAGGCCCAGCTCATGCGCTCGCTCGTCGAGCGGTCCAACGAGATACTGACCGATGCCGATGTGCCGCCGCTGCATTCGGTGGTGGAATCCGGGGACCGCAAGCTGATCAGGGTCTGGCTTGCACGGAAATTTGACCAATGGGCCGACATCCGTCCCTATGTGGTGGCGGCGCACCAGGCCGCGGCCAGCGAACCGGACATCCAGGCCGCTTTGGATCAGTGGTTCGACCTGGCAATCGATGACATGCAGGCCGGCCTGGACCGGGCCGGGCGTTTTGACCCACCCAGCCGCCGTGTCCGGTGCACGCTGGCCTTCGGAGAACTGGAGTTCTTTTCCCGGCGCTGGATGCGGCTCGGTTGGACCGTAGACCGCGACACTTCTCTGGATCTGATGGTCGAGAACTGGTGCTTCCTGCTGGCTGAGTGAGCAGGAAGCACCGGGGCGCAGTCTATTGACTGCGCCCCGGCGTTTTCAGGTGCCCCACGACATCAGTGCCCCTGGTCTTCCGCCGCCTTGCGTGTGGTGAACGGCAGGACCAGCCTGGACTGGTGGGCGGCGTCGCGGTAGATCTTATGGGTGACGGGCCGGCCCACGGGCAGGTGGAAGGCATCCGGCGGCAGCAGCGCATTGTGCTCGTCGGCCAGCGGCTCGCCGTTGGACAGTTCCACCGTCAGCTTGTGCCCCGGCTTGAACGTGTTCGCGAACGGATAGAGGCGCAGCACGTACTCCTCGATCGTCCCCGGCTCCACCGGCACGGAACGGGTGTGCGCGTGGTACGGGTTGCCCTCGGTGGTTCGCTCGTCGAGTTCGCGGTGCGAGGCCTTCAGGTAGCCGCTGGTGATCAGCTGGCGCGGGCCGTTGGGAGCGTAGTCCCACAGGCGCAGGATGAAGTTGGTGTCCGGCTGGTCGATCTCGGCGAAGATGTGCGCGGCACCGGCGCCGATCATCTCCGTGTCCTCCTCGAAGACAGGGGTGGACCAGCTGATGATCTCCACCTTGTCCGTCACCGTCAGCGGCGCCTGGTAGAAGCCGTCCGGGGCGGCGTACTCCGCCCCCATCGGCTCGGGCTGTTCGGACAGCGTGTGGCGCGGGCGCAGATAGAGGGACTTGTACTCGATGTCCTTCGGCGGCCACGCCTCGGCGGTCACCACCTCCCGGGAACCCTCCACAAAGACGCTCACGGCCGGTTCGTCCATGACGCCGTTGTCGATGCCCTTGATCCAGTAGTCGTACCACCGGAACATCTTGTCGTGCTCCTCGATAAAGGGACGCGACTGCATCGGCGGGTAGGGACCGATGTCCAGCTTCTTGGGGCCCTTCAGCTTATTGAACAGCTCGATCGTGCCATCCAAGGTCCAGCCGCGGCCCTGGTCGAGCTGCAGCCAGACCGGGATGTCGATGTTCGGGGCCAGCGAGACGGGGTTGCGCTCCTCGTACCAGTCCCCGTCCAGCTCGTTCATCACGATGTCGAACCAGACCTCATGATTCTTCGGGTAGTTCAGGACATGGACCAGGTTCGGCCAGGCGGCCACGTCCGGATCCTGCAGCCGCTCCTGGACCAGCTTCTTCAGTTCATCGGGGGAGTACTTCTCGATCATGCGGGACTTCACGCCGTCGGTGAACGCCCAGCCGGAGTCGCCGCCGCGGCCCTCGCGGGCGGCGCGCGGCATGAACCACATGACGCCGCCGTGGTAGGTGGTCTCGTAAAAGTCGTAGTGGCCGCCGGAGACGAAGATCGCCTTCAGGTGCGGCGGGCGCTCGGCCGCGGCCAGCACCTGCATGGAGCCGAAGTAGGAGATGCCGACCATGCCGACGTTGCCGTCGCACCACGGCTGCTCGGCGACCCATTCGATGAAGTCGTACGCGTCCTGGCCCAGGGAGACGCCGCCGGCGTTGTAATTGCCGATGTGCTCGCCGCCGGAGTGGCCGGAGCCGCGCAGGTCGCCGATGACGTGGACGTAGTCCTCCTTGACGATGCGGGCGATGTCCCCGGCCTCGATGCAGCCGTCCCACATGGGGCTGGGGCGCCGCTGCGGCGGGGTGGTGAGGGCCAGCGCCTGCAGCTCCTTGCCGTAGGGGCTCAGTGCCACCAGGGCGGGCCGCGGCTTGTCCTCAGTACCGTGATAGGCGTCCGCGGCGAGCTCGACGCCGTCCCGCATCGGGACCCGGAGATCCTTGCGGACAGCAATCTTTTCCCCGCCGGCATCCAGCATCTTTAGGTCATCCATGGGTGCGTAGCTCCTCATGCTTGGTCATTTGGTCAAAGGTTGTGCGGTAGCCGTGGAGCGTCGTGAAGAACGGGGACGGCTCCAGGCTGGGGTCCCCCGCGTAGCCGAGTTCTTCAGCAACGCGGGCGAAGGGCGAGTATGGCGAGTCCGTGTCCTGCAGCCCGGCGTCCAGGCAGCGGCAGGCCGCGTCACCGACACGGGCCTCGATCTCTTGGCTCGCCTGGAGCGCTTCCCTGGCCTGTTCCGCGTCGAGCTCGACGCCATACGGCGTGCCGTCCGCGCGGCGGTACGGGTGCCCGAGGTAGAGATGCTGCGGACGGATCTCCTCACGCAGGTACTGAAGGCCTGCGCGATAGCCGGCCGGGTCCACGAAACCGGGGAACCCGTTGGCCGCGCCGTGGACCTGGACGGCGTCGCCGACGAACACGTCGTCCTGCCCGTCGATGACATAGGCGACCGACCCGGGGGTATGTCCCGGGATTGAGTGAACGGAAACGGTGACGTCACCACCGAGGGAGATTCTCTCTCCGCCCCGCACCAACAACGTCGGTTCCATCTCGCCGGAGATAACCGCGTCCGCGGCGGCCGACAGCCTCGATTCACCGTCAGGGTCGTGCAGGTACTGCGCCCGGCCGGCGACGTATTCGTCCACGTGCGCCCTTCGCGAGCGCAGCAGCGGCGCGTCGGCCTCGTGGATAACGACCTGCGCGCGCCGTCCGGTGAGTTCCCACAGGGCGTGGGCACCGCCGACGTGGTCGATATGCCCGTGAGTCAGCAGGATCCAGCGGACGTCCTCGATCCGGCGGCCGATCGCCGCCAGCGCGGGCGCCAGTCCTTCCGCGGGCGAGGATGCGATCCCAGTGTCCACGATGGCGGGCTCCGGGGCGTCGATGAAGAAGCTGTAGAGACCGAACCGGCCCCACGGCGAGACGATGGGATGAACAGCGACTGCCGGCGTCATTGCCCGGCGTTCCCGTCCAGGAAGGCGGCCGTCTCACCGAACGCCCGGTAGAACTCCGGGAGCCAGGAGAAGTTTGCGACGAAGCCGTGGTTTGCCCCCGCGTAACGGCTGACCGTCGCGTCCACGCCGGCCTCCGTCAGTCGCTGGCCGTAGAGTTCGCCCTCATCGCGCAGGGGATCGTACTCCGCGGTGATGACCAGGGCCGGTGGCAGGCCGGCGAGATCCTCGCGCTTGATGGGGGAGACGAGGGGATCCGACGGATCCGCCCCGTTCCCGAGGTAGAAGGAGTTGAACGGCAAAAGGCCCGCCGTCTCCAGCCCGTACCCCTCAGCGTTCTCCCGCAGTGAGGCGTAGCGGTCGACGTCGAAGTCCAGGTCCAGGGACGGGTAGAAGAGGACCTGGTGCGTGATGAGATCAAACCCGTCGTCGTGTGCTTGCGCGGCGACGGCCGCGACGAAGTTGCCACCCGAGCTGTCACCGGCGATGGCCAGGTTCTTCCCGTCCCAGCCCAGGCTCGCACCCTGCTCGGCGGCCCACCGGACCACCCCGTAGCAGTCGTCGAGGCCGGCCGGGAACGCGGCCTCCGGGGCGAGGCGATAGCCGACCGAGATGACCTTGTGGCCGGTCTCCCTCGCCAGCGACCGTGCCACGTGGTCGTGGGTGTCCAGGCTGCCCAGGAAGAATGCGCCGCCGTGGAAGTACACCAGCAGGCCGTAGGCGTCCGCCTCGGCAGGCGTGTAGATCCGCACGGGCACCTCGCCCGACGCCGTCACTGCCGTGGCGTCCTCGACAAGGAACAGCGGCAGCCGGTCCTCGAGAGGGAGCACCTGCGAAGCCTCCCCGGCGCGCATGGCCGCCGGGTTGAGCGGCGACCCGTCCGGTGCCGGCAGGGTGCCGAGGATTTTGGCGATTTCGGGATGGATGGTCATGGCGTTCACGCTTTCGATGCGGCGGCGGGCTTCTGGGACGTGGGTTTTTGCCCCGGGAAGACGTCATTGACCTCGTCCTCGGACCAGCCCTGGCGGGAGATACGCTGCAGCTCGTCCGTTACCGGCTTGCGGGTTGCCTGGAACAGGGCCAGTGCCTCCTTGACGGAGCCAGCCCCCGCAAGGGCATCGGCGAGCGCGCCGGCGTCCTCGATGGCCGAGTTCGCGCCCTGGCCCTGGTGGTGCAGCATCGAGTGGGCCGCATCGCCCATGACCACGACGGAGTCCGTGTGCCACGAGCTAACCGGGTCTATGTCGTAGACGGCGCGGATGTTCACGGTGTCCATGTCGAGGCCGCGGGCAATGTTGACAATCCGCTCGTCGAAGCCCTCCACTGTCGCCACGAGGTCGTCCTTCGTGATCGTGGGGGCCCAGGTGCTGTCCGGGCACAGTGCGGTGATATCGAACGACATCTGGTTGCGGTGACGCAGCGGCAGCAGGTAGACCTTCGTGCCCCTGCCCATGTACATCCGCAGGTTGTCGTCCACCACCATGCCGTGGGCGTCGTCGGCGGAGATCACAGCGCGGTAGGCGTGTTCGCCCGAGAACACCGGACCCTTGTCGCTGAAGAGCTGCTCACGCACCACGGACTTGATGCCGTCGGCGCCCACCACCAGGTCGGCCTCGACGCTCTTGCCGTTGGTGAACGTCAGGACGGGGCGGCCGCCCTTGTCCTCGATGGTTTCCAGCTTGTGGCCAAGGTGCACCATGCCCTCGGGCAGCACGCCCAGCAGGGCCTCGATGAAGTCGCCGCGGTGGATGAGGTGGGTCTGTGTCTGCTCGCCGAACTCCGGCCAGGTGTCCTTCATGATCGGCTCACCCGTGGCGGTGAGGATTTCGAAGTAGTCGCTCGGCGAGCTTACTTTCGCGATCGCGTCAAAGATGCCCCATTGGCTGAACCGGTGCATGGTGGCGGGACGCAGCCCGATGCCGGCGCCGACCTCCCGCATCTGGGAAGCCTGTTCGTACACGTTGACGTCGGCACCGAGCAGGCTCAGGGCTTTGGCCGCCGCGGCGCCGCCGTACCCCGCGCCGACGATGGCGATGTTGAGGTTCTTGATGTCTTCAGCCTTCATGGTTCATCTCTTTCTTGACGCTTGGCCCGGGCCAAGTGTTGGGGAACGGTGAGTGTGGTGGATTGTCCGGGGTCAGGCGTGAAGCGACAGGAAGTCGGCCGGGTTGTCCTCGAGCAGGAGTTTGAGGGTGGCGTCGTCGATTCCGGCTGCGCGCATGTCGGGGATCATGTCCTCGAAGATGTAGTTGATGGTGTGGCCCTTCACTCCCGGCCAGCCCAGTGGGCTGCAATTTGCGTCGGCCGAGACCAGGAGCTTGTCCGCATAGCCCTTGTTCACGAGGTGGACGAAGTGCTCCATGCGTTCGGCGCGCTTGCGGCCCCAGAACGGCGGATCGGGCAGTTCGAGGTCGTAGCCGAAGGTGTCGAAGCCGATGCGGCCGCCCTGCTCGTAGATCCAATCGTGGGGAGTGATCGGAGCGTTCAGGCCGTCGTCGGCGTGGCCAAAGAGCACGCGGTCCAGCGGGAGGCCCTCTTCGTTGAAAATGTTCACCGCCGGTTCGGGGTCGATGGCCAGGTGGGTCAGGACCGGTGCGCCGGTGACGACGGCGGCGCGGGCCGCGGCCCGGTAGATCCGCTGGTCCAGGTCCGTCATGCGTCCGCCGCGGCTCACACCGACCTTGATGACGCCGGCCTTGGCGCCTGTAGTGCCGATGCCGACGGTGATCTCGTGGATGAACACCTTCGTGAGGTACTCCACGGTGGCACGGGAGAAGTGCGGCAGGGCGGTGTCGCCGCCGACGAAGCCGGTGCAGGCCACGATGTGCACGCCCGTCTTCCGGGACAGTGACTTGTAGTAGTCGACGTCGCGGCCGTTGCAAATGCCCGTGGCGTCCACGAAGGTGCCGCCGCCGTATTCGCGGAATTTCCGCAGTTTCGGCACGGTTTCCTCGTAGGCCTGCTCCGGAGACTTCCACCACTTGGTGTCCAGTTCGGACCCGGGCATGCCGTAGCCGATGTGTTCGTGGACCGCCACGATTTCCAGTTCTTCGGCCGGGATGGTTCCCAGCACGGTGTTGACTTTGGTCATTTCGTTCACCTCGGGGTTCGAAAGCTTGTTGTGTGTGGGCCGCCGCGTGCTTAGCGCACGGTCAGCAGGTTGCGCGGGTTGTCCACGAGGATGCGCCGGGCGTCTTCCTCGCCCAGGCCGTGGGCCTTGAGGAAAGGCATGAAGGTGGTCAGGACGTGGCTGTAGGGCAGGTTGTACTCCGGCAGACCCTTGGCCACGCCGATCGAGTTGCCCGAAAGGATGATCCTTTCGGCATGGCCTGCCTTGACGAGCTCGAGCACCAGTTCGGCGCGATCGTGGTCGGTGAGGTAGTCCGCATGGTCGTTCAGGCCCACGTGGTCGATGCCGACGAAGGCTCCCCGGCCGGCCACTTCCATGGCGGAGCCGGCGCCGTCCTTGCGGTCGAGGCCGCCGACGAGCACCCGGTCGGCCCCGATCTGCTCGTCCAGGACGATGTCCAGATCGTGCAGGGCGTCGGCGCCGAAGCGGATGGAGACCGGGACGCCGGTGTCCCTGGCAGCGCGGGCGGAGCCGCGAAACAGGCTTTCCTCGGTCGGCGTCATACCGGCGCGGTCGGCGGTGGTGGCGATGATGCCAGCGGCGGCGCGGCGCTCGACCCGGGGAACCACCATCCCCTCCTTGACCTCCTTGCCGAAGAGATCACTGAACTTTTCGGCCGGCCACGGGGTGGGCGGGTTGGTCTGGGGCGTCAGGAAGTATCCGCCGAGTTCTTCCTCCGGGCCCAGGCCCGTGGAGGCGACGATGTGGACGCCGGTGGAGCGGGACAGTGCCTCGTAGAGCTTGAGGTCGCGGCCGTGGAACATGCCGGTGCTGTCCACGATCGTCTTCCCGCCGTGCCCGCGGAAGTCCTCGAGTTTCGCGGCCAGGGCCTGGAAGATCTCCGCCCGGTCCATGGAGATCTCCGGTGCGTACTGGGCGCCCGGGACCACCGACAACAAAGCCTCATGGAGCGCCACAACGCCCAGTTCCGAGGCAGGGACGGGACCCAAGACCGTGTTGACGGTTTGCCCGGCGGGGGCGTGGAACGCGTCACCGGTATCGGCGGGTGTGGTGTGGCTCACTTGGCTTCTCCCTTGAGGATCGAGTGCTGCAATGCAGGGGTGCCGCGGAGTTCGACCGTGCCGTCGCTCCCTTGCGGTGCAGTCAGCCTCACATATTTCTTTACATGATGTCAAGGAAATTTGCAGGCCGTACGGCAGCTGAGCATCGGTGTGCTTATGAAACCAACGTTGCGTAAGTGCTCTTGACATCATGTAAACCTTGGCACCACACTGTGGGGAGCGCCACATCTACCTCCGGCCTACCGGCACTTACCCGGTAGGGCACCAGCAACGGCGCACCACCGGAGAATCGACCGGAAACAAAGGAGTTTCATCGATGAGTCAGACCACCACGGTGTCGAGCCGAGGCTCAGTACGAGCGACGTTCGTGGCCGCCTACAGCGCGGTCACACTCGCGCAGATCACCAACGCCCTGCCGGGTGCCCTCAGCGGCACCTTCGCCGCGGAATTCCATACCTCGGGCGCGGGCCTGACCTGGATCGCGGGCATGTTCTTGATGGGTATCGTCGTGTTCGAGCTCAGCTGGGGGCTCCTGGGTGACCTGTTCGGACGCAAGAAGCTTCTGTACATCGGCGCCGGGGTCAGCATCGTCGGCTCCGTCCTTGCTGCGCTGGCGCCGACAACCGAGATGATGATCACCGCGCAGGCCGTCGGCGGCATCGGGGCGGGCATCCTCTTCCCCATTTCGCTGTCCATGATCGCGGCGATCACCCCGGACCACCGGGCGCGGGCCCGGGTCATTGCCACCTGGGCCGGGTTCCTGTCGCTCGGCGCGGTGATCTCCCCCCTGCTCGCCGGCCTCACGGCCCAGTTCTTCACCGTGCCAGGCGCTGCGGCTGGCACGCCGAACGTGTTCAGCGGCTGGCGTGTCGCCTACTTCGTTGCGGCCGCCGTCGCCGTGGGCGTTCTCATCGTCGCGCTCCGGGCGAAGGACTCCGCGGCCGCGGAGGGACGCAAACTCGACCTGCCCGGCCAGTTCACCCTCGCGCTCGGCCTCATCGCCGTGCTTTTTGCGACGGTTCAGGCGGTCGATGCGGGCTTCGGCGCTTCGGATGTCGTCGTTAGCTACGTCATCGGCGGCATCCTTTTGGTCCTCTTCCTCGTCATCGAGACGCGGACCAAACAGCCGCTCATCCACCTTTCCCTGTTCAAGAACAGCGCCTACTCGATCACAGGCGTCGTCGCGGTCACCGGCATGTTTGCCTTCCTCGCGATCTGCTTCAGCACCAGCGTCGCCGTCGGCGGCCTTGCCCTGGCCGAGACCTGGAAGGTCGGGGTGCTGTTCGTCTTCATCCAGGGCCCCGCGTTCGCCTTCATCCCCGTGGTGGGGTGGCTCATCCACCACATAGCGCCGCGCTGGGTGCTCACCTTGGGCTTCGCCTTCATGGCCATCTCCGGCTTTTGGCTCTCGACGTTCTCCCTGGGCGCGCCGGAGGCCTTCGGCGGTACCCCGTGGACGGCCTTCATTCCGCCACTTCTGCTGCTGGGCATCGGATTCGCGCTCACAGTTGGCTCCATCACTTCCGTGGCGATCAACACCGTCCCGCCGCAGCACATCGGCATGGCGTCGGCGACGACGAACCTGCTGCGGGACCTTGGCTTCGCCCTTGGCCCGGTCATCGGCTCGGCCATCGCGTTCAGCATCGGCGCCTCAGCCTTCGCGGGCCCCCTCGGCGGGATCCTCGGCGGGGCGGGGCTGCCCGCCAACGCAGTCGCCGGCTCTCCCACGTGCCGCCCCTGGGCTATCTCTCGGGCTGGGACGGCGTCATCGCCCAGTTCTCCGGCCAGGCACTGGCCGGGGGCGCGCCCGCCCCTGCTGTCGACGGCATGGTTCAGGCCCTCACCGCCGCGCAGCAGCAGATACAGGGCGTGGCCGGAGCCTCGCTCGGCCAGGGCTTCCAAACGGTCTACCTCGTCGCTGCCATCGCGGCAACAGCCTCCGCCCTCCTCACCCTCTTCATCTCCGCTCGTTCTTCGGCGCCCACCCCCGACGCCATCGCAGAGACGACAGAGGCCACCGCTGAAGTGGCCGTCTGAGACTGACGGCTACACGTCACTACCCACTACCCACAACCCACAATCCGCAAGGAGAACACCGTGACTGCACCCACCGAATCCGGCATCGACATCTGGGCCGACGACGTCCTGGTCGACCCCTACCCCACGTATGCCTCGCTCCGCGAGCAGGCCGCAGTGGTGCACCTTCCCAAGAACGAGCTGTACGTCCTAACGCGCTACGACGTTATCCGTGACGCACTCGGTGATCCGGAGACCTTCTCGTCGACCAGCATCGGCTTCAACCCGATGGTGAACGAGGCGCTGCAGGGCACCTCGCTTGCCTCCGACCCGCCCATTCACACGCAGCTCCGGGCCACGCTGTCACAGAACCTCACCCCCCGCGCACTCCGCGGCCTGAAGGTCGTCATCGACGAAAAGGCGGACCAGCTCGTCGCCGAGCTCGCCGCCAGCGGCAGCTTTGAGGCCATCGACTCCCTGGCCCGGGCCTTCCCGATCGAAATCGTTGCCGACCTCATTGGCTTCAGCGGACACGTCAAGGACAACATGCTGCGCTGGGGCCAGGCCGCGATGCAGGTCATCGGCCCGCTGAACCAGCGCACGCAGGAGAGCTTCCCGATCGCCGGCGAGCTCTACGGCTGGTGCTCGTCGGTCACCGCCGACGACCTCACACCCGGCTCAATCGGCCGCGGAATCTTCGACGCCGAGACACGCGGCGACATTCCCCAAGGCTCTGCGGGGCACATCATCCACCAGTACCTGGGAGCGGGCGTCGACACGACAATCGCGTCAATCGGGAACATCATTGCGCTGTTCGGCCACCACCCCGGGCAGTTCGGGCTGGTCCGGGAGAACCCGGAACTCGTCCCCGCGGCGTTCGCCGAAGTGCTGCGCTACTGGGCACCGGTCCACATCTGGGGCCGCAGGGCAACCCGCGACGTGGAAATCGACGGAGCCACGATTCCTGCCGGGGCGCAGGTGGGCATCCTCTTCGGCGCCGGCAACCGGGACCCGCGGCACTACGAGAATCCCGACACCTTCGACGTGATGCGCAACCCGGTGGACCACCTGTCCTTCGGCTATGGACCGCACGGCTGCGCCGGCCAAGGCCTGGCGAAACTTGAAGCCCATGCGATCATTGAGGCCCTTGCCCGCAGGGTGAAAACGCTGACGATTTCCGATGAAGTCCGGGAGCCGAGCAACATCACGCGGAGCCTCGAGTTGCTCCAGGTCACCAAGGTGGTGGCAGCATGAGGATCCAACTCGACCGGCCGCGCTGCGAGGGACACGGCCTCTGCGAAGAGGCCGCTCCCCGGCTGATGCACCTCGACGACGACGGCGAGCTGGTAATCGACGTTCCGGACGCGGAAGGGGCTGACCTGGACGCCGCGAAGGCGGCGGTAAGGGTCTGCCCGGTTGCCGCGCTGCGGTTGGCCGCGGCATGACGATGCGCAGGATAGTGGTGGTTGGCAACGGCATCGCCGGGCTCACGGCCTGCGACTCGCTGCGCTCGGCCGGCTTCGATGGTGAGCTCACTGTTGTGGGCGCCGAGCGCCACCATCCCTACAGCCGGCCAGCCCTCTCCAAGGCGCTGCTGCACAGTGTTGATGGGGACAGTGTTGATGGGAACAGCGTCGATGGGAAAAGCGACGATGTACTCCAGGCCCATGTGCTCCCCGAGCCGACCCACGAAGCAACCGAGCTGCTCGGAGTCAGCGCCACGGGCCTGGACGTTGACGCCCGGCTGGTTCGCCTGGACGGGGGCGATGAGCTGCCGTATGACGGCCTCGTCATCGCTTCCGGTTCCCGGGCGAAGCGCCTCGCCCCGGGGCAAGGAGCAGCTGGACCGCGACAGGACGGCTCCCTCCGGGAGCTCACCCTGCGCACCATCGAGGATGCGATCCTGCTCAAAGAGCTGGCCGCATCGCGCCCGTCAGTTATTGTGGTCGGCGGCGGACCGCTCGGCGTTGAGGTCGCGTCCGGTTGCCTGCACGTGGGCTGCGAGGTCACCCTCGTCTCCGACGTCAAGCCGCTCTCGCGTCAGCTTGGCGACCATCTGGCCGACATCTTCACCTCCGCCGCCGTCCGGCGCGGACTGCGGGTGGTTGGCGGTGGGAAGGCCCGTCTTCTCGATCACGGTACCGGGGCAAAAGTCGTCCTTGCCGACGGCACCGAACTGGAGGCGGACCTTGTGGTCACCGCTATCGGCGACGAGCCAAACATCGGCTGGCTGGCTGGCTCGAACCTCCTCGTCGACGGGCAGCTGCGTGTCGACTCGCGCGGCAGGCTCCGGCCGGACATCGTCGCCGCCGGCGACGTGGCGTTCTTCCCGACCCGTCGAGGGGTGGAACGGGTGCCCCTCTGGACCAGCGCCATCGACCAGGCCAAGATCGCCGCCGTCGGCCTGCTCAAGGGTGACGCGGCGCCCGAGTTCGACTTCCAGCCGTACTTCTGGACAGAGGGCTTCGGCCTGTCGCTCAAGTCGGTGGGCTTCGCGCCGGTTGTCGGGACTCCCGATTTCTGCGAGCCCGGCGAGAGTGCGGATTCGATGCTGCTGCGCTGGGACAACATGGACGGTTCAGGCACCGCCGTCGCGATCAACTACCGGATCCCCATCCCCAAACTGCGCCGGCTGGCCGACGTCGGTCCGGCCGCGGTGCGTCCGGCGGCGCCAGCTCGTGTCTGACGCCGCACAACACCGTTAGGATTGATCCATGTCGTCGTTGCGAGAGGCCCAGAAGCAGCTGACCCGCGACGTGATCGTCGAACGGGCACTTGAACTCTTCACCGAGAAGGGCTACGCCGCGACGACGATCGATGAGATTGCCGCTGCGGCAGGAACCACCCGGGTGACTTTTTACGCCTACTACCCCTCGCGCAGCGACCTGATGCGGGACTTCATGGCGCGCGTCAACGCTGTGCTGGACCGCGCGGACGGCCCCGAACGGGGATCGACCGCGGCCGAGCTCGTCGACGTCGTGCGCGCAGGCGAGCTGCCGGGCATCCTGGCCTGGCTGGAGTCGCGGGCGGCGCTCTGGCCAGTCTTCCGCCCGTACCTCGACGTGCTCGAGGAGGCAGCCGCCGTTGATCGCGAGGTGCGCGCCCTGGTCGAGGGATGGCATGAGGAGGTCATCTCCGATCTCGTGCGCGGAATGGAGCTGGCAAGTCGCTTCTCGGAGGAGACGCGCCACATTCGCGGCACTCTCGCGTTCACCTCGCTCGACTACGTCGCCACGCTCTGGACACGACGGAAGTTTGAACCAAACCGCGACCACGCACTCGAGGTGCTCGCCGACAACTGGTACCACCTGCTCTGCGACGAAGGCTGAACCGGATGGAAAGTATGGGCGCAGCCGAAGTACCGGCGAAGGCTGTGGACCACCGGTCCCTGGCCGTCTCGGTGATCGACATTTCCTCCGATATCCGCCGGAAATCGCACAATGACACCGGCGTCCGGCCGCTGTCCAATGGCGTGCTGGAAATCCTCCGGGTCATCGAGAACCACCCCGGCATCACCGTTGCGGACGTTGCCTCGCGTCTCGGGCGGCAGTTCAGCAACGTCAGCGTCCAGCTCCGGGAGCTGGTCGCCGCGGGCCTTGTCACCCGCACCCGCGACGCAGCCGACAAGCGGTACGTCGCCCTCCACCCCACGGCGGAGTCCCAGCGGATCAAGACCCTCCTTGAGGGCGCCTGGGCGGAAGCGCTGGAGTCGGCGAGTTCCCGGCTGCTGCCCGAAGAGCGCGAGCAAATCGCCGCCAGCCTGCCGGCCCTGCAGCGCCTCGCCTCGATCATCGCCGAGCCCGAGTAGCGCACATCACCTCCACGCCCTGCCTACGAACTCATGCGAAGTAGTTATACTTTTGTAAGTATTAATACTTGAAGGGTGGATTTTGATATGGCAACACAGCTAGCAGATGCAGGGACAAAGCAGGGGAGCAGGCCCAGCAGCAGCTGGTGGGCGCTGGTATTCCTGGCCCTCGCACAGTTCATGGTGGTCCTGGACGGCACGATCGTGAACCTGGCACTGCCGCGTCTCCAGATCGAGATGGGGATCAGTGACTCGGCGCGTTCCTGGGTGGTCACGGCCTACGCACTGGCCTTCGGCGCCTTCCTGCTGCTCGGAGGCCGGATCGCGGACTTCTGGGGCCGGAAACGGACCTTCCTCGTGGCCGCCGCAGGTTTCGCGGTCGCGTCTCTGCTCAGCGGCATCGCGCAACAGCCCTGGGAACTGATCGGTGCGCGCGCCCTGCAGGGCGTGTTCGCTGCGCTGCTGGCCCCCGCCGCCCTGGCGCTGCTGAACGTCGCCTTTCCGGGCGGAAAGGACCGCGGCACGGCGTTCGCGATCTTCGGCTCCATCACTGGCGTCGGTGCCGCCGTCGGCGTCCTGCTGGGAGGTTTCCTGACCGAACACGCGAGCTGGCGCTGGTGCTTCTTCGTGAACGTGCCGATCGCCGCCATCGCCCTCGCCGGCGTGTGGTCTCTGGTCAGCGAAAGCAAGGCCCAGGGGTCCACCAAATATGACTGGCCCGGCGTCGTCCTGGCCGCCCTGGGTTTGGGGTCCCTCGTCTACGGCTTCACCAATGCGGAGCACGGCTGGGATGCCCCCGAAGCCTGGGGATTCATTGCAGCCGGCGTCGTACTCATGGCACTCTTCGTCCTGGTCGAGGCCACCGTCAAGCACCCGCTCCTGCCGCTGCGCGTGGCCACCGAGCGCAACCGCGGAGCGGCGTTCCTGGCCTCGTTCCTGTCCGGCGCGGTCCTGATCGGCGGCATTCTGTTCATCAACTTCTACATCCAGATTGTGCTTGGCTTCGCCCCGTTCCTCGCCGGGCTTGCTTCCCTGCCCATGACGGTGGCACTGATCATCACGGCGGGGGTTGTCGCGAAGAACCTGCCGAAGCTGGGTGCAAAGATCCCGACGGCCGCGGGTCCGGTCTTCATGGCGGCGGCGATGCTCTGGCTCACGCAGGTCAGCGCCGAGGGCCTCTACCTCGTCAACATGCTGCCCGCGCTCCTTCTCCTGGGTGTCGGGCTTGGCATGGTGTTCGTGCCGATGCAGAACCTGGCGCTGTTCGGCGTGGACAAGGATGATTCCGGTGTGGCCAGCGCCTTGGTCAACGCCTCGCAGCAGATCGGCGGCTCCCTCGGCATCGCTCTCTTCAGCACCATCGCGGCCGCGGCCGGCGGTGTCTCACTGGCGGCCCTCTCAGACGGCTACGCCAAGGTGTTCCTCTGGGCCGCAGGTGTTGCGATCCTGATCGCTCCGATTGCCCTGCTGCTCATCAACATCGACCGCAAGAAGTTCACAGGCACCGACGGCGACGCCCCGATCGTCCACCTGGGCTGAGCCCCGTCTTGCGCAGATGACTCAGTTCGCAAGGGTCAGGAAATCTGCAGTCCTCCGTTAATGTCATACGTCGCGGCCGTGATGAAGCCGGCATCCTCGCCCAGCAGGAACACCATCAGCGCGGCGATGTCCCGTACGGTTCCCACCCGGCCCACCAGGATGTCGGCAGCCATGGCGGCTTTTCGCTCATCCGTGAGTGTTCCACCCATGATGTCCGTGTCCACGGGGCCGGGAGCCACGCAGTTGACGGTGATTCCGTGCTGGCCCATTTCCCGGGCCAGAGCCCGTGTGAAACCGATGATGGCAGCTTTCGAGGCACTGTAAGCCACCTTGGAGTAGGTGCCGCCTCCGCGCTGGGCGGAGATGGACGAGACGCTCACGATCCTTCCTAGCTTCCGCTCGATCATGCCCTTGAGCACCCGCTGGGATACCAGGAACGTGCCGGTCATGTTGATTTTGAACACCCGCTCCCACGCCCCGAGCGTCTCGTCCATGAACTCCGTGGGTGAGCTGATACCTGCCAGGTTGGCCAGGCCAACGATCGGCGGCAGGGTGGATTCAACCTCGTCAATGGCGGCGTTGACGGCCTCCGGGTCGGAGACGTCCGCGCCCACGCCAATCGCCTGGACACCGTAAACGGCGGTGATTTCCTCCGCTGCGTTCCGGGCTGCGTCGCCGTCGACATCCAGGATCGCAACCGCCCAGCCTCCGCTGGCGAGCATTTCCGCCGTCGCCCGTCCGATGCCGCGGGGAGAGGCCGCGCCGGTCAGCACGGCGGTCCGCTTCACCGGAAACGCTTTTTGCTGAGTCATGTCCCTTAGCCCTTCGTCGCCTGATTGTCAGTTCTGGATGTCGAAGTCGTCGGAAGCTACAGCTTCTTCCCCGACCGTGGAGGGCGTACCGGGCTTCACATGTCCCTCCGGGCGCTTGCGTGCGTAGAGATAGGTCGCGACGGCCGTGATGCCGAGGCAGGCCGACAGGAACACGAGGCCGGAACGGTTATCGCCCGAGGCGTCATTTAGCAGCCCCACGGCGTAGGGAGCCACGAACCCGCCCAGATTACCGAGCGAATTCACCATGGCCAGACCGGCTGCTGCCGCAGCACCGACCAGGGCAGTCGCGGGCATGGCCAGGAACGGGGCAATAGCGGAGTAAATGCCCATGGCCGCCAGCGTCAGGGCCATCAGTGCCAGGATCGCGTTGACCTCGACCAGGTAGCCGGCAGCCAAGAGACCGATGGCCGCCATGATCATGCTCAGGGTCGCGTGCAAGACCCGGTTACCGGTACGGTCCGAGCGCTTGCCCCAGAAGTACACAAAGATCGCCGCAATCGTGTAGGGGATGGCAACGATAAAACCGACCTGCGTGGTGCTGAAGTCCCCGAGTGCGGCAACGATCGTCGGCATCCACAGCCCGAGGCCGTAGATACCGCAGACCAGCCCGAAGTACAGCGCTGCGTAGGCAATGGTCCGGGGGTCCTTGAGGCCGGCCAGGAAATGATGGGGCTGCCCCTTCTGCTTGTGGGCCAGCTCATCGTCCATGGTCCTGGTCAGCCATTCGCGCTCATCGTCGGCCAGCCAATGCGCCTGGCTGGGGCGGTCGGTCATCAGGACCGGGGTCAGAATCCCGAGGATGATGGCGGGGATGCCCTCAACGATGTAAAGCCACTGCCACCCCTGCAGGCCAAGAATGCCGTCCATCTGCAGCAGCAGGCCCGAAACCGGAGCGCCAAGGGCATTGGACACCGGCTGCGCCAGGATGAAGATCCCCAGCACCGTGACGCGCTGGGCGGCCGGGAACCACAGCGTCAGGTAGAAGAGGATGGCGGGGAAGAACCCTGCCTCGGCGGCACCGAGCAGGAACCGGACGATGTAGAAGCTGGTTTCGCCGTTCACCAGGCACATGGCGGTCGCAAAGATGCCCCATGAGATGAGGATCCGGGCGATCCATTTGCGGGCGCCGAACCGGTACATTCCGGCGTTGCTCGGGATTTCCAGCAGCGCGTAGCCGAGGAAGAAGATGCCCGCGCCGAGGCCGTATGCCGATGCGCTCAGGCCAATGTCCTCGCTCATGGTCAGCTTCGCGAAGCCGACATTGTTCCGGTCCAGGTACGCAATGAAGTAGAGCAGGACGATCAGTGGCATGATGCGGCGGCGCGCCCTGCGCAGCGTGCGCTGGCCGAGTTCGTCGAGATGATTGGCAGGATTGATGGAAGTCATGGTTCACCTCGCTGTGAGAAACGAGCCCCGCCGGGGTTCCTCAGCGGAACAGCTCATGTTTACCACTCTGCTCCGCAATAGTCACCACACTGAGTAATCGCACATGCAGATGGTTACCGGGATGGAAAGTAGCCGGCGGTCCCTGCGGTATTTAAACCGGAAAAGCCCCCTCGGGTGAGGGGGCTTTTCCGGTCTGCTGCTGGAATCCGTGGGGCTCAGATCCACTTCGGTGCGGCCGGAACCTTGCCGTTGCCGGCTTCAGCGCCGGACCCGCTGGCGGTGACGCCGCCGTTGCCGCGGCCGGCGGCCCATTCGACGACGGTCGCGAGCGGTCCGGAGACCACGGTAGGGGACGCCGACGTCGTGTCCCCGAATGTGAGGCCGCGGTCCGTTACCTTGACCACGAGGTCCGCATCGGTGCCGCGGGCCTTCCAGGCGCCGGTGATGTCCTTCAGGAGCCGCTCCAGCACGGGAACCGGGATGTCGGTGAAGCTGGCGCCGTTGGCCAGGTCCACGGCGTGCATCCAGACTTCCCGGCTGCGCATCCAGACCGTTTCGGTGGCAGGCACTTCCCGGCCCTGGATGGTGCGGACTTTGTGGTGCCAGGCGTCCCCGGGCAGGTCCCGCCATTCGACGTTCAGGTGCACGGCGGAGTGGTCGAACAGGTGCCGCAGCGCGATCGGRCTCAGGGTTGCCCCGAAGTCGATCTCGTGGTCGCGGACCGCGGTGGAGGCGTACATCGGGGTCTCCACGCCGGTGGCCGCCCACTCGATGAGCCGCGCGATCGCCCGGGCGTTGTAGCCGATGTGCGCGGTGATGTGGCGTCGGGTCCAGCCCGGCAGCAGCGAATCGCCGTCGAGCTCCGCGTCGGAGAGCTCGTTGAGCTTGCGGGCGAAGAACGCCGTGCCCCGGCGTGCCTGCAGCAGGGCCGCAAGCAGCTCCGGGTCCGTCGTCTGGTCCTGGCGGGCAACCATCAGGCTTCCTTGACCACGCGGTTCTTCAGCTGGCCCAGGCCCTCGATGGTGGTGACGAGGATCTGGCCTTCCTGCAGGTAGCGCTTSGGGTCCTGGGCGTGGCCCACGCCTCCCGGRGTGCCGGTGGCGATGACGTCGCCCGGGTTCAGCGTGATGATGGTGGAGATGTAGGAGACCAGGAACTCCGGGGTGAAGACGACGTCGTTGGTCGGGGTCTGCTGCTGCACTTCGCCGTCGACCGCGGTGGTCATGAGGCCGCCGCTGAACTCGTCCTTGGTGACCAGCGCGGGGCCGAAGGGGGTGGACTTTTCCCAGGTCTTGCCCTGCAGCCACTGGATGGTGCGGAACTGGTAGTCGCGCATGGACACGTCGTTGAGCACGGCGTAGCCGGCGATGTGCTCCGCGGCGTCGGCTTCGCTGATCCGGCGGCCCTTCTTGCCGATGACGACGGCGAGTTCGGATTCCCAGTCGACGGTGCCGGATTCCTGCGGCAGGGCCAGATCATCGTTCGGGCCGATCAGGGATTCCTGGTACTTGGCGAACAGGGTGGGGAACTCGGGGACTTCCCGGCCCATTTCCTTGATGTGGTTGCGGTAGTTGTGGCCCACGCAGATGATCTTGCCGGGGGAGGGCACGACGGCGTCRAGGTTGGCGCCCTCGAGCGGGTGCGTGGCGCCTTTGGCTGCCTTCGCGGTSGCYTCCCAGTCCGCGGTGCGGAGCAGCTCTCCGACGTCGGCGAAGCCGTCGATCTCGGTCAGGGTGTCGCCGTCCTGGCGCACGGCCTTGGTGCCGGTTTGGGTGCGGAGGGTGAGGAGTCTCATGCGTTCTTGCGTCCTTCGAGGTAGGTGCGGTTGAAGTTCAGTCGTTCGAAAATGGGGGCGTCACTGAAGCGGAAGAGATCGAACCCGGTCTCRGCCTGCARKGACCAGGCKGCCCAGGACGGGACGACGAAGAGGTCGCCCTTCGCCAGGGTCCTGGTTTCGCCGTTCAGGACCACGGAGCCGGWSCCYTCGAAGACCTGCCAGACGCTGGAGCCGACCTCGCGGAGGGTCTCGGTSGCGGCGCCGGCGCGGAGGCGGTGGAATTCGGCCCGGATGGTCGGCATCACATCCCCGCCCGTGGTGGGGTTGGTGTAGCGGACGGCGGCGTGGCCCTGGGACACGGTGGCCGGGTGGCCCTCGTCYTCCAGCAGCAGCTGCTCGGCCAGTGCGCGGTCCGTGTATTCCCAGCGGTACGCCGCGATGGGGGAGCTCGTGGYGTCGTCCAGGCCGGAGAGCGGGCGCAGGCCCGGGTGGGCCCAGAGCCGCTCGGAGCGGGAGATGTCCGGGGTGGCCTCATCGGTGACGCGCTCGGTGCCGAACTCGAAGAASCCGGCGTCGGCGTAGTGCACGAACGGGATATCCAGGCCGTCGATCCAGGCCATCGGCTCATCGGTGTCGTTGTGGTGGCCGTGGAAGTTCCAGCCCGGGGTCAGCAGGAAGTCGCCGCGSGACATCCGCACCGGGTCMCCGTTCACCACAGTCCAGACCCCTTCGCCCTCGACGACGAACCGGAACGCGTTCTGCGAGTGCCGGTGTTCCGGCGCGGTTTCACGGGCGCCGAGGTACTGGATGGCCGCCCACAGCGTGGGCGTCGCGTACGGCGTACCAGCCAGGCCCGGGTTGGCCAGGGCAATGGCCCGGCGCTCCCCGCCCCGCCCCACCGGGACCAGATCCCCGGCACGGGCCGCCAGCGGGTACAGGTCGCTCCACCGCCAGACGTGGGGGACCGCCTTCGGGGTCGGGACCATCGGCATCAAATCCGCGATCTCGGTCCACAGCGGGATCAGGTTCTCCCGGTCAAAATCCCGGTACAGCTCCTTGAGCTGGGCAGCCTCTTCGGGCGTCGGCTCCGGAGCAGTGTGCCCCGCGGCCACTGATTCGTGAGTCGTGTTCTCGATCATGCCAATCCTTTACTTTGCGTGGGCGCCAGCGGCGGCGAGTCGCTCTGCTATGTCGGCGCGGAGGTCTTTCTTGTTGATCTTGCCGACTTTGGTGGTCGGCAACTCGTCCAGGACCACGAGTCGTTCGGGGATCTTGAACGCAGCGACTCCGGTCTTGCGAAGCAGCTCCTGGATTTGCTCAAGGGTTACTTGGTGTCCGGGTTTGACTGTGATGTAGAGGCAGAGTTTTTCGCCGAGCACGGGGTCAGGCATCGCAACGGCGGCTGCCATGGTGACATCCTCGATGCGGTAGACGAGGCTTTCGATTTCCTCTGCCGAGATCTTTTCTCCGCCGCGGTTGATCATGTCCTTGTCCCGGCCCTGGACGATGAGGTTTCCGTCGGGGCGCCGCTCCACGATGTCACCGCTGGCGTACCAGCCATCCGGGGTGAAGGCCCGGGCGTTGGCCTCAGGTGCGCGGTAGTAGCCGCGGGGGGTGTATGGGCCGCGTGTCAGTATGGAACCGGCTACGCCATCCGGGAGGTCATTGCCTGCCTCATCCACAATTCGGACCTCGTCGGCTTCGGACACAGGACGTCCCTGGGTCGTGCAAATTACGTCTTCGGGGTCGTCCAGGCGGGTGGTGTTGATGAGTCCTTCCGCCATGCCGAAGACCTGCTGCAGCGTTGCGCCAAGCACTGGCTTCACTTTGCGGGCAATTTCATCGGGCAGCCGCGAACCACCAACCTGAATGACCTGTAGGCTCGCCAACTGGTTGCCACCCGTTTCCTCTTGGTGCTCAATCCAGCGTTGCGCCACCGCCGGAACTGCTGTTGAAAGCGTGACCCCTTCCCGTTCGATGGCGGCGAAGGCCTTACGCGGTTCGGGGCTGGGCAGCATGACCACACGGCCGCCGGCGAAGAGGATCCCCAGGATGCCCGGGCAGGCGAGCGGGAAGTTGTGGCTGGCCGGCAGCGTACCCAGATACACGGTGTCCTCGGAGACGGCCGTTGGTATGGAGGTGGCCTTGATGTTGTAGGCGTAGTCGTTGTGGGTTCTGGTGATGAGTTTGGGGAGGCCGGTGGTGCCGCCGGAGAGCAGGAACAGAGCTGCTGCATCGGCAGACGGTGCCGATGCATCCAGCCGTGCGCGGGCACCCAGCGCGTCATTGCCCGGGGCCAGGATCTCTTCCAGACGAACGTTCAAGGGATTCGCCGCACCGGACACGAGGATCAACTTGAGTGAGGGAATTGACGATGCGAGCTCCTCCGCTAACGCTTGGTGGTCGAAATCCTTGATAACGTCCGGCACCGCAATGGCCCGTGACTCGGAGAGTTCCGTTAGGAAGGAAAGCTCATATTTCCTGTGCGCCGGCAGCGCCATGACGGGGACAATGCCTGCCCGGAAACAAGCCAGTGTGAGTATGGTGAACTGCCATCCGTTGGGCAATTGGACCATGATGCGATCGTCCGCTTTGAGTCCGAGCTGAAGGAGCCGCTCAGCGGCAGCGTCCATACGGTTGGCAAGCTCGGAGTAGGTGATCCGGACATCACCCTCCACCAAGGCGATCTTGTCAGGAAGCCGATCGGCCGTTTCGAGGACGTAGCTGCCAAGGGTCCGGTCTTCCCAGTAGCCCTTCTGACGAAATTCTGCGGCAAGGTCGGCCGGCCAGGGGACAGTGCCTTCACTGGTGTGGCTGGTCATTTAATGTCCTCCTCGACATTGATAACTACTGCGTCCAGCGCCAGGAGCCCGTTGCGGGTCAGGCGCAGGGGGTTGATTTCGATTTCTGCGATGGCCTCGTTGGAGACGAGTGCATCGCCGAGCCTGACCAACAGGCCTGCAAGTTCCGCTGTGTTCAGCATCGGCCCGGAGCGGAAGCCATACAAGAGTTCGCGCGCCTGCAGATCGCCGGGCATGCCCTCGGCCGCCCGTACCGCCAGGGGCGCAGAACGGATGGAAATGTCGGCGAACACTTCGGCGGCGGTGCCGCCCAATCCCAGAACCACGATCGGTCCGAAAACGGGATCGCGGCGGACGCCCACCACAAGGTCGACGCCGGATGGGGCCATCACCTCCACCAGGAACTCCCGGGCGCCGGCGGCCTCAAGGCCCTCCAGCGCGCGGTCCATGTCTTCCGGGGACTTGACCCCCAGGTGCACGCCGCCGATCTCCGTCTTGTGCAGGACGGCGGCGTCGAGCAGTTTGACCGCCACTGGGCCGCCGAGTTCGGATAGGGCTTCATGAGCGGCGGCACGGGTGCTGCACACACGACGTTCCGGCGTGGAAATGCCCAATGCACCCAGAAGTTCCTTGGCCCGGTTCTCGTCCCAGGGCCCGTGAAGATCGGGCCATGCGAGTGCTCCGGCAGATGCTTGCTCCCGTTGGAATTGACCCCGGGAATCGTTCACCAATGCTGCGATTCCGTGGGCCAGCGATGTTGGCCCCGAGATCAGTGGAAGGTCGTGATGTTGCGCGGACTTGAAGGTGCGCTCCAGGTCTCCATCGGGACCATCGACGCCGATCACAAACGGCATCATATGAGCCACTCCGGAATTGGCGACCGCCAGGGGGAGGTCGGCTACGGGTTCAGTCAGACCGTAGACGGCGACGACGTCGATGGCCGGGTCTTGGGCGACGGCGGCAACGATTTGCTCGTAGCCGGGTCCGGGACGGCCGGTGTCAACGGGATTGGCTTGAAAGGTCAGCGGAGGGAGCAAGGCGCCGATAGTGTCCTGGCTGCCCTCTGTAAGACGGGGGAGGGTCACTCCGGCGCTGTGAAGGGCATCAGCGATCAGCAAGCCCGGTCCGGCCTGACCCGTGATGAGGCCAACTCCGGGGTCTGCCGCCGGTGCGAGGCGGCGACCCGCCAAGGCGGTGACGGCGGCAACCAACTGGTTCTCGTCGTCGACAATTACCGCCCCGGCCTGCTTGAGGACGGATCGTGTGGTGCGCCAGGACGTGGCCAAAGCCCCGGTGTGGGACTGGGCGAACTCGGACACATCGTTGCGGCCGACGACCAAAGCTACAACCGGCTTAACCGCGCTGAGGCGTGATACGGCGTCGATGAGGGCTGGTCCGTCGGCGACGGTTTCCAGGTGCAGGGCGACTGCCTTGGTTTGCTCATCGGAGATCAGGTAGTCCAGAACATCGGGTGCGGTGATATCAGTGCCAGCGCCGATACCGACGCCGAGGCTGACGCCCACGCCGGCCCGCTGCAGGTGGAAAGCGAGGACGTGGTTGACTCCACCGCTGGCTGCCACGACGGCCACCGAACCCGGTTCCAGTTCTGCGACGCCGGGCACGAAGCTTGCGCGAAGATTGCGATAGGGGACGAAGAAGCCCGACGTGTTCGGGCCGAGCAGCCGGATGCCGGTGTCCCGGACAGCAGCCTCCACCTGGTGCGCGAATTCGATGCCGGGACCGCCGGCTTCGGCGAATCCGCCGGCGCAGACCAGCGCTGCCTTGGCGCCATTCGCCGAGCTGTCACGCAATGCCTGGGCGGTGGCGGCGGCAGGTACGCAGAGCACTGCCAGATCCGGACCGCCAGGAATGGCGGCTGCGGCGTCGGCGATGCTGGTGTGCATACCGTTCTCTCCGCGGCTGTTCACGAGCTCCACCGGAGCCGGGTAGGTGGACAGTGATTGTGCCATGACGGCGCCGAGTTTCTCGGGGCTGGACGAGGCGCCGACGACGATGATGCCGCGCGGTGCGAGCAGGGGAGAAAGATCATGCATTTGAAACCTCCATGCTTGCGGTGGCGACGGCGTCAGCGCGGCCGGAGAGGACCAGCGTCAGGGCCGATACCGGGCCCCGGTCATCGACGATGACGCTTTTCAGTCTCCGTCCAAGGCGGGCTTCCTCGGACAGAAGAATACGGGTGAACGGATTGCCGCCCTGGATAACAATGGCAGCAGCCTGAGCCGGCAGAAGCTCAAACGCGGCGGCCAGGCCCTCTTCGGTATCCGGCGCGGTGAGCAGAAGTCCCGTGTTGGCGTCGGCGTCGTCCGGGTCGGTGACCAGGGCAATGCTGCCGCCGGTTCCGCTCAACTTCGGCGTGCCGTCCTGGTAGGTGAAGGAGAGTTGGCGGCCAGCGAACGCTGCGGATCCTGCGAAGAGCGGAGTTTCCATCGGCGTGTTTCCGTGCCTGGCCAGCCAGTCCTGTTCTGCGGATGCAACCAGCTCCGGGTCACGCTGGCGGATCTTGTCGATGTCGATGCTGCGGGAGAAGAAGTGGAAGGTGAACTGGGTCGGCTCGAAGGAGTTGTAGTAACGGGCGAAGTGTTCCCACCAGCTCAGTCCGCCGCGGGCCTGGTTTTGGATTTTGGCCACCTGCGGCTGGCGTTCGGCTTCGTAGTTCGTGAAAGCCAACTCCAGGTCGTCCTGGTGCGCCGCGACTTCCCGGACCAGCGTGATGGCATCTTCCATGGCCATCTTGGTACCGGAACCTACAGAGAAGTGGGCGGTGTGCACAGCGTCGCCGAGCAGGACGACGTTGCCCTTGTGCCAGGAACGGGTGCGTCGGGTGCGGAAGTTTGCCCACCGGGAGTTGTTGGCCACGAGCGGCTCACCGTTGATGTCTTCGGCGAAGAGCTTTTCGAGGAACCGCTGGGTCTTCAGGTCGGAGGGTCCCGGGGGCTGGCTGACATCGAATTCGTCGAGTCCAGCCCGGCGCCAGGTTGCTTCGTCGGTCTCGACAATGAAGGTGCTCAGGTCGTCACTGATCGGGTAGCCGTGGACCGCGAAGTTGCCGTATTCGCTCTGCCGGTGGACGAAGGTGAGTCCGTTGAATTTGTACGTGGTCCCGAACCAGATGAACTTGGCTGTTGCGGTCTCGGCGGTGTGGCCCAGGCTCTCGCCCAACTGTTCGCGGGTCGACGAGTTGGCGCCGTCTGCGCCGACTATCAGGTCGAAACCGTCGAGCTGGGACAGCTCGGGCACGTACTGGCCAAAGCGCGTGTCGACCCCGACTTCGGCCGCCCGCTCCTGCATGAGCTTCAGGAGGGTCTTGCGGTAGATCGCGGCCATGCCGTTGCCGGTGAAGGACTTCTGTTCGCCTTTGAGCCAGACCTCGATGTCGTCCCAATGGGTGCCGAAGTCCCGGAGGCCATTGCGAACAACGGGATCGGCGTCGTTGATCCGGTTCAGCGTCGCGTCGGAGAAGACCACGCCAAAGCCAAAGGCGTCGGTGGCCTGGTTCCGCTCAAAGAGCACGACGTCGGCGTCGGGAACGGTTTGCTTGAACAGGGTTGAGAAGAACAGTCCGCCGGGACCGCCGCCAATGCAGGCTACGCGAAGTGCCATCGATGCCACCTTTAGAGATTTGGGGGAGGACGTGTGCTACGTCTCGTTCCCAGTATGTAACGGTTCTCCGCGGATCGTCAACTATTTGTTACATATAACTGTTGGGAACCGCGGGACGGACCTTCCAGTGAGGGTGTCCAGGTCCCAGAAGCGGCCGGCGGGCTTCAGGGCCTCGACGCGTTACGCGACGACCTCCTGGCCCTGCCCGACGGGCTGACCAATGACGCCGGAGACGAATTCCGTGGCGGCAGGCCCGAGCTGGCGGTGGATTGCACCAAACAGGCTGTACGCCTCGCTGCTGGGCCAGCCCTTGGGTTGCAGCTCGAGGGGCAGGTGGGGGTCCCGGAATGGGAAGCGACGGAAGTCGCCGATAATCTGCATCCGTTCGATGAGTGCCGTTCGCCCGTCCTTGCCGGCGTTGACTGCCTCATCATCAAGGGCGGCATAGGTGCGGATGAATTGCCGATAGTCCGCGCCGAGCTGCTCGAGGTCCCAGCATCGTGCGGCGAGGTCCCTGTCCTCCTCGAGGTCGCCGGTCCCGCACCAGAGAGCATCAACTTTGGCCAGCGGATATTCGGCGGCAATTTCGCGGACCTCCGAGATGAGGTCGTGCGGGCTTAGCCAGGTCGATGGCGACAGCTGGCCGAAACCATGCCACGCGAGCTGCTTGCGGAGCTGTTCCCGGACGGCGCGTTCGGATTCCGGGACCTGGTAAATGGCCATGGTCCAGCGACCCTCCCACTTTTCGTCCCGCCGGCGGAAGATCCGTTCGCGCCCCTCGTTGAGGATCTCCAGCATGTGGGGGGTGAGGGAGTAGACCGTTTCCCGCCCCACGCGCCGGGTGGTGAACCAGCCCTCCTTACGAAGGCGCGAGAGGTTGACGCGGACCGTGGCCGCCTCAATGTCAAAGACGGCGAGGAGCTCCGTGATGTCAGCAAGCTTTACCTCGCTCCCGGCATACCGGAGGTAGTCCCCAAATAGATCCAGGATCAGGGCTCTGGGCTTCCACTGCATAAGGCTTCTCCAATACTTGCGTGCCCGGGCGGGCGTCAATCAGGGAACATGCAACACCTCTGTTGACGCACAACACATTTATGTTACATTCAGTTGTGGGTCAGATCACAGTCGAACGACCCCTCATCTCTGGCACAGCCACAACGTCGTGTATATCACCTGGAGTCCCCAATGGCTTTTCAATCGCCTGTCTCACCTCCGGTTCGCCCTCGCAAATCGGCAGCCGCTGTCATCTTTCTCTGTTTCCTGGCCATCGTCTTCGACGGATACGATCTGGTTGTCTACGGTGCAATCGTTCCCAAACTCCTTGCGTACGAACCTTGGGGCCTGACTCCGGTGCAGACGGGCGCGATCGGCAGCTACGCGCTGGCCGGGATGTTCATGGGCGCCATCCTCATCGGGTACCTCACCGACATCGTCGGGCGGCGGAAGGTCATGATGGCTTCCATTGCAGCCTTCTCTCTGCTCATGCTGCTGACGGCCTGGGCACCGACTCCCGAGCTCTTCGGTTTGTTCCGCTTCCTGGCAGGCCTCGGACTGGGCGGTGTCATCCCCACGGCGATCGCACTGACCGTAGAGTTCTCAAAGTCGAACCGGCGCAACTTCAATAACGCCCTGATGTTCTCCGGATACGCTGTTGGGGGGATCCTCGCCGCGCTGGTCGCCCTCGCCTTCCTGCCCGCACTCGGATTCCGGGGGATGCTGGCCCTCGGCGGCGTTCCACTGATTACCGTGCTGCCTCTGCTATTCAAGTTCCTTCCCGAGTCCCCGGCCTTCCTCGCTGTCAAGGGTGACCGGGCCCAAGCGGACCGCATCATCGCCGACTACGGACTGGAACCGCTACCCGAAGCACCCGTGGATCGCGGCGCCCCGGTAGCCGGCCGGTTCCGCACGCTACTGACAGGGCGCCTGCTCGGGGCGATGGTCCTCTTCTGCTTGGCTGGTGTCTGTGGCCAGACGCTCGTGTATGGGCTCAATACCTGGCTGCCGCAGCTCATGGTCATCGCCAAGTACTCGCTGGCCTCCTCCCTGACATTCCTTCTCACGGTCAACATCGGTGCCGTCGTGGGTGTGCTCGTGTCCTCCCGCCTGGCTGACCGATTTGGACCCCGCCCGGTGACCGCAACGGCTTTCGCCAGTTCCGGCATAGCACTGGTTCTCATGGGGACCAGCCTCATGCCACTTCCGGTCATGTATCTGCTTGTCGCGGTCGTCGGTTTCGGATCAGTGGGAGCGCAGATCCTGGTGAACGGCTTCGTTGCAACTTACTTCTCGGGCGCAACGCGGGCCACGGCCCTAGGCATCACGCTCGGCATCGGGCGGATCGGCGCGGTCCTGGCTATCTCGGGCGGCGGCGTTCTGGTAGCGGCCTCACTGGGCAACTTCATCAACTTCTCCGTCTGGGCCATAGCAGCAGCAATCGGCGTAGTCGCCGTGCTGTCGGTACCGCGGCTCCTCACCGCGGCAACCACCAGCCCGGACGCCGCGGCCGTTCAGCCGACAATATCCAACACCGCCATACCGCACTGAGACTGGCCCCATTGTCGCGGTTGAGGCCGCCGTCGGTGGACTCAGGGCGTCAGGAATTCCTGCAGCAGTAACGCGGGCGCCACCAGCGCGCAGCCCGGCATCATCATCAAAAAGAAACCAAGGAGAGCAGAGTGCAAACGCAACTCATCATTGATAACCAGCCACGAGACGGCCGTGAACGCAAGACGTTCGAGCGGCGAAACCCGCTGACGGGTGCACTCGTGACCGAAAGCGCGGCAGCAAGCGTAGACGACGCTCTCGATGCGGTTCAGTCGGCGTCAAAGGCCTTCGGTTCGTGGTCAGCGACCGGCCCTACCGAGCGACGGGCCGTGATGCTGAAGGCGGCGGAAATCATGGAGCGACGGGGCCCCGAATTCATCGAAACGATGATGTCAGAAGTTGGTGCAGCACAGCTCTGGGCCGGGTTCAACGTCTTCCTCACCGCGCAGCTGTTCCGTGAAGCGGCGGGGCTGGCCACTCAGATTCAGGGTGAGACGCTCCCCACGGATAAGCCGGGCACGCTCTCCATGACTGTCCGGCAGCCCGCYGGAGTTGTTCTCAGCATGGCTCCCTGGAACGGGGCAGGCGTGCTGGCGGCCCGGGCCATTGCCTACCCCATCGTTTGCGGCAACACCGTGGTCTTCCGCGCCTCAGAAACTAGCCCGAAAACCCATGCGATCATTGCAGAAGTCCTGCACGAGGCAGGACTTCCTGCTGGCGTTCTGAACTTCCTGACAAGCACCCCGGAGGACTCCGACCGGGTCGTCGAATCCATCATCGCGCACCCGGCGGTTCGCCGGATCAACTTCCCCGGCTCGACGGCAGTGGGGCGCATCATTGCGGAAAAGGCCGCCCGATACCTCAAGCCGTTACTGCTCGAGCTCGGCGGCAAGGCGCCTTTCGTCGTGCTCGACGACGCCGACATTGACGGCGCCGTCAATGCGGCCGTCTTCGGCTCCTTCCTCTACCAGGGCCAGATCTGCATGTCGACCGAACGTTTCGTCGTTGACGACAGCGTGGCCGACGAGTTCGTCGCCAAGTTCGCAGCACGGGCGGCGCAGCTAAGCGCCGGCGACCCGCTGGCCGATGAAGCCTGCATCGTCGGTCCCATGATCCGCGAAGAGTCGGGTGCCCGCATCAACGGTCTCATCGATGATGCACTCGCCAAGGGAGCTGAACTTATCGTCGGTGACCGTGCCGACGGTGCCTCGATGCCTGCCACGATCATCGACAAAGTGCGGCCTGAGATGTCGATCTACGATCAGGAAACCTTCGGCCCAATCACCACGGTTG